>JBBQNY010000005.1:0-47681 GCA_038330365.1 Lysobacterales bacterium | reverse complement strand
GGGCATCCGCAACTTCCTGCGCACCCCGGACATTCTCGGTGTGGTGGAAGTCGAGAATCTGTCGACATTGCAGTCTCTCGCCGCGCGCATCAGCAGCGATGCCGTGGCCGCGTCGCAGCCCGACCCGATGTACCAGGCGTATCTCATCGAGGGCAACGACGTCGGCGGCATCGATGTCGGTTTCCTGGTCAAGACCGCGCCGGTGGTGGGAGCGACGCCGCGCGTCACGGTGAATGCGGTGGTGCAGGAACTGGCGGCGAGCGTGCTCGTCAATCCCGACAGCAGCACCAGCATTCTCAACGACCGTCCGCCACTGCGGCTCGACGCCGTGATCAACAGCGCCGGCGGCGGCAGTTTCCCGCTGACGGTTATCAACAACCATATGCGTTCGCTCAACGGTGTCGAGGACCCGTCAGCGGGTTCTAACGGCTGGGCCACGTCAGGCGCGCGCGTGCGTGCCAAGCGCCAGGCGCAGGCTGAAGATCTGGCCAATCTCGTGCAGGCGCGCCAGACGGCGAATGCCAGCGAGCGCATCGCGCTGATCGGCGATTTCAACGCCTTCGAGTTCAACGATGGTCTCGTCGACTCGATGGGTGTCATTGCCGGCACGCCGACGCCCGATGACCAGACCGCGGTACCCGGTGACGGCATTGATCTGGTGAACCCGGATTTCTCGCTGCTGCTCGACAGTCCCGACCAGCGCTACTCCTTCGTGTTCGGCGGCAACGCGCAGAGCCTGGATCACCTGCTGGTGAACCAGGCGATGATCGCGGCCACCTCCACGCGCCGCGTCGAGCATCCGCGCATCAATGCCGACTTCGCTGAAACCGAGCGCAACAACAATGCGACGCCGACGCGTCTTGCGGATCACGATCCGCTGGTCGGGTTCTTCGCAGGCGTGCCGGCTGCGGCTGATCTGTCCGTCACCAAGACCGATTCGCCCGATCCAGTGACGCCGGGCGGCAACTTGACCTACACGATCGTCGTGACCAATTCGGGTCCGGACGCCGCGATGATGGCCACGCTGGCCGACTCGCTGCCGGCGAACACGACATTCGTATCGCTCACCACGCCCGCCGGCTGGACCTGCACCACGCCTGCCGTGGGCAGCACCGGCGCCATCGGGTGCGCCAATCCGATCTTCGCCGCGGGCAACGCCACCTTCACGCTGGTGGTGAATGTGGCGCCGACGGCAACGGGCACGATCAGCAACACGGCAACGGTCGGAAGTTCCACCGGCGATCCGAATGCCGCCAACAACTCCGCCACTGCCACCACTGCGGTGACGGCCACGGCGAACCTGTCGATCACCAAGACCGACTCGCCTGATCCGGTACTCGCCGGCGGCAACGTCAGCTACACGATCACGGCCGCGAACGCGGGGCCGAGTGCCGCCAGCTCCGTCGCAGTCAGCGACCCGCTGCCGGCAGGCACGACCTTTGTCTCGCTCGCCGCGCCTGCGGGCTGGACCTGCACCACGCCTGCGGTCGGCACCACCGGCACGGTCAACTGCACGACGCCGTCGCTGGCATCGGGTGCGAATGCAGTGTTCACGCTGGTCGCGCAGGTTGCAGCTGCAACTGCCAACGGTACGGTGATCTCCAACACCGCCGCGGTGGCGTCCACGACATCGGATCCGTCGATGGCCAACAACACGGCAACGGCGACCACCACGGTCAACGCCGGCGTGCTCATCACCGGCACCAAGACCGCGACCGGGCCCTTCAACCCAGGTTCGACCTTCACCTACACGGTGGTGCTGCGCAATCCGAGTGGCGGCAATCAGCTCGACAACCCCGGTGACGAGTTCACCGACGTGCTGCCTGCCCCGCTTGAACTGGTGTCGGCGACTTCGACCTCGGGTACGACGGTGGCGAATGTCGCCACCCGCACGGTGACCTTCAACGGCGCGATTCCTGCCGGTGGTTCGGTGACGATCACCATCACCGCGCGCATTCCGGGCACGGTTCCGGAAGCCACGGTGATCTCGAACCAGGGCACCTTCGCCTACGACGCCGATGCCAACGGCAGCAACGAGTCGAGCGGCACCACCGACGATCCCAACACCGGTGCGCCGAACGACTCGACACGGATCGTGGTCGGCGGCGGAGTCGGCGCAGGCGCAATGGCCATCCCGGCCCTCTCGCCCGCACTGCTCGCCTTGCTTGCGCTGCTGCTCGCCGGCCTCGGCGCAAGAGCCACCACCCGCCGCAGTTGATCGCACGCGCGACGCTCGCTTGAAGCCCCTCTCCCACCGGGAGAGGGGTTGGGGTGAGGGTCCGAGTCCCCGCGTCATGGCAGTTCAGCGCGCACCGCCGCTGTGGTGTCCATGTGCATCGATGCAAACAATGCATGCATCCGCCGCACATGCCTTCCGGCGCCCAGCGAAGCCAGTCTCTGCCGCCAGCTTCCAGAGCAGGATGACCGCCAAGAGTCAACCGGATCGCGCGAGACCCAAATGAGAGCGCAGGCCGCCATTCGACAGGAGTTGAGACGCCATCGTTCGCTGAGCAGCAACGTTGCCGCGCGGCTCGGCTTTGTCGTCGCTCTCGTCATGGCCCCATCCGCGTTCGCGCTTGACGTGTTCGTTGATGTCCTGACGCCCACCACCGGCGTTTCGGCGGGGACGGAGTTGGTCTATCCGGTGTACGTGGGTGCCACCGGATCGGGCATCGCCGCCGTCGAAACAACCGTGGCACTCGCGCCCCAACTGCAGTTCGTGTCGGTTCGACCCTATCGCGCGGACGTGACATGCACCGTTCCGCCTGTGGGCGAAAGCGGTGTCGTGCAGTGCCGCAAGCCCGCGCTCGCCCTCGGAGGCGTAGCCGGATTTGATATTCGCGTCGCGATTCCCCCACTGACTCCGACGGGCACGACACTACGCACAATCACGAACGTCATCACCAATCCGGTCGATTCCAACCCAGACAACAACGTTTTTCGCGCCGTCAACTACGTTGCTGCGGGCACCGAACAGGCCGATCTGAATCTGACTGCAAGCGCATCTCCGAACCCCGCATTGCCAGGCCAGATTGTCACATTCACAACGCGTATCGAGAACGGTGGCCCCGACACGGCATTCGGCCTGCGATATTCGGGAGCGTTCAACCGGGATGTGGAGTTTGCATCGTTCGCGCAACCTGAGGACAGCCGATGTTTTGTCGTTCTCGTTTTCGGTGGGACCGTCTTCCATCCAGGAGTGAGTTGTTTCATTCCCGTCTTGGCGAGTGGAGACACACTCACGCTGCAGACTTCATGGCGCTTGCCGGCCAACCTGGTGGTTCCGGTTTCGTATGACGGCTTCGTACTGCACGAAGCCACCGAAATCGGCACCACCAACAACAACGCCACCGTTACGGTAGAACTCGGCATCGGCAACGGCGTCCCGGTTCCCTCGCTCACCCACGGTTCGATGTCACTACTTTTGCTTCTGCTGGTGCTGCTCGGCGCAATCGCGATCCGACTCGCCCCACATCGCACCTGATGGGCTTGCCCGCAGCAACTGAAACCGCAACGCCCGGCGAAGCCCTAGAATCCGATTTCGGCAAGGAGTGGACGATGGCCGCAAATGGAATGAAGCGCCCGCGAGGGACGTGGTTGCTGGCAGCGGGTTTCGCGCTGGCATGGCCGGCGCATGCGGCCGCCCAGGCGCCCCCGCCGTCGGCCGATCTCGGGATCGAGCTGCTCGCCTCGGCCTTTCAGGTCGCTGCGGGCCAACCGATCACCTACAGCGGACGCGTGCAGAACCTGGGTCCGGATCCAGCGGCCAACGCGGTGGTCGACCTGGAGTTGCCGGCCGGCACCACCTTTGAATCCGCCACCTCGGTGCCTGCGAACGTGCTCACCTGCACGACCCCTGCGGTCGGCGCTGGTGGAGCGGTGCGCTGCACACGGCCGTCGGTGACGCCGAACCCGCTCGTCATCCTGCACGTGAGGATTCGAACTTCCGCTGCGATGGCCAACAACTTCCTCGAAACCACTGCGCGGGTCTCATCCGGCACGCTCGACACGAACATGGCGAACAATACCTCGACGTCCACAGTGCTGCTGACCGGCCCCGATTCACGGTCGGATCTGTCGGTGCGGGCCACCGTGTCACCCTCACCGGTACTTCCCGGCGCAACGTTGGTGCACGAAATCACGGTCACCAATAATGGGCCTGATCCGACAACTCGTGTGGAACTGTATCTGCGCAGCAACGGGTTGCCGATTACTGTCGATGGCTTTGAACTGCCACCCGGCTGGCAGTGCGAAAGCATCCCGGTGGGCATTCCCCCGCCTGACTTCTATCCGGTGGTCTGCCGCTTCTTTTTCGTTCCCGTTGGCAGCTACGTGCTCAGGCTCGCTGGGCAGGTGCCCGCAACCCAGAGCGTGCCCGTCGTGTTCGACCTGCTGCTCTCCTCTGCCGCCAATGATCCCGATCTCTCCAACAACGTGTTCAGCATCAGCACGCCGCTCGGCATCGGCAGCGGCGTTGCAGTCACCGCCGTCAACCCCACCCTTCTCGCGCTCCTCGCCCTGATGCTGGCTGCCATCGGCATCCGTGCCACCGCTCATCGCAGATAGAGCCGGAGACACCGTGACGAGGACTCTGCCGTCGTGCTCGCTCCTGACGCATGCGTACGGGATCATTCGCGAAACGGCTACGCTCATAGGGCCATGTTCAAACGATGCAGCAGGGAGGAGGAGAACTCGATGATTTCCGCAATCAGGGTTGGGCTTCGGCTGCGGCTGGGCGTGCTGCTCGCAGGGATTGCATTCGCGTTGCTGATGAGCCCCGCGGCGCAGGCCGGTGGGCTACCGGATCTCGGCGTACGCTTCCTGCCCGCGCCGGAGGTTGTGTCGCCCGGCAGTCAGGTGAGCTACTCGATCGTGGTGACCAACAGCGGCCCCGTCGCGGCGACTCTCGTCGACCTGCACGTGGCGAGCAGGAATCAAACGACATTTCCGTTCGGTTCAACCGTGACGCAGGATCTCTCACTCGCGGGACCGCCCGGTTGGAGCTGCATCTTCCTCGCTTTACCGCCGTCGTCTTACAGTTGCTCGATCGCTTCCATGCCGGCGGGAACTGCCAATTTCGTTTTCACGCTGCGGACGAATTCGGGAGCTTCGGGAACGTTCCAGGTCGGTGCATCGGTGAACTCAACCCCCGCAGACCCGAATGTCGCCAACAATGAGGCGACGATCAACGGCACCATCGTGTCTTCAGTGCCGGCGCTGTCTCCGGCGCGGCTCGCTCTGCTGGCGGGAGTCTTGATGCTGCTGGGCCTGTTCGCGCTGGAGCGCGGCGGCAGGATGTCGGCGCAATGAATCTGCATGGTTCCTCTCGCTGGATCTGCGCGGCACTTTGCGCGGGTCTGCTGGGTCAGGCGGCGGCGCAGTCCGGTGCCTCGGCGGATCTTTCGGTCGCATTCGTCGAACCGCCGGTTTTCGTCGAGCTGGAGGCGACTGCTGCGGTCCGGGTGCGCGTAAGCAACGCTGGACCGGATGCTGCGGTATCGCCGCGGGTCTACATCAGCTATCCCATTTTTACGCCGGATGGGACCGTGGATGCGCCGCCGGGTTGGAGCTGCACGCATCCACCGCCGCCGCCACCGGTGATTCCGCCGGCCGCTTGGGCCTACGAGTGCATCGCAAGTTCGATGGAGCTCGGAGTCGCCGACTTTGTGTTCCGCATGCCCATCAATTTCGGGCTGGGCTATCGGTTCGATCTCGGCGCCGGCGTGCAGTCGCCCACGCCGGATCCGGAACCCTCGAACAACACCGCAGCGGTGCGCATCATCGCCGGTGAGCCGCAGCAGACGGATCTCGCGGTCCACGTGGAGGAACCCCGGCTGCCCGTGCGCGTTGGAGAGGAGATTCGCTGGGTGCTGGATGTATCCAATAGCGGTCCGGACGCCGCGCACGGCTTCGAGTTCTACTTCTCCGATCGTGTTCCGAACGGCTATGCGGTTTCCACCCCACCCGGCTGGAGCTGTCCAAGAACGGTTTCACCGAATGGCATCAACGCGACTTTCAGGTGCAGCACTGCGTTGATGGCGCCGGGCAGCAATGCGCGTTTCATTGTTTCAAGCATTGCGCAGGAGCGTGGGCTACACCGGCTGCTAGTGATCTTGTCGGCGGCGCCGGCCGATCTGGTCGAGGCCAACAATCTTGACGAGGCGCACGCGTGGGTGACGGGCGGCGGACCCGAATCGGCTGAACTCGGGATCGAGGTCATCGCCGCAGCGGTGCCCGGCCAGTTCGAAGTGCGGATTACCAATCGCGGCCCCGCGACAGCGGGAGAAGCCATCGTCTCGCTCGATGTGCCCAGGGACAACGTGCCCCAGGCGGCGCCCGCTCCCGGATGGTCGTGCCGCGTCGCGGGATCCGCCACGGGTGATCGAACCAGCTACTACTGCAACCGGGAACAGCTCGTGGTCGGCACCCAGCCGCTCTTCTTCACATTTCCGCAGACAGTTGCTCCGGGTTCAGTGCGGGTGCGACTGACCAGTCGCGCGAATGAGATCGATCTCGAGGACAACGTCGTCGACATTTCATTCGGGCCCTCGGGGGGCAACGCGCTGCCGGTACCGGCGATTATTCCACTCGGACTGTTGCTGTTGACCGCCGGACTGGCGGGCTCGGGATTGATGGCCAGGCGGCGACGCTCGCGGGTTTGCTAACCTTGGCGACTCGACGCGGAGCAGCCATGAGCGATCGCAGCACGAGTTTCCAGATTCCCTACATCGCGTGGATCGACGCGGACGGCAAACCGCTGTCCAAGGATCTGCCGGCCTGCGCGTCGGACCGGACGCGCATGGTCGAGCTGTTCAAGACCATGCTGTTCACGCGCGTGTTCGACACCAAGTCGATCGCGCTGCAGCGCACCGGCAAGCTCGGCACCTATGCCTCGTGCCTTGGTCACGAGGCGGCGCATGTGGCCATCGGTGCCGCGATGAAGCCCGAGGACTGCCTCGCGCCCAGCTATCGCGAATACGCCGCGCAGTTCATGCGCGGCGTGAAACCGCGCGATGTCCTCATGTACTGGGGCGGGGACGAGCGCGGCAACGATTTTTCCGGTCCCGCGCATGATTTCTCGTGGTGCGTGCCGATTTCCACGCAGTGCCTGCACGCGGCGGGATCAGCGCTCGCGTTCAAGCTGCGGGGCGAATCGCGCGTCGCAGTATCGATCTGCGGTGACGGTGGCTCGTCCAAGACCGATTTCTACGCCGCGATCAACGCGGCCGGTGCATGGTCGCTGCCCTACGTCGGCATCATCGTCAACAACCAGTGGGCGATCTCGGTGCCGCGCCGCATGCAGACGGGCGCACCCACGCTCGCGCAGAAGGGACTCGCCGGCGGCCTCGCCTGTGTGCAGGTCGACGGCAACGACCTGATCGCGGTTCTCGACGTGGTCGAGATGGCGCTGGCGCGCGCGCGCCGCGGCGAAGGCGGCAGCGTGATCGAAGCCATCACCTATCGCCTCGGCGATCACACCACGGCCGATGACGCGCGACGCTACCGGGCAGACGACGAGGTCAAGGCCGCGTGGACGCGCGAACCCATGATCCGCATGCGCAACTGGCTGACCGGCAAGGGCTGGTGGAGCGAGCAGGAAGAAACCGAATGGAAGGAGGAATGCGGCCGTCGCGTCGACATCGAAATCAACGCCTACCTCGAGAGCCGCTCGCAGCCGGTTGAGGCGATGTTCGATTTTCTCTACCAGGACATGCCGGCGGATCTTGCCGCGCAGCGCGCCGCCGCGATGGCACTGGACTCGGCCCGTGGCTAGGTCCCCAACCGCGCTGTCGTACGTCCCTGCGGGATGGAACGTTCCATGGTCGGCAGCGACGGCAGCATGCGCTTCGATCTCCGGTGTGCGGCGGTCCAGCACGCGCTCTGGCTGCGTGCTGCGGGTGGCAAGGATCACAACCGGGACAGCGATTTCGCCTCCCTCACCCTGGAGGTGGGCGATGTCGCGTCCCGATAATTCAAATTGGGCAAATATCCGGAGAGCGTGCCTGTGAGCGCCATCACCCTGATCGAAGCCGTCACCCAGGCGCTGGCGTGGGAGATGTCGCACGATCCCGCTGTGGTCGTGCTGGGCGAGGATGTCGGCGTCAATGGCGGCGTGTTCCGCGCCACTGCGGGCCTGCACGACAAGTTCGGGTCTGAGCGCGTGCTCGATACGCCGCTCGACGAAACCATGATCGCCGGACTCACGGTCGGTCTCGCGGCGCAGGGCATGAAGCCGGTGGCCGAAGCGCAGTTCGACGGCTTCATGTATCCGATGGTGGATCACGTGATCTGCCATGCAGCGCGCCTGCGTTATCGCACGCGTGGTCGCATGCACTGTCCGATGGTGCTGCGCGTGCCCTGGGGCGGCGGCATCCGCGCACCCGAGCATCATTCCGAGGCCAACGAGTCGATCTTCACCAACGTTCCGGGCCTGCGCGTGGTGATGCCCTCATCCCCGGCGCGCGCCTATGGTCTGCTGCTGGCCGCGATCCGCGATCCGGATCCCGTGATTTTCTTCGAACCCAAGCGCATCTACCGGCAGTACAAGGAAGAAGTGCCCGACGATGGCGAAGCGCTGCCGCTGGACGTCTGCTACGTCCTTCGCGACGGCAGCGATGTCACGCTCGTCAGCTGGGGTGCGCAGATCAAGGACACGCTCGCAGCCGCCGATGCGCTCGCCGAAGACGGTATCTCGGCCGAGGTCATCGATGTGGCGACGCTGACACCGCTCGACTTCGACACGATCGCCGAGTCCGTGGCCAAGACCGGCCGTTGCGTCATCGTGCACGAGGCCCCGAAGACCGCGGGATTCGGCGCCGAGATTGCCGCGCGACTGGCCGAGGAGTCGATGTTCGACCTGGTGGCGCCGGTCGAGCGCGTCACCGGCTACGACACGCATATTCCGCTGTTCCGGCTCGAGATGAAGTACCTGCCGAGCGTTGATCGCATCGTCGCGGCGGCCAAACGCGCCCTGGCCGCAGGCTGAGGCGCCGCATGAGTCACGGTGCCACGCCCAGCGCGATCAATCTCGCGGAAAAACTCGCCGGCATCGCCGAATGCTGGTCGCCGCGCATCGTCGCCGAACTCGGCGATATCCAGTTCAAGCTGGTGAAGCTCAAGGGCGAATTTGTCTGGCATGCGCACGCAGAAGCCGACGAGGCCTTCCTGGTGATTGCAGGCGCGATGTCGATTGGCTTTCGTGATCGCGAAGTGGCGCTCAAGGCCGGCGAGTTGTGCGTGGTGCCGCGTGGTGTCGAGCACATCACACGCGCCGAGCAGGAATGCCACGCGCTCATCGTCGAGCCGCGCGGCGTCGTCAACACGGGCGATGCCGGCGGCGCATTGACCGCCCCTGCCGAGGTCTGGATATGAGCCTGTTGCAGAATCCGCGGACCGTAATTCCCGAATCAAGCGAGACCGACGCACCATGAGCAAGAACAAGTCGTTTCATCTGCCGGACCTCGGCGAAGGGCTGCCGGACGCGACCATCGTGGAATGGTTTGTGGAGGTCGGCGGCACCATCGAACTCGATGCCCCGCTGGTGTCGATGGAGACGGCCAAGGCCGTGGTTGAGGTGCCCTCGCCGTATTCGGGAATCGTACGCAAGGTGGCGGGCAAAGCCGGCGACGTGATCGAGACCGGCGCGGTGCTGGCAGAATTCGAGATCGACCCGAAAGCTCCGCAGCGCGCGGAAGGACAGGACACGGGCCACCATCATGGCCCTCCGAAATCAAAGGGCGCCGGGCAACCGACGCCTGATCCGGACGACGGTGGCACCGTGATCGCTTCCGATGAAGGCGGCGAGTTGCCGGAAGAAGGTTCGGCGCCGAAAGCCGAAAAAGACAGCGATGCCGGCACTGTGGTCGGCGCCATGCAGAGCTCGAACGCAGTGCGCGGAGAGCGCGCCGTCGCCATCGGTGGGGTCAAGGCGATGCCCGCCGTGCGTGCGCTGGCCCGCAAGCTCAGGATCGACCTCGCGCAGCTCAGTGGCAGCGGCGCCGACGGTGTGGTCACCATGGCCGACGTCAAGCGTGCTGCGGCGGACGGATCGGCCGCGATGTCCGCGACCGGATCGGACCGTGGTGCGAAGCGCGCCGCTCCGGCTGTTGCAGCTTCGCGTGCGGCAGCCCCGACCGGTGGGCGCGACGCGGCGGATCGAACGGCAATGTCAGCCAGCGGCAAGCCCATGCGGACGCAGTCGCCTGCGGTGACCGCCAGCGGTCAACCCGAACAGCTCAAGGGCGTGCGCCGCAACATGGCACGCGTCATGGCGGCGGCGCACGCGCAGGTGGTGCCCACGACGCTGGTCGACGACGCCGACGTCAACGCCTGGCTCCCCGGCGAAGACATGACGGCCAGACTGGTACGCGCCATCGTTGTGGCCTGCGCGGAGGTTCCGGCACTCAATGCCTGGTTCGATGGCGACAAGCTCACGCGCACGCTGCACGCCCAAGTCGATATCGGTCTCGCTGTCGATACCGACGATGGCCTGTTCGTGCCCGCGCTGCGCAACGCCGACATGCTCGATGCACGCGGTGTGCGCGAGGCCGTGCGGCGGTTGCGCACGCAGGTGGAGGACCGCTCGATTCCCGCATCGGAACTCTCGGGCTACACCATATCGCTGTCGAATTTCGGCATGTTCGCGGGCCGCTATGCGACGCCCGTGGTGGTGCCGCCGACCGTGGCCATCGTCGCCGCCGGGCGGGGCCGCCACCAGATGACGCCGGTCATGGGCGGTTTCGAGTCGCATCGCGTGGTGCCGATGTCGCTGACCTTCGATCATCGTGCCTGTACCGGCGGCGAGGCGGCGCGATTCCTCCGGGCCTTGCTGGACGATCTGGCGCTGGCACGCTGATCGTCCAGTACACGGATTCCAGCACGTCACGCAGGCACGAATTTGGCGCACCGCAGCCGACTCTCCGGGTTCATCATCGATTGCGAGACCGGCGAGCTTGAAGCCGCAGCGCAATTCTGGAGCGCGGCGCTCGGCTATCGGGTCGGTGCGTCGACGCAGGAAGACGACTCCGAGTACATCCAGCTCGACGACACCGCCGCGGATCTGCACATCGAGGTGCAGAAGGTCGCGCATCCATCACGCGTGCATCTGGGTATCGAAGCCGACGATATCGACGCCGAAGCCGATCGGCTGGAGCAGCTCGGTGCGCGCCGCATCGGCTTCGTGCGCCGCTGGTGGGTGATGGAAGCGCCGACCGGGCAGCGCTTCTGCGTCGTTCACAGCAAGTACCCTGACCGCGGCGCGCCCTTCAACGACTGGCCCTGATCTGCGGCGTGGCCATACCGCGCGCAGCGCGCGGGACGCACCGATCCCTTCGGATCGAAAGTTGGCTGCACGTGCGGGCATGGCAACTGCCCCGCAGCCATCGGCTGCGACCAGCCCTCGCGCAGAGGGTGAGGTGGTGGATCGTCGGCTGCGCGCATGCGCTCGATACCCGGGATTCCGTCGACTCTGCCGCGCTTTGCCGGGGAGGCTGCTGTTCAAGCCGCGCAGTGCCGCGCACAATGGAGTCCGGGCGGAGTCGGGACTTGGCATTGGTCAATCAGGGTAGTCAGGTTTCAGAGCGGGGCAGCGCGCGCGAGGGCGCGGACGCGGCATTTGAACGCCTCTATGACGAGCTGCACCTGCTGGCGCATCGTCAACTGGCGCGGTTTCCCGGAACGATGCAGACGACCGGCCTCGTGCATGAGGCGTATCTCAAGCTGATCCAGGTCGACGGCGATCACATGGAGCGTGCGCACTTCCTGAATCTCGCGAGTCGCGCCATGCGCCAGATCCTGGTCGATGCCGCCAAACGCAAGCACGCAGACAAGCGTGGGGGCGGAATCGTGATCCAGTCGCTGACGGGCGAGCCGGGCGTGGCGGCGCCGGAACCCGCGATCGGTGTGCTCGAACTCGATCGCGTACTGGCCCGGCTTGAACAGGTCGACGAGCGCTCCGCGCGTCTGGTCGAACTGCATTTCTTCGGGGGCCTCGACTTCTCCGAGGTCGCCGACACGCTGGGTGTATCCAGGCGCACGGCCATGCGCGACTGGCGCGCGGCACGCGCATTGCTGCATGCGGAACTGTCAGGGAACCTATGAACAAGAGGCTCCCTCAGCCCCCTGAGCCCTGACATGGACGCGGACCGCGATACCGCCACCCTGCGGCAGGCGCTGGCGATCTTCAGAGAGCTCATGGAACTCGCGGATTGCGAGCGCGTGGCCTGGTTCGAGGCCCGCTGCGGCGACGATGCCGAGCTGCGCGCGCGCGTCGAGCGCCTGCTTGCGGCCGACCTCGAGTCGGACGGGCCGCTGGACCACCGCGAGGCCATGATTGCCGCTGCGGCCGGTGATTTCTCCGCCGCGGGCAATCATGAGCACACCGAGGTGGTCCCCGGTCCGCGCGCCGACAACGAGGCGCGCCTGGGCCAGCATATCGGTGCCTACCGGCTGGTGAATCTGCTCGGCCATGGCGGCATGGGTGCGGTCTACCTGGCCGAGCGCGACGAGGGCGGATTCCGCCAGCAGGTGGCACTGAAACTTATCCGCAGCGGCTACGAGGGCAGCGACGCGCGTCGACGCTTCGAGCGCGAACGACAGATCCTCTCGCGCCTGCAGCATCCTTCGATCGCACGCCTCTACGACGGCGGTGTCAGCGACGACGGTGCACCGTGGTTCGCCATGGAGCTCATAGAAGGCCAGACCCTGACGCAATGGTGCACGCGCTGGGCCTTGCCGGTGCGCGAGCGCGTGGCGCTGGTTTTGCGCATCGCGGAAGCCGTGCAGTATGCGCATCAGCAACTGGTTATCCATCGCGATCTCAAGCCTTCCAATATCCTGATCGATGCGGGCGGCGCACCGCACGTGCTCGACTTCGGCATCGCCGCGCTGCTTGACGAGGAGGAAGGCGACGAGTCCACGCCGCGCACTTTCATCCACACGCCCGAATACGCCGCACCCGAACAGATCCGGGGCGATCCGCACAGTGCCGCCACGGACGTGTTCACGCTCGGCATCATCCTGTACGAGATCCTCGCCGGCACACGTCCGTTCCAGAAGCCCAACGCCTCCAACTTCGCCACGCAGCGTGCAGTGCTCGAGCGCGCGACGCCCCGCCTCGTCGAGGCATTGCCGGAGGACAGCGAAGCCGTGCAGGCGATGGCGGCGCAACGCAGCGCCAGCAGCGGGCAGGTGCGGCGTCAGCTGACCGGAGACATCGACCGCATCGTTCGCAAGGCGCTGGAGAAACGTCCGCAGGATCGCTATCCCTCCGTCGCCGCGCTGATGGATGACCTGGAGCGGTATCTGGAAGGACGCGCGGTGCTTGCCATGCCTCCGGCGTTCACCTACCGCGCCGGCAAGTTCCTCTGGCGTCACCGCGTTCCGGTTGCCGCGCTGGTCGCGATCTTCGTGATCCTGACCGTCTCCACCGGCGTTGCCCTGCAACAAGCCAACGGCGCACGACAACAGGCCGAGCGCGCGGAAGCGGTCAAGCAGTTCATGGTCTCGCTGTTCCAGCAGACGCGACCGGAAGACACGGCCAGCACTGATATCAGCGCGGGCTCCCTGCTCGACGCCGGCAGCGCACGGGTCGCGGATGAACTCGGTGATCAGCCGCGCACGGCGGGCGAGTTGTTCAACGCGATCGGCAATGCCTATCTCTATCTTGGCGACTTCGCGCTAGCGCGCCGTCAGCTCGAAGCCGCACTTGCCCGCCTGCCCGCTTCAGGTGACACGCTGCGCCCCCGCTTCGACGTGCTAGTCGATCTGGTGGACATGGCGTCCCACCAGGGCGACGTGACCGACGGTGCGAAGTGGGTGGCGGAGGCGTTGGCGGTTCGCGATGA
The DNA here is from genome assembly GCA_038330365.1 of Lysobacterales bacterium. GTDB lineage: Bacteria > Pseudomonadota > Gammaproteobacteria > Xanthomonadales > Ahniellaceae > JBBQNY01. The sequence goes on along the minus strand of JBBQNY010000005.1, from coordinate 33,837 downwards.
GCTGCGCCGGGCGCAGCGCGGATGGAGGGGGTGGCTGTCCCGCTCGCCGACGCTGCACACCTATTTCGGTGACGCGGCACAAGCGCTCGATTCACGCGCCGAGGATCTCGATCTTGCACGTGCACGACTGCTCGATTATGCAAATCGATCCGACGAGGCACTCGACCTGCGACGTGCGGTCGCGGATGCGCGGACCGCACGCAAGGGCGAGAATGAAACGCGCCTGCGCGTTGCCCTCAACGACTATGCGCTGGCGTTGTACGCCGCGGGCCAGTACGAGGAAGCGGCGCGGCGGCTGCGTGCTCTGGTCGCCAACAGCGAGCGCCGACATGGGCCTGGCCATGGCTCGATATTGCGTGCGCGCCACAATCTGGCCCTGGCACTGCGTCGTCTTGATCGACTCGACGAGGCCGAACGCATCGGCCGCGAGAACGTCGAGATTGCCGCCCGCGTGCTGCCCGCCAGCCATCCCCTGAACGCCTACATCGCGAACGCACTCGCCGGCATCCTGCGCGGGCAGCAGCGATTCCGCGAGGCGGCTGAATGGTACGTGCGTGCGCGTGCGGTTTTCGACGGCAAGCCGGACGCGGACCCGGACATGCTCGCCACCGTGCACTTCAACGAAGCGGTCAACGCGCTCATGCTGGGCGAGCGCGAGCGCACGGCGGCCTCGCTGCGCGCTGCGGAGCGCATCTGGCGCGACACGCTCGGGCCCGACTTTCCTCGCCGTGCCGACGTGGAACTGCTCGGCGCGCAGCTTTCAATGGAGCGCGGCGAGATCGACCTGGCGGCGCGCACGCTCGACCGCCTGCTGCAACCGGCGGACGAGGGCAACGCTGCGGAGGAGCGCCTGCTGCTGCGTGCCACGGTGCTACGCGCGCAGGTGCATCTGCTGGCGGCAGAACCAGCGGCCGCACGACGGCTGCTGGAAACTTCCTGGAACCGCGCGCGAGCGCTCTATCCTTCGCCGCACAGCGACCAGATCGAGTTCCTGCGCCTGCGCGCCGAGGCCGCACTGGCCAGCGGCGACGTGAGCGCAGCTTCGGGACTGCTGGACGCCGCTTTCGCTCAACAGCGCGAACGGTCCGCGGATGAAACCGTCCCCGAACTGGATCTGCTGCGCGCGCGCGTGGCCTGGAGCGTCAACGACATCGACTCCGCCGTGCGCTTCTCGGAGCGTGCGCGCGACACCTTCGAGCAGCGCCTTGGCGCCGGCTCTCCTTCCACACTGCTGGCAGGCGCCTGGAATGCCGCAGCGCACTCGCGCGCGCAGCCCGGGCCGGCGACGCGCGCCGCCTTGCGGGAATCCATCGAACAACTCTCGGCACAGCGCGCCTTCGATCCGCAGACGGCTGAGCTCAAGTCATTGGTCACGACGCCGAACCCGCCCTGAAGCCCCACACCCGGCTGAACCTGATCAGCGCAGAAACTCAACCGACCCGATTCCCTGCACGCGCAGGCTTCCATCACCCGGCTCTTCGTAGGAGCTTCCACCCCGACTCCGTCGGCGCGCTGTCGCGTAGCAAACAGGGTGCAGGTATGCGTGACGGCATCCGGGACTGTGCCTTGAGGCAAGCAGGCGTCCATGCGGTGGCAGTCCGGCCCGGCCATCCATGGCCGTGCGTGCGAGTCAGCGCGCGGCAGTGCCGCGCAAGCGCTGCCTCTCACCCTCATCCGGCGCTGCGCGCCACCTTACGCACCACATCCCTGTGGTGCGCCCTGCGGGCCGCCTGCGGCGTTCGCAGCTGCTCCTGCAGTTGTCGTCTCCCACGGGGAGAAGGGACAACAGCGAGCATGCATCCGGTCGCCGTGACAACTCCCCTCGCCCACCGGGAGAGGGGCTGGGGGTGAGGGTCCAAGGCCCCGCGTCATGTTGGATCGTGCCAATCAAGAATCGGAAGCGCAGTCTCAATGTAAAAAAAAGACGCGCCAAATCAATCGCCTATTTCTTGTTTGATGAGAGCGCCGCAGGTGCGAACGCGTCATGCCCGGACCCGGGCGTACGCTCCGACTATCGATGCCGCTTTCGCGCCTGCGGCGCTCCTACATGGGTTTCATGCATGAACGCAGGCCTCGCGCCTGCTCAGTTTCGACGCCAGGCTGGGGCGCGAGAGACGTTTGCACCGGTGAGCCGGAAGTACGAGTGCAAGCGAATCTGCGCGGCATGCTTCGGCGGCAAAGCTAAGGACAAGGCAGCTCAGGATTCGGCAAGCCGCACGAGACTGGTGCGCAACTCGTCGATGGTGCGGCCCTCGCCCAGCCGTCCGACGGAGCGGTTCTCGACGACGACGTCGCCGTCAGGCGCGTCCACCATGATCGCAGCCCGGCGCAGGGCGGCGATGCACTGGCCGGCCTCGCTCGCAGTAGCCACTGGATGCCCCTGCATCAACATTTCGCCTGCTTCATCGATCAGACGAAAATGAAACGTGCCGTCCTTCTCGCGCCATTGCTTGAACAGTGGATCCCGGGATCTGGAATTGCGCGACTTGCTGGTTCGATCCGTCCTCGCGGCATTCGAGGGGTTTGTCCTGGAGTCCCGTACCCGCTGCGTGTTGGCGATCTCCGCATCCATTTCCGATGCGGCCGTGGCGGGATGCGCGGCGCGCGCTGGTGAAGGTTGCGTCCCAGCCAAAGGACGCACGCCCACGGCCCAGCGCAGTTGCTCCATAAACGGCTGCGCCCTGGCCGAGGCCCTGGCGCCGCCCGCCTTGAGAATCTCCTCGATGTACGAGGGCCGCTCCATCAAGTGGCGGTAGCGTTCGCGGGCCGGGGACAGCTCGGCGTCCACGCGTTCGAACAGTGCCTGCTTGGCGTCGCCCCAGGCAATGCCGTCGGCAAAGGCCTGGCGCATATTTGCGGCTTCCTCCGCGCTCGCGAACGCGCTGTAGAGCGCATACACGCTGGAGGATTCAGTGTCCTTCCTCTCGCCCGGTCGCCGCGAATCGGTAAGGATTCCGAACAGTGCGCGCCGCAGTTCGGCAGCTTCCAGCCACAGCGGGATGGTGTTGTCGTAGCTCTTGGACATCTTGCGCCCGTCGAGGCCCGGAAGCACCGCCACCGACTCGTCGATCACCGCTTCCGGCAACACGAAAGGCAATCCGCTGCCCGGGTAGTGGGCGCCGAACACGTGATTGAAACGCTGCGCGAAGTCGCGCGCCATCTCGATGTGCTGCACCTGGTCGCGGCCGACTGGCACGCGCTCGGCGTTGAACATGAGGATATCGGCCGCCATCAGCACCGGATACGAGAACAGTCCCATGCTGATCGCCGCATCGCCGTCGTCGCCCGCTGCGACATTCGCATCGACGGCGGCCTTGTAGGCATGCGCGCGGTTCAGCAGGCCCTTGGCCGCGACGCAGGAAAGCAGCCACGTGAGCTCGGGAATGCCGGGGATATCGGACTGGCGATAGAAGAAGACTTTGTCGGGATCCAAACCCAGCGCCAGCCACGTCGCGGCAATCTCGAGGGTGGATTCGTGGACACGCCGGGGATCCTGGCACTTCACCAGCGCGTGATAGTCGGCCAGAAAGTAGAACGACTCCACGGCAGCGTCGCGACTTGCCGCAATGGCGGGACGGATTGCACCCACGTAGTTCCCGAGATGCGGCGTGCCGCTGGTGGTGATGCCCGTGAGCATCCGCGTACGCGCTGTCATCTCCCGATCCCGCATGCCCGAACAGCCCGCGATTGTAGGGCAGCACGCGCGCCGGCAGCCCGGTGACGCACTGGCCCGCATCGCGCACCGCAATGGTGCGGGATAGACTTCAAGTCCAATCGCGATGGCATGACATGGCGAAATGCTTGAGCTGCGACCCAACTGCGAACACTGTGACTGCGACTTGCCGTTCGATTCGACGGACGCGATGATCTGCAGCTTCGAGTGCACGTTTTGCCGTCGCTGCGTCGAAGGCGTGCTCAAGGGTGCGTGTCCCAACTGCGGTGGTGGTTTTTCGCCGCGCCCCATCCGGCCTGCAGGGCACCTGCAACGACATCCCGCATCGACGCTGCGCATCCACCGGAAGCGAACGGATGATTCCCAGGCACACTGATTTCCGCATTCGACCCGGACTTGCGATGGCCGCCGCACTGCTCGCCTTCGGCGTGGCGTGTACGCCTGCGGCGGAGCCTGTCATCGGGCTACCGTGCGAAGGATGCGAAAACGTCTTTGTCGGCATGCCCGCTGCGATTGCATCGAATGCACGCATCGCGCCTGCGACAGAACCCGGCGAGCGGCTGCGAATCGAGGGTGTCGTGCGCGAACCAGGTGGATCACCTGTCCCCGGCATCGTCGTCTATGCCTACCAGACCGATGCCGAAGGCATCTATCCGCGAGCTGCCACGCGTCACGGGAAACTGCGCGGATGGGCTCGCAGCGACGAATCCGGTCGTTACCGCTTCGACACGATTCGCCCGGGCTCCTATCCCGGGCGCAAGGTGCCACAGCACATCCACATGCACGTCATCGAGCCCGGCCAGGCAACGTATTACCTGGACGATATTGAATTCGACGACGATCCGCTGATGACGGACGAGGGTCGGCGCCGGCACGCCAACGGGCGTGGTGGCAGCGGCCTCGTCGAGCCCGTCCGAGACGAAAAAGGATTGTGGCGGACCCGCCGCGACATCGTGCTGCGCAAGAACCTGCGGGTCCCTCTGAACACAGTTCGGCCGGCTTCACCTGGATTGCAACTGCGTTGACTGATCCGGTTTAACGGGAGTTAAGCGCGCTGCGTCCAGTCTTCCATACGCCGGGGCACGGTATTCCATAGAGGGAAAACCATGCCTATTCGATTCTTTTCGTTGACGATGAGCGCGCTCGCGCTCGCATCCGCCTCACTTCCGATTCTGGCCGCCGTGCAGGCGACATCCGGATCGGCCCAGGCCCACGCGGTTTCCGCCAATCTGACGTTGGACGTTCCCGTGCTGCCCGACGTCGTCGCCGTGCTGCCGCCGGTTCCCGCACTGTTGGCAACCGCTCCCCCTGATTTTTCCCAAAGCGATTCCGCGGCCAACGCCGCGCTCTCGCTGGGTTCGCTCGGAAGTGTGCTCGCCACCGGCGTACTGGAGGTCAACGTCAGCTCGACTTTGTCCGCCGATCAGGTCGACGCTGTCGCCACCACCAATAATCTGGTGCTCGGTGTCGCGCCCGTGACTCCGCTGCCTCCGGTGATGGCACTTGGAAGCGATGTCGTCACGGCACGGGCAATGGCGCGGTGCACGGCTGGGAATGTAGTTGTTTCCGGCTCGACCGAGCTGGTCGGGGCGCAACTGTCGCTGCTCGGTGCCGTCGGCGTGGCCCTGGCGTCCAACCCCGCCCCGAACACCCAGGTGCCCGTCGCGGGGGTCCTGGGGCTTTCCATCACCCTCAATGAGCAGATCGCCACCGCGACGGGGATTACGGTGAATGCCATCCATGTGCGCTACCTGAACCTTCCGGTGCTCGCCGATTTGCTGTCGGGCGACATCATCGTGTCGCACGCGGTGGCGTCGATGGCCGATTGCACGCCGGCGGGCTCCCCCATGGGCAACATCGGTGTGTCCAAGACGGCTCAGGGACCCGCGACGACCGGACAATCGCTCACCTTTCTGATCCGGGTGAACAATGCCGGACCTGCGGCTGCGCATGGCACCGTGCTGACCGATCCCGACATTCCCAACTTCGCGCCTGATTCGCTGTCCTGCGGCAATGCCACCGGTGGCGCCGTCTGCCCCAGCGGGCCGACGATCGCGGCCTTGCAAGGCGCCGGGTTGGTCATTCCATCGCTTCCAGCCAACTCGGCTCTGGAGTTCCTCCTGACCGGTGCCGTGGGCGCAGCCAGCAGCATTTCCAATACGGCTACGGTGAATGTTCCGCCCGGCATGGTCGACCCCGTGCCCGCAGACAATATTGACACCGAGATCGCGCCCGTCCTTCCCGGCGGCGGACCGGTCGCGCTTTCGATACCGCTGCTGGACCGCTCGGGCCTGATGCTGCTGTCACTGATGCTGGCGGTAATCGGATGGGCAACTCTGCAGCGTCGATTGCGGTAGCAACCATCGCGGGGTGGGCGTTCCCTGACCGCTCATCCCGCGAGGCTTTCAGTTTGATCTGCGGCATCGACTGCACGCGCGGTCGATGCTGTCTGGTCCCGATCCATTCCCATCGCGCATGACCGGCCTCCCATCTCGGCTTCGCCCTTCCACGCGGGTGGGATGAGAGTGTTCCGCGATGTGCCGGTCCGTCGGGAAAGCGGAGCGCGTTGCAGGCGGGGACTGATTGCGGTGCCAGTTGCCCAGTTCACCCAATACGCCCTGCCCTGGGTGGCAACGTCGGCCCCCGATGGCCGCGCGTCGACGTCCGGGAACGGGGCTGCGGTGGTGTGGGAGGGATCCGGCGCGCCGCCTCCAGTATTCCCGGAAATCCTCGCAGGGCGCCGTCTGGCGGCGCATCCCACGATAATCCACGACGCCGTTCGAGCGATTATCCTGCGACGCGGCAAATTAGGATCAGGAGCACTCCATTGGAACGCAAGTAACTGAACTGTAATCGTTTTTACCCGGAGCTGGAACGGATGGCCGGATATCTTTCCGATTATAAAACTAGCGCTTCCGCAGCCTGTCTGTTATGTTGGTCTGGCAGTTGTATTTGATTTTCCCGCATTGGCGAACAAGGCGGCTTTCCCCGTGAATGCCGGTGCGCGACGACTGATCGGGGTCCGGGACGCAACTCGCGGGAGGTTTCCTGCGGAGTTCACCCGATCAGGTCCAGAATGGTCTCTTTCCAGTACCAGGGTGTTTGACGCCGGGTGCGGAAGACCGTCCGTCCTCTGGAGCGCTGCGCATGGTCCCCAATCATCTGGAATCTCCTATCGCCTCAACTGTCGATCAATTCGAAGCCCCTGCCGAGCCCACCTGGGGCGCGCGGCGTGAGGCCGCCATACCGCGAGGCCTGAGCAATCTGCTGCCCATCTTTGTCGAGCGCGCCGAGAATGCGGAGCTCTGGGATCTGGAGGGTCGTCGCTACATCGATTTTGCTGCGGGAATCGCCGTGGTCAACACGGGCCACCGGCACCCGAAAATTGTCGCAGCGGCGCACGCGCAGCTCGATCGCATTACCCACGCCTGCTTCCAGGTGACGCCCTATCCGTCCTACGTGGAGTTGGCCGAACGCCTCAACGCGCTCGCACCCGGCCCCACCCCCAAGAAGACACTCCTGCTCACGACGGGCGCGGAAGCGGTGGAGAACGCCGTCAAGATCGCACGGGCACATACCCGCCGACGCGGCGTGGTGGCGTTTTCCGGTGGCTTTCACGGCCGTACGATGATGGCGCTGGCGTTGACCGGAAAGGTCGTTCCCTACAAGTCCGGTTTCGGTCCCTTTCCGGGTGACGTCTACCACCTGCCGTTTCCCAACGAGCGTGGCAGCGTCAAGGTCGAGGAGTCGATCCAGGCACTCGACAATCTGCTGCATGCCGATCTCGATCCGTCGGAAATCGCGGCGATCCTGATCGAGCCGGTACAGGGCGAAGGGGGATTCAACGTCGCGCCCCCGGAATTCATGCGCGCACTGCGGCAGGTGTGCGACGAGCACGGCATCGTCCTGATCGTCGACGAGATCCAGACCGGATTCGCACGCACCGGGCGCATGTTCGCGACCGAGCATTCAGGCATCGAGCCCGATCTCATGACGCTGGCGAAGGGGCTCGGTGGCGGCCTGCCCATCTCCGCGGTCACAGGCAAGGCCGAGATCATGGATGCGCCTTTGCCCGGCGGGCTGGGCGGCACTTTTGCCGGATCGCCGGTCGCCTGCGCCGCCGCACTCGCGGTACTCGACGTGATCGAGGAGGAAGGACTCTGTGCGCGCGCCAATGAGCTGGGCATGCAGATGCGCCGGTTCCTGGAGACGCTGCGCGCCGAGCCTTCGTTGTCCCCCGTGATCGGCGATGTGCGGGGCATCGGCGCCATGGTGGCCATGGAACTGGTCGAGGACGGCGACATGCGGCGCCCGGGCGTCGCCTTGACCATGGCCCTGAGTCCGGCCTGCGCAGAGCGCGGGGTCGTGATCCTGCCCTGCGGTCTGTACCGCAACGTGGTGCGGTTTCTGGCACCGCTGACGATTTCCGATGCGCTGCTGCACGAAGGCCTTGCCATTGTCGGCGACACCCTTCGCGACCTCGTGGCTGCGGCTTGATACCGGTGAATCCATCCCGCGGCAACGCTCGCCAGACACGGCGCTTCCGGCCCCGCAGCTCACCCTTCCCGCTTCGATAAAACAGGAATCACTGAATGACCGTTCCTTTCGCAATTGCCGGTGTACAGATGGCCGTGCCGGCGATGTCCAGCAATCTGGTGGCGGTACTGCATCGCATCGAGCTGGTCATGGCGCGCATTCCGTGGGCGCAGATGCTCGTCTTCAGCGAACTCGCCCAGTGCGGGCCCGTGCCCAATGCACCGGTAAGCCTGCCGGGACCCGAAGAAGAAGCGCTGCAGGCTGCGGCCGCGCGCCACGGAATCTGGCTCATCCCCGGATCCGTCTTTGAACGCGGCGCCGATGGGGCGCTCTACAACACGTCGTCGGTGATAAATCCTGCCGGCCATGTGGTGGCGCGCTACCGCAAGATGTTTCCATTCCGCCCCTACGAGAAGCACGTGACGGCGGGCAAGGAATTCTGCGTTTTCGACGTTCCGGATGTCGGGCGCTTCGGTCTTTCGATCTGCTACGACATCTGGCTGCCTGAGACCACGCGCACATTGACGGCGATGGGCGCGGAAGTACTGCTGCATCCGGTGCTGACCGGCACCATCGATCGTGATGTGGAGCTGGCAATCGCACGCGCCACGGCCGCGCAGTTCCAGTGCTACGTGTTTGACATCAATGGCCTCGGGCCGGGTGGCATCGGTCGCTCGTGTGTGGTGGATCCCACCGGGACCGTGCTGGCGCAAGCCTCGGGCCGCCCGGAAACGCTGCCAATCGAAATCGACCTCGCGCGCGTGCGTCGTCAGCGCGAGACGGGTGTCAACGGTCTTGGCCAACCCTTGAAAAGCTTCCGCGATCGCGAAGTCGATCTGGCGGTTTATCGGCGCGACTCGGGCGTGGATGCGTATCTGCACACACTGGGTGCATTGACCATGCCGGAGCGTGGCGGCAAGGCGGGCGTGGGTGCACCTGCACCCTCGAGCGTGGTCATGCCGCCCAAGGCAGCGGCACCTGCCGCCACCCACCAAGAGGTGGCAGCGGCACCGGTCGCGTGACGAGGTGAGCGACAGCAAGGGTGCGTGGCGATCCTGCCGCGCACCAACGTTATAGACGGGAGTCTTTGTGGGAACCATTGAGATCAATCCTCCGACCGGCGGTGCGCTGAGCGGAGAAATCGTGAGCGGCCCGTCCGTCGAACCTGCAATCTCCGTTACGCCCTCCGCACCCGGGGGCAGCAACAAGCGCGGCCCGGTGCGGGCGAGCGACTATTACTCGGCCACGCAGCTTCGCAACGACCGCTGGACTTCACTGAAGAACGTGGCTGCGCGACTTGCCGGATCCAGACCCGGCAAGCTGCAGGAGCAGCGCGCCGCTCGCGCGGCTACCGTCCTGCAGGGCCTGACAGCGATTGAGCACTACTGGGCGTTCCCGGGCCGTGCCGGCGTCGAACATCTGCAGCGCATGCTCGAGCGCGGCGACATCAAGGAATTCCAGCACACGACGGCACGCCTCGTGCGCGCGCTGCAGAACGGTGTCTACCGTCGTCGCCTCGGCGAATTTTTCAGCGATTTCGATCGTGAACCCGATGACCCGAACGACATCGTCGAATCACAGGAGGAGCGCGCTGCCGCGCGGCCTTACTTCGAAGTGCTGATCGTCGACAATCTGACCGAAGGCGAGCAGGAGGCGCAGACCGTCGCGCTGCGTAACCAGCGTCGCGCGGACGACCGATTCGCTTACGAGACGGTCATGGTCAGCACCTTTGAGGACGCCGTCATCGGCGCACTGTTCAACTCCGACATCCAGTCGGTGGTGGTACGTCACGATTTCGCGGTGGAGTCCGCCAACCGGCTCGAGATACTGCAGCGCTATCTCAAGCGTGTCGGCTACGAGCCTGTGTCGACGCGCGATCCGGAGGATCTCGGGCCCGAACTGTGCCGACTGTTAAGACGCATCCGCCCCGAGCTCGACATCTTCCTCGTGACGGAACGCTCGATCGAGGAAATTGCGGGGCGCGATCATGGTGGTGCGAACCGCGTGTTCTACAACCACGAGGATTTCACCGAGCTGCACCTCAACATCCTGCGCGGCGTCAACGCCCGTTACAACACGCCATTCTTCACGGCTCTGAAGGAATACTCCAAGCAGCCGACCGGCGTGTTCCACGCCATGCCCATCAGCCGCGGCAAGTCGTTGATCCGTTCCAACTGGATCCGCGACATGAGCGAGTTCTACGGCATGAACATCTTTCTGGCGGAAACGTCGGCCACGTCAGGCGGACTCGATTCCCTGCTGGAACCCGTCGGTCCCATCAAGCACGCGCAGGAGCTTGCTGCGCGCGCTTTCGGCGCAAACAAGACTTTCTTTGCCACCAACGGCACGTCCACCTGCAACAAGATCGTGGTGCAGGCCATCGTGCGGCCAGGCGACATCGTGCTGGTCGATCGCGACTGCCACAAGTCGCATCACTACGGGATGGTGCTCGCCGGCGCCAACGTGATCTATCTCGACAGCTACCCGCTCAGCGAGTACTCGATGTACGGCGGTGTGCCGTTGCGCGATATCAAGAACCAGTTGCTCACGCTCAAGCGTGACGGCAAGCTCGATCGCGTTCGCATGCTGCTGCTGACCAATTGCACCTTCGACGGCATCATCTATCACGTCGAGCGCGTAATGGAGGAGTGTCTCGCGATCAAGCCGGATCTCGTGTTCCTGTGGGATGAAGCCTGGTTCGCCTTCGCACGCTTTTCGCCCAGTTACCGCCAGCGCACGGCCATGAATACGGCGCAGTTGCTGCGCGCGCGTTTTCGCGATCCGCGCTATGCCGAGCGCTACGCGAAACACCGCGCCGCGATCGAAGGCAAAAGCGACGAGGAGCTGCTCGACGTGCGCCTGCTGCCGGATCCCGCACGCGCCAGAGTGCGTGCCTACGCCACGCAGTCAACACACAAGACGCTGACTTCGCTGCGACAGGGCTCGATGATCCACGTGCACGACCAGGACTTCAAGGGCGAAGTCGAGCAGGCGTTCCACGAGGCGTACATGACGCATACGTCGACCTCGCCGAACTATCAGATCATCGCATCGCTCGACGTTGGACGCCGCCAGGTGGAGCTTGAGGGTTTCGACCTCGTCGAGAAGCAGATCGAGGCCGCGATGTCGATGCGCAAGGCGATTGATGCGCACCCGCTGCTCAAGCGCTTCTTCAAAGTGTTGACCATCCGTGACCTGATTCCCGCCAAGCATCGCGAATCGGGCGTCGAGGCCTACTGGGAGAAGGACGAGGGCTGGCATGACATGTGGGGCGCGTTCGCGCAGGATGAATTTGCGCTCGATCCCACGCGTGTGACGCTTGCGGTTGGCAACGCCGGCTTTGATGGCGACACGTTCAAGAACGAAGTGCTGATGAACAAGCACGGTATCCAGATCAACAAGACCTCGCGCAATACCGTCCTGTTCATGACCAACATCGGCACCACGCGTTCCTCGATCGCGTATCTCATCGAGGTGCTGGTGCGCGTCGCTACCGATCTCGAGGCGCAGCTGGAGGACGCGAGTGCCATGGAACAGCGCGCGTTCGACAAGCGCGTGCGCTCACTTACGCTGGACTACCCGCCACTACCGGATTTCTCGCGCTTCCACGATGCATTCCGGAGCGGCGAGACAACCGGGACCGGCGAGGGCGATATCCGCGCGGCATTCTTCCTTGCCTATGATGAAGACAACTGCGACTACTTCGGCATCGAAGACGGCACCATCGAGGGCGAGATGGATACCGGGCGCGAGCTTGTCTCGACCGCTTTCATCATTCCCTATCCGCCGGGCTTTCCCATACTGGTACCCGGGCAGGTGATCTCCAGAGAGATCCTGCACTTCATGCGCGCGCTCGACGTCAAGGAGATCCATGGCTATCGCCCGGAACTCGGACTGCGCGTTTTCACCCCGGAAGCACTGGCTTCCGCCGAGGCCGCGCGCACGCACTGACGGCCGCAGACTTCGCCCCTTGCGCCCGTGCGGAAGTACGCGGCGCGGGTCCCGGACCGTCGGGGCGCCCTAGAACCCAAAGGAGATCGCACATGGCAGCACGCCGCCAACTCAGGAACATTTCCGAAGTACGCCGTTTCTTCCATCGCTTCGAGGAGCCCGTGTATTTCGTCAGCGCCACCAACTTCAATCTTCTCGGCCTCGATGAATGGGTCAAGAACTTCAAGTTCATCAGCTATATCGACTGCTACGACGGACAGCATCCGAACGTGTTTTCGCCCTCGGAGCAGCCGCACGAGGAGTTCCAGTCGATCGAGGACATCAACAATTACCTGCTGCAGCACAAGGAAGTCGTCGACCACGTCGCCAAGCGTGGCGGCAAACCCAAATTCATCTTCCTGATGTTCGATGAACAGACGGAAGCGCTGGCCAAGGAGCACGGCGCCAAGGTGTGGTTTCCGAAAGCCAAGCTGCGCAACCGCATCGACAACAAGATCGAGACCGTGCGCATCGGCAACAAGGCCAAGGTGCCGAGCGTCCCCAACACGCTCGCGAAGATCACCGACTACGCGCAGCTGACGACAGTCGCCGACAAGGCCAAGCTGGGCCGCGACCTGGTGCTGCAGTCGGCGTATGGCGATTCTGGACACACCACGTTCTTCATTCGCTCGGAGGCCGATTTCAGGCGTCACCAGCACGATATCGTCGGGCACGGCGAGATCAAGGTCATGAAGCGCATCAACTGCCGCGGCGCGGCGATCGAGGCCTGCGCCACCAAGCAGGGCACGATCGTTGGACCGCTGATGACCGAACTCGTGGGCTTCAAGGAGCTGACGCCGTATCGCGGTGGCTGGTGCGGCAACGAGATCTTCGCGAACACGTTCTCCACCGAAGTGCGCGACAAGGCACGCGACTACACCTTCGCGTTTGGCGAACAACTGCGCAAGGAAGGCTATCGTGGATATTTCGAGCTCGATTTCCTGATCGATGCGAAGTCGAAAGACATTTTTCTGGGCGAGCTCAACCCGCGTATCACGGGGGCCAGCTCCATGACCAATCACGCCGCGTTCGCGCACGCCGACGCGCCGCTCGCGCTGTTCCATCTGCTTGAGTTTTCCAACGTTCCGTTCGACATCGACATCGCCGAGCTCAATGCGCGCTGGGCCGATCCGGCCAACATCGACACGTGGTGCCAGATGGTGATCAAGCACACTGACGATTCGATCGACCGCATCACCCATGCACCCGAGACGGGCATCTGGAGCATGGACGACGACGGCAGCGTTTCGTTCAATCGCTTCGACTACCATCGCCGCGCGGTCAGCAGCGAGCGGGAGGCATTTTTCCTGCGCATCCTCAAGAAGGGTGACTACCGCTACGAAGGTGCGGACCTTGGCATCCTGGTATTGCGCGGGCGGGCCATGACGGATCGCTTCACGCTGACCGAGCGCTCCAGAAAGTGGATCGACGGCATCCGGGCCCACTATCGCGCCGAGCCGCTGGCAGGTGCCGCAGCAGCGCCGCTGGCGGAACACCAGTTCAAGTTCCTGTGAGCGCGTAGTCGGCGGGTCGCCGTCCGTGTCGGAATTCTCATCGCTGACGTTCACCGCGCTGGCCGACGACGAAGACGGTCGGGCATGGCAGGGCGTGTTCCATCGCCTGTGGCCGGCCTATCGCCGCTGGTACCTGCGTGACGGTCATCTGGCGCGACCCGGCTTTCTGGATTGCCGCCGTGCGCTGGAACGCCACATGCCCGAGTTCGTGCCGCGTTGGACGCGGCTGTGCGAGCTGGCCGGTGGTGGCGACGTCGCTGCCCGGTTTCTCAGCCTCTGGTGCCCGCCGGCCTACGACACGGCGTGCTCGCAGGCGGTCTGGACCGGTCCCGAACCCCTGCTCGTGCGCAACTACGACTATGCCCGGCACTACTTCGACGCCCTGGTGCTGCAGACGCACTGGGGCTCGCAGCGCGTGCTCGGCACCAGCGACTGCATGGTCGGACTGGTGGACGGCGTCAACGAGGGCGGTCTGGCTGCATCACTTACGTTCGGTGGCCGCCGTGCGATCGGCGAAGGCTTCGGCATGCCCCTGGTGCTGCGCTACGTGCTCGAAACCTGCACCACCGTTGCCGAGGCGACGGCCGCGCTGGTACGGGTTCCCACGCACATGAGCTACAACGTGACGGTGCTCGACCTTTCCGGTGCACGCGCAACGGTGCATGTGGCGCCCGATCGCGACGCTCTGGTGACGACCTCGCCCGTCGCCACCAACCACCAGCCGGGAGAAGCCCGGCCAAGCCACGCGTTGCGCACCGCCACCCTCGAACGCGAGCGCTTCCTGCTGGACCGGATGATGCTGCATCAGGAAACACAGGAGCGGTTCATAGGCGCCTTCCTGCGACCACCGATCTATTCGTTGGCGTTCGAACGCGAACGCGGCACCCTCTATACGGCGGCGCTGTGGCCCAGTCGTCGCGCCATCAGCTATCGCTGGCCGCACCAGCGCTGGGATCTGAGCCTCGGAGATTTCGAGCCCGGGCAGCGCGAAGTGTCGTATCCCGGGGAGCCTCTGAACAATTCCACGTCGTCGGCATGATGCGCAGAAGGCCCGCAGGCGGGTGGGCGCATCGCAGCGCATGCCGCTGGGCCTGGGCAAGAGGCGGACGCCGGTCTGGGGGCCTTCTGGACATCACCCAATCAATTGAATTGAATGATCTTATGGGCCGCTTTGTCTGCACACCGGCCGGTGTTGCGACGGCTCGCAATGCAATGAGCATTTCTTCGCCGCGGTGCCTTGACCGGCACGCAGACAAAGCGGTGACGCCGGCGTGGAATTGTTCAGAGACTCCCCAGCGCATGAAACTCGCCGCACGCTCCTTCCTGTTCAAATCAATCGCGGAGGCACCATGAATTCCAACCTGTCCACGGCCCACAGCCGGGAGCGCACAGGCGTCCTCAAGCGCCCCGAACTCAAGCAGGAGTTGCGTCGCTTCGCCTTCTTCGCGCTCGCATTCGGCTCGATGATCGGCGTCGGGTGGGTGACAGCGATCGGCAGCTGGCTGACCCAGGCGGGGCCGGCCGGAGCGATATTGGCCTTCCTGGTCGGCGGCGCACTGATGCTGTGCATCGGTCTGTGCTACGCCGAGTTGACGCCGATGCTGCCCGTCGCCGGCGGCGAGGTCGCGTACGCGTACAAGGCATTCGGCACCTTCAAGTCGTTCGTGATCGGATGGACGCTGGCGTTCGGATACGTGAGCATTTCCGGCTTCGAGGCCATCTCGATCGGACTGGTGTTGAGCTATCTCATTCCGGGCATCGATCGCTGGCCGCTGTATGAATTTGCAGGGTCGACGATTTACGCCACGCACCTGCTGCTTGGTGTGCTCTGCACGGCGGGGATCACCTGGGTGAACTGGCGTGGCGCGCGCTCCGCGGCGCGGCTACAGACGATACTGATCGTGGCCTTCCTGGCGGTCACCGTGATGTTCGTCGTGGCGGGTCTCGGCTCGGGCAGTGCAGCGAATCTCGAACCGCTGTGGATCGAAGCTCCCAATGGCGGCATCTGGGCGGGCATTCTCGCCGTGCTGGTCACGATCCCGTTCTGGTTCGTGGGCTTCGACACGATTCCGCAGGGCGCGGAGGAAGCATCCGATTCCGTGGCGCCGCGCACATTCGCGTGGCTGATCATGGCCTCGATCATCGCCGCCATCGCGTTCTATGTCGTGATCATCCTGAGCGTGTCCTGGGTTGGACCGTGGCAAGGTATTGCCGGCGCGAAGCTGCCGGCGGCACGCGCTTTCGAGATGGCATTCAGCACGCCGTGGATGAAGGATCTCGTACTACTTGCAGCCTTGCTGGGCCTCTTCACCAGCTGGAACGGGTTCTTTCTCGCGGGCTCGCGCGTCGTGTTCGCGCTGGGGCGTGGCCGGATCATTCCCGCGATATTCGGCGAGACACACCCGAAATACGGCACGCCGCATCGAGCCATCGCGCTGGTGGGCGGGCTCACTGTGCTCGCTCCGCTACTGGGACGGGACGCGCTCCTGGCCCTGGTGGATGCAGGTTCGTTCTGCATCGCGCTGGCCTTCCTCGGCGTATCACTTTCGCTCATGAGATTGCGCCGTGACCATCCCGACATGCCGCGGCCCTACCGGCTGCGCGGTGGCCTGCTGGTGCCGATGATCGCGGCGCTCGGATCGTTCCTCATGCTCGCAGCCATGATCATTCCCGGCAGCCCGGCTGCGCTGACCTGGCCGCGCGAATTCATGGTGCTGATCGTGATGTTTGGAGTGGGCGGCGTGCTGTGGCTCACCGCTGCCACAGAGCGGCGCAGCGTGACGGAAGCCGAGCGCGCGTTCCTGATACTCGACCGCTGACCGCGTTCGACATCGCCGCGGCTGACCCCGCATGACGGGGTCAGCCGTCTGCAACGGTACTGTCCCTGTGGAGTACCGTCATGTTTCGTCGCTTCCCACTTCTTTCCGCGCTGTTGCTGTGCCTCGCCACGCCCCTGCAGGCAGCGGGGATCGTTGACGTTTCGCTGGTGGACGCCGGCGGCAACGCGCTGCCCTCAACCGTCTTTCGCGGTCATGAGCATGTCGCGGGCGCACCGGGTGCACCCTATTCCGTGCGCATGATCAATCGCAGCGCGGGCCGCGTACTTGTGGTGCTGTCGGTCGACGGTGTCAACGCGATCAGCGGCGAGACCGCGGGGACCTCGCAGCAGGGCTACGTGTTGATGCCCTGGCAGGAAGTGGACATCCGCGGCTGGCGCAAGAGTCTCGAAGAAACCGCCGGCTTCTACTTCACCGAACTTCCGGACAGCTACGCGGCGCGAACCGGGCGTCCGGACGACCTGGGCGTGATCGGTGCTGCGGTGTTCCGCGAGCTGCAACCGCCGCCTGTCCAGTCAGCGCCTCCCGTCGCAGACGAGTCGCGCCGGTGGGGTGCGCGGGAAGGCGCTGCGGCGCGTGCGGCAAAACCCTCCGCACAGTCGAAGTCGAATTCGGAGTCGCGCAGGGAACGCGAAGCGCAGGCCGACAGCGCCGCAGCGGCAGCACCGCTCGGCACGGGACACGGCGAGCGGCGCTTCGATCCCGCCAGCACCACCGCGTTCCAGCGTGCGAGCAGCACGCCGTCTGAAGTCGTGCGGGTCTACTACGACCGCTACGAGTCACTGGTCGCGCGCGGCATCTGGCCGCAACCGCCGAGCCCCTATGCCCAGCGGGCGCCGCGCGCATTTCCCGGTGGGTTCACGCCTGATCCGTGGTGAGCAGGGAACGGACGTCGCGCTGACCGACATCGAAGTTGCCGTCCCTTCTCCCTCCGGGAGACTGCGTCCGCAGGAGCGGAAAGCGAACGCCGCAGGCGGCCCGAAGGGCGAGCGACAGGATGTCGCGAGACAGGTGGCGCGCAGCGCCGGATGAGGTTGAGAGACAGCGCTTGCGCGGCACTGCCGCGCGCGCCGTCTCTCACGCCCGGCTACGGAAGGCCGGGCCGCGGATTACCACCGCAGGGACGCATGCTTGTCTCAAGGCGCAATGACGCAGCAATCGCACTTCGCACCGAACCAACATGACGCAGGGCCTGGAACCCTCACCCCAACCCCTCTCCCAACGGGAGAGGGGCTTTTCAGCTGCGCATCAGGGTCGATTTGCCGAACAGGCTTTCGATCAGGTCGACCGCCAGTTCAGCGGTGACATTGCGCTCGTCGAGTGCAGGATTGAGTTCCATCACGTCCAGCGAAGCAAGCCGCCCGGTGTCGGCGATCATCTCCATGACCAGCTGCGCCTCGCGATAGTTCGGCCCGCCCGGAACGGTCGTGCCAACGGCGGGTGCGATGGAGGGATCGAGAAAATCGACATCGAAACTGACGTGCAGATGATAGTCGTCGTCGAGCCCGTCCAGTGCCTCGTCCATGGTGCGCTTGATGCCGACTTCGTCGATATAGCGCATGTCGTAGATGCGCAGGCCCGCTTCCTTGACCAGCTTCTTTTCTCCCTGGTCCACCGATCGGATTCCGATCTGGTGGATGTCGTCCGGTGTCAGGATCGGCGACTCCCCACCGAGGTGGGTGAGCTCGCGCGGACCGATGCCGCACAGGCACGCGACCGGCATGCCATGCACGTTGCCGGATGGCGTCAGCTCGCTGGTGTTGAAGTCGGCGTGGGCATCGAGCCAGAGCACGCGCAGCTTCTTGCCCTGGGAACGCGCGTACAGTGCGACCGCGGTGATCGATCCGATCGCAAGGCAATGGTCCCCGCCGAGCAGGATTGGAAGCCGGTTCGACTCGAGCTCCGCGTATACCGACGTGAGCACGCTGCGGTTCCATGCCACCACTTCCGGCAGGTGCCGGTAGCCGGCGCGCGGATCGCGCCAGGGATTGACCGGACCCTGCACATTACCCATGTCGCGCACGTCGTGACCGCGGCGTGCCAGTGCCTCGGGCAATCCGGCGACGCGCAGCGCCTCCGGGCCCATCGACGCGCCGCGCGCTCCGGCGCCGATGTCCGTGGGAACACCAATGAGGGAAAGGGCGGGCTTCGGCCGGGCTCCGGTCAAGGGGCCAGGCTCCCGCGAGGCGTTGGAGCTGCCGGATTCGGTTTCGATGTTCAATCCTCCACCCTCGGTGGCTTGGTCTGGGTGGACCGCTCATGCATGGCCTTGAGCAGGCCAGCGGCCCTTTCCTCAATGGAGCGGAACACCGACTCGGGCAGGGCGTCGGCGTCGCACACGCCCGGCGCCAGCGCCTGCTCGAGTTCTCGCGCGCGCGCCGCGAGATCCTCGTAACCAAAGGCCGCTGTGGCGCCGGACATCCGGTGAATCAGGACGCGAAAGGCGCTGCAGGCATTGGGGGACGGCGGATCCGATAACCACGCGTTCCACAAGCCTTCGAATTCGACGATCTTGTCAGGCAGGGATTCGTGGAAGTTCCAGACGATTGCGTCCATGGACAGGGAGGTTTCGCGCATGATCGTGTTCCGCATTGGTGCCGGCATAGGGACTCGAACCCCAGACCTATCGCTTACAAGGCGATTGCTCTACCAACTGAGCTATGCCGGCCGGGTCGACAAGTGTAGCGGCGACAGGCGATGGCAATCCTGAGTCCGAAGCGGCACTTGCCAGCCGCTCGACGCGGCTCCCTCAGGAGCGCGGCCGGAAGCGTCGGGCAGCAGTCGCTTGCGGCCAGGCATTGCGGGGGCCGGATCTGCCGGAGCCGGCATTGCACCTGCCGTGGGGGCGTCAGAAGCAGCGGATGCGGCGGGCCTTGAGATCGCGGGTACCAGGCACCAGCGCGCGCCATTCGACCGGCCGGTCCTGCCGCTGTGCGTAGTCGAGGTGGTACTCGGGCCGCGCTTCGGTACGCTCGGCGATGTCGGCGGCAAAACCCATCGCGGACAGCTCTGCCTGGCGACGGACGGCGTTGCCGCGATCGCGAAACAGACCCAGCGAAATGGTGTTCTGCTGGTCGCCCGACGACACCACGTAATAGTCGCGTACACCGCGTGCCGACAGCTGCCGTGCCAGCTCAAGTGCGGCATCGCGCGAAGCCTGCGCCGGCATGAAAACCACGAAGCCGTAGGACTGCGTGCGCGAGGATTCGCGGAACTGGATGCGCTCAACCGCAGGGATCAGCGCATTCATGGCGCCGCGCAGGTCGGCCTGGGTATCGAAAGCGCCAAGGCTGGTGCAGACCTCCAGGGCGCGCGCGACAGGTTCCACGGACCGGCTGGATGGCGCGCGGGTGGCGCGCGTCGGGGCCGCAGCGCGCTCACGTTCCGACACGAGCACGATGGGAGACACACCGGGATCGGTGAGCGCCGGCGGCGGCGCGGGTGGCGGGCGAGCGAGCACGAGCCAGCTGGCCACACCGATGTTGGCCGCCAGCAGCAGGAGCATCAGCAATCGGATGAACATGGGGGCACACGTGCGAAATCGCTCCAGGGACCCAGGATTGTAGGGCGATCGCCCGCCCCGCTCGTGCAATGGCGCGGGATGCTGCAGGCAAGCCCCAGCCCCGGCACGCTCGAAGACAGGTGGATCAGGGGCACGCCTCCGCGTGCAGCGCGAGTCCCTGCAGGACCGCAAACGGCAACTCCGCGACTTCCCGGTCGCCGCGGATCAGGGGCGCGATTGCGCGCGCACCACCACCGCTCAGCACGATGAGTGGTGAAGTGACGTTGAAATCGCGGGCGCAGTGTTCGATGAGGCCGACCGCCGCACGTGCACAGCCGCTGGCGATGGCGTGCGACGAATCCACGGCAAAAGTCATCACGGGAATGGTCGTGGGCGCGGTGTCAACATGCGGCAGCAACGACGCGAGCGCGGTGCGCATGCTGTCGGGCGCCGGCGCGATCACGCCGCCGAGATGTCGGCCGCCGGCGTCCAGCGCGTCAACCGTGAGCGCCGTACCGACCGATACCAACAGGATCGCGCGCTGCGGCCAGCGATCCATGGCCGCCAGCATGGAAAGGAATCGATCGACGCCGAGCTGCGCCGAATCGGTGTAGCCGTTTTGCCAGCGACCAAAGCGCGCCGGGGAGTGCACATGCACGACATGAGCCGCGGGCGCCGCCTCGGCACAGAGGGTCTCGAAGTGCAGGCGCAGTGCGGGCGCCGCAACGCTGGCTGCGCGGATGGACGACCACGCGCGGGATGTGAGCAGAGCCCGGCACTGCGCCTCGAAGTCTCCGTCAGCATGCGCGAGTGCGAGAACCTGCGGGCCGGCAGGATGCTGGTTCAGCGCGCAGGCCTTGAGTCGGGTGTTGCCCAGATCCACGAGCAGCACGTCTTGCTCAATCATGTTTGCGTCTCCCCGCGCTGCCCGGACCCCCTGCTGCCGCCAGGCCCGCTCCGGACAGCACACGCAGGCTCACCTCACCTGCGACCAGCGCGAGTTCTTGGTCCCCCGCATGCACCAGCAGTCGACCTGTCTCATCGATACCCGCGCCGAAGCCGGTCATGGCGGTCATTCCCGGACTCTCGATCTGCCGACCGAGCAGTACATCGCGGCCAGAAAAGCGCGCACGAAAGTTCTCGAACCCTTCGTTGCCGAATTGCACCAGCGCAGGCAGCAGGGCGTCGAGCAATGCGGCGAACACGTGATTGCGATCCGGCATCCTGCCGAGTGCAGAGGTCAGATCGGTCCACGGCGCATCGATATCCCGCCCGGATTCCGCGTCCAGCGAAACGTCGATACCGACGCCGATCACAGCAACAGCAGGTCCGTGCGCCTCCCCTCCCAGGTCGATTAGAATGCCGCCAAACTTGCGGCCGCAATGCCATAGATCATTGGGCCATTTGATGCCGACCGCATCGACTCCGAGCTTTTCCAAGGCTTCGGCGAGCACCACCGCCACCACGAGACTCAGGCCCGCCAGGCGTTCAAGGCCGCCCGGTGCTCGCCACAGCACGGAAAACCACAGCCCGGCCCCGCGGGGCGAAATCCAGGCACGACCGCGGCGTCCGCGACCCTGCGTCTGGTGTTCAGCGGCGCGCACGCACAGGTCGGGCGCGCCGCTCGCGGCCGTGCGCAGGTCATCGCTGGTGGAGCCGGTCGTGGTCACGACTTCAAGGCCGCCGAGCAGTGCGGCCGAACTCGCACTCATCGCGTCCCGGATCGCCGCAGCGTCGAGCGCACGCCATTGCGGCAGCAAACGATAACCGCGCCCCGCCTCACCCTTGACCTGCATGCCCTGCGCGCGCAGTCGATCAATCCGTTTCCACACCGCGGCGCGGGTGACACCCAGACGCGTCGCGAGCGCTTCGCCGGAATGACCCGCGCCGTCGGACAACATGGCGATGAGCGCGTCGTCGAGGTTCACTCCCGGCGCCTCCGCTGCAGGATCCGCACTCGCTCGAAGCGCAGTTCATTCCCATGTCGCAGGCGCTGGAGGTTGCCCCGATGCGCCCAGACCATCAGTCCCCACGCCAGCGTCAGGAAGATCGGCGTCCCGGGCATCGCAGCGGAGGAGGAAAGCACCAGGCTTCCGATCCAGAGTGCGGAGGCCGCGCACAGCGTGGCGAGACTCACCCATCCGCCCAGAATGAGCACCAGCGCCCAGATGGAGAAGCCCGCCAGCAACGACGCCGGCCACAGGATCAGAAGTCCGCCGACCACGGTGGCGGCTCCCTTGCCGCCTCGGAAATCATGGAACACGGGCCACAGGTGACCGGCGACCGCGCCGCTGGCCGCGGCGATGGCCATGGCCGCCTCGGGCATTTCGAAGTGCCTGGCCGCACTGATGGCCAGCACGCACGCCAGCACCGCCTTGCCGATGTCGAACAGCACCACTGCCAGCGCAAACAGGAGTCCCTGCGTGCGAAACGCGTTGGTGCCGCCGGCGTTGCCACTGCCGAGCGTGCGGATGTCCACTCCGCGTACACGACCGAGCAGCAGGCTCCCGGAAATTGACCCGAGCACGTAACCCGCGAGCGCGGCGCCGGCAATTGCGATCGCCGCGTTCATGCCGGCGCCGACTCCAACTGCGCCTCCGTGGGCTGCGGTGCAGCGACTTCCGCTCGCTCCTGTCGAGTAGTCGTGGCCAGAGGTGGCGCGTAATGCTGTGCGCCCACGATCAGGGCACCCGGACCGGCATGCGCACCGATGCCCGTGCCCGCATCGCCGACCCAACAGGCATCCAGCGGCTCGAGCCGTTCCCTCAACACAACGGCGAGGCGCGATGCACCACCGGGATTGTCGCAATGGCCGATGTTGACGCGCCAGCTTCCGCGACCGCGCGCACGGCAACGCCGCGCAACCCACTCTCCGAAACGCTCGGCGAGACGGACGTCACCCGCCAGCAGCCCGCACAGCGCCATGCGGCCGTTGCGGTTCATGCCAACGATGAGGCGCACGCGCAACCAGCGCGTCAGCGGCTGCGCAAGCCGCGGTGCACGTCCGCCTCGAACGCCGTAGACCGCGTCGTCGATCAGTGCATACAGGCGCGTGCGCGGCTGCATGAAGCGGACGCGATTCCGGATTGCTTCGAGCGTGCAACCCGCCAGCGCGTGTTCGGCCGCGTCGACCGCCAGCAAGCCCTGCGCGACCGAGGCGAGTCGCGTGTCCTCCACCGCCACGATGCGGTCTGATGCAACGCGCGCCGCGGCCGACTCACCGGCCTGCAGCGTGCCGGACAAACCCCTCGACAACCCCAGGTAGAGCACATCGTGTCCATGCGAAGTCAGTGCGGAAAACACCCGCAGGAAGTCGCCGGGGGGAGGCTGCGACGTGCGCGGCGGCGGCCGGTCGCCGGCACGCATCATCCGGTAGAAGCGCGCCGGACGCAGCACAGTCCGGTCGATGAAATCCTCGTCGCCGAAACTCACGCGCACGGGAACCCAATGCAGCGCCAGGCGATCCGCAAGCACCTGCGGCAGGTCGGCGCCGGAATCCACCACCACCATGACGGGTTGTCGCAGGGTCCGGCTGGCGATCTGTGCCTTCATGTCGTCCGCCTTCTGGCCCGACACACGCCCGTGCTGCGAACACGCTTCGAACAGTTCCGCCGGCTCGTCGGTGTGCGCGTGTACGCGCACCCGCTCGCGGCTGCCTGCCACTACGAGACTCGACAGTGGAAGCTTTGACAACGTGTCGCGAAGTGCAACGCGGTCGAGCGCGTCCCCGCTGATGAGGCACTCGGTGCAATAGCGCTGCCCGCAGGCGTCGTGCGCATGGGATTCGGCAGCGGAGCTCGGGAGCGACAGCGGGGACAGTGGCAGTGCATTGCCCTGCTCGTGGCGCCCGCGCGCACCCGCAAGCGTCATGCCTTCGATCAGCGCCAGAAATCCGCTGGCTCCGGCATCGACGACACCGGCTTCCCGCAGCATGGGCAATTGGTCTGGCGTGCGCCAGAGCGCGTCGCGCGTCGCGTCCACCGCAGCGGCGAAACCTTGTTGCAGTCGCAGTGAAGGGTTCGCGGCCGCACGCGCGAGCGAGGCCGCGAAAGCTGCCATGACGGACAACATCGTGCCTTCGCATGGTTGCGCCAGCGCCTCGCGGGCCTGCGCGGAGCCCGACGCCGCGGCACGCGCCAGTCCCGCCAGACTGAGGCGCGACGTGATGCCCACTGACTCCGCCATACCCTGCGCAAATTGCGCCAGGATGGTGCCCGAATTGCCGCGCGCACCGTCGAGCGCGGTGCAGGCTACCTGGTGCAGGATGGCGCCCGCCCCGATCGGTTGGGTCACCTCGCGCAGGGCATCGTGTACGGCGCCGAGAGTCAGCGAAAGATTGGTTCCCGTGTCCCCGTCCGCGACCGGAAAGACGTTGATGCGATCGAGTTCTTCGCGCTGACTGCGCACGCGTGCGATGCCCTGGATGAGCGCGTGCCTGAGTCCACGACCTGAGATGCCGCCCACGCCTGCGCCCTCTCGCAAGATCCCGTCGCAAGTGTAGTGGGCACGCAGCCTGCGTCCGCGCTGGTGAAAGTCAGGGATGGCCAGTCCATTTCCTCCCCACACGTCCACCTGCGGTATGCTGGGCGGTGCCTACGGCACCAGGCTGGCGACCGCCGCTCCACCTTTGCGGGAGATCCGATCCATGAACTTGACCCGACACGGCCTGATCATGATGGCGATCCTTGCGGTTGCAAGCGCACCGGCGTTCGCGTCGGCACCCGCTTCGTCGCAGACACTGTGCAACGCCATCGGTAGTGAAATCTCGCGATCGCCGCAGGCGACTCCAGTGAAAACTGCGCCAGAGCCCGAACTGGTTGCGTCGCATGAGGCCGCGACCGAGGATGCGGGCGCCTCCGGTTCCACGAGCGGTGGCGGTGAAGTGCTGGTGGAGCCGCGGGGTCGCTGGAAGACCCTGTTGCCGGGTACCTTCAAGTAGCGTCGCTGTGCGGCCGGCCCGGTCGCTGACGCGCCACGCCGCATCTCCGATTTTCCGCTGGTGGCGTTCGCTGACTGGCGACGTTCCCATTGACGATCGCAACTGGGCGCAGGCCTGCGCCCGTATCGAACTCCTGTCCGCGCTTGAACCCGCATCGCTGGCACGGCTGCGCGACAAGACCGCCCGCTTTCTTCGCATCAAGAATATCGTCGGCGCGGGCGACTTCGATCTTTCGGAGGAACAGCGTCTGCTGGTCGCAGTGCTGTGCTGCCTGCCGTTGCTCGAACAGGGGCCTGCGGCCTGGCGTGGCTGGATCGATGTTGTGGTCTACCCGGAGGCTTTCCGCGTGCGCAGGCAGGAGGATCTGCACGACGACGGCGTCGTGACCGAGTGGATGGAAGAGATTGACGGTGAAGCATGGAGCCAGGGTCCGCTCATCCTTTCCTGGGCCGCAATCGAAGAGGACCTCGATGACCCCCGCTCAGGCTCCAATGTGGTCGCGCACGAGATCGCGCACAAGCTGGATCTGCTCGATGGCGTACTCGATGGGACGCCGCCGCTGCCGGCCAGCTCGCACCGGACGTGGCGCCATGCGATGCAGTCTGCCTTCGACGCGCTGCTCGCAGCGCGCGAACGGGGTGAGGAGACATCGATCGATCCCTATGCAGCGGAGGGGCCCGACGAGTTTTTTGCGGTGATCAGCGAAGCCTATTTTTCCGTACCGGAGCTCCTGCGTGCGGAACTCCCCGACGTGCACGCGGCCCTACGCGATTTCTACGTCGTGGAAATCGGCTGACATCGCACGATGCAGTGCAAGAGCCGACACCACGCGCATGCCCATGCAGGAGCGCGCTCGCGCGCGATGACGTCATGCAAGTCCCCCACCCCAGCGATCCAATTCACCACGCCGCCATCGCGCGCAAGCACGCTCCTACACGAGCCTCACCCAACCCCCTCCGCGCTCCTGTAGGAGCGCGCTCGCGCGCGATGACGTCATGGCGCCCTGCCACGCGATGCGCACAGACCTGCAAGACACCATCGCGACTGCCGGCTCACCGGCAGACAGCGTCGGCGCAACTCAGCGCTTGGCGGGCGCGGCGGGAAGAGCCGCGACGGCAGCGAGGACGGCCTCCACCGTGAACCCGAAATACGGGAAAAGGTCCTCCGCCGGTGCAGAGGCACCGAAGCGGTCGATGCCGATGACAGCACCGTCCAGTCCCACATATTTGCGCCAGTAGTCGCTCACGCCGGCCTCGATCGCCACACGTCGTCGGCACCAGCCCGGCAAGACGCCTTCGCGATATTCGAGCGGCTGCGCGTCGAACAGCGCGGTGCACGGCATGGACACGACCCGCATTCCCACGCCCTGCTGGATCAGGTGTCGGGCCGCTTCCATCGCGAGCTCCACTTCGGAGCCGGTCGCGATGAGAATCGTGTCGACGGTGGCATCCAGCGAATCGAGGAGGATGTAACCACCGCGCGCAATGGCGGCCACCTGTGAGACGTCCCGCTGCTGGTGCACGAGGGCCTGACGCGAGAACACCAGGCAGGAGGGCCCATCGCGCCGCTCCAGCGCCGAGCGCCAGGCCACCGCACTTTCAACCGCGTCGCACGGGCGCCACACGGGATTGTTCGGAATCAGGCGCAGGCAGGCAAGGTGTTCAATCGGCTGGTGGGTCGGCCCGTCTTCGCCTAAGCCGATCGAATCATGCGTGTAGACATGGATCGCAGCCGCCGGAATCAGCGCACCCATGCGCACGGCGTTACGCGCGTAGTCGGAGAACACGAGGAAAGTTGCGTCGTAGGGAACGAAACCACCGTGCAGCGCCAGCCCATTGCTGATCGCGGTCATGGCGAATTCGCGTACGCCGTAATACACGTAGTTACCGGCATCGCCCGGCGCGTTGACGTCGCGGGATCCTTTCCAGAGCGTGAGATTGGAGTGCGCGAGATCCGCCGAGCCACCGATCAGTTCCGGCAGCAGCGGACCAAAGGCCTCCAGGGCCATCTGCGAAGCCTTGCGCGATGCGACCTTGTGCCCTTCCTGCTGCAAACGGGCTATGAAGGCATCGGCCAAGTCAGCGAAATCCTCAGGCAATTCTCCGCGAGCGCGGCGCGTGAGTTCGAGCGCCAGCTCCGGGTAGTCCTTGGCATAGGCATCGAACACCTCGTTCCACTGGTGTTCGTGTACCAGGCCGGTGTGCGTCGCGCGCCAGCCGAGGTAGATTTCCTCGGGAATCTCGAAGGCAGCGTGCTTCCATCCGAGCTGTTCGCGCGACGCCGCGACTTCGGCCTCGCCGAGCGCGGCGCCATGTGATGACTCGCTGCCGGCCTTGCTGGGCGATCCGAAGCCGATCACCGTTCGCGCGCACACCAGACTCGGCCGCTCCTCTTCTTCCTGCGCTGCGCTGAGGGCTTCGTAGATCGCGTTGCTGTCGTGTCCATCGACGTCGCGCACCACGTGCCAGCCATAGGCCTCGAAGCGCGCCGGCGTGTCATCGTTGAACCAGCCAGCGACCTTGCCGTCGATGGAAATGGAGTTGTCGTCCCAGATCGCGATCAACTTGCCGAGCTTGAGCGTGCCGGCGAGGGAGGCGGCCTCGTGCGAGATGCCTTCCATCAGGCAGCCATCGCCGATCAGCACGAAGGTGTGATGGTCGACGACCTCAAACTCGCCGCGATTGAAGCGACGTGCCAACAGCTTCTCCGCCAGAGCCATGCCGACCGCGTTGGCGAAGCCCTGCCCCAGCGGACCGGTTGTCGTTTCGACGCCCGGTGTTTCCGAAGCCTCCGGATGACCCGCGGTCTTCGAATGCAACTGGCGGAAGCGGCGCAGCTCCTCCATCGGCAGGTCGTAGCCGGAGAGATGCAGCAATGCGTAGTGCAGCATCGAACCGTGGCCGTTCGAGAGGATGAAGCGGTCGCGGTTGAACCACTTCGGATTGGCCGGGTTGTGCCGGTAGAACTCGCTCCAGAGCACTTCGGCGATGTCGGCCATGCCCATCGGCATGCCCGGATGACCCGAGTTGGCGGCCTGCACCGCGTCCATCGCAAGGGCGCGCACGGCGTTGGCCAGTTCACGACGGGTCGGCATGGCAACTCCAAATAGGGCACGGGGACGGGAGCGCGGGAAGGATCCGGACCGAAGTTCGACCGAAGGCCGTTGCGCCGCGATGACATTGTCTCCGATCCGGACGACTCCCGTCCAAACTGCCCGGAGGCGCGCGCATGCGTGCACCGGTCACGTTTTCTGCTTCATGCTGGGCTTGGCTCGATTGCGCTATGTTCCGCGGCATGAGCGTTCTCCTGCGATCGCAGCCGCGCGGATTTCGGACCGCGCTGGCCTTGTTTGCCGTGTGGCTGGCCGCGGCCGTGCACGCGGGCGAGTTGCCGGGCGGCGATCGCTTCGGCACGGCCCTCGCGCTTTCCGGCGACCTGGCGCTCGTGGGTCGCAGCGCGAGTCGACCCGGTGCAGCCGTCAACAGCGGCGCGGCGCTTCTGTTCGTCCGCGAATCCGGAGTCTGGCGCTACGAGAGGACTTTCGAAAGCGATGAGCCTTCGTCCGGCGATGGCTTCGGAAGTGCTGTGGCACTTTCCGGTGAAACGGCAGTCATGTTGGGAAGCCGCGGCCAGACGATCCACATCTGGGCGCGCGAAGCCGGAGCGTGGCGACGCACGACCCTGTTCGATTCGAGCGATCCCATCGACGCGATTGCACTCGACGGCGATACCCTCGCGATCGGTCTCGGATCGCATGACAACGGTCGTGGCGCGATCCGCCTTTATTCCCGCATGGGTCCTGACTGGCAGCCAGGCGCCTTGCTCACGGCCGCGAATGGTACGCCCGGCGATCGTCTTGGCACATCGATCGCACTGCGTGGCGACAGGCTGGTTGCGGGCGCGTCAAACCGACAAGGCGGTGGTGCGGCTTACGTGTTCGAACGTGAAAACGGCGCCTGGATCGAAAGCGCGCAACTGCTCGCCGAGGCCAATCCACCGGCTTTCCTGTTCGGGTTTGCGGTAGCGGTTGAGGGCGATCGCATTGGCGTCACGGCACTGCGCCGGCGCCAGGGAAATACCGAACTTGCAGGTTCGGGTTTCGTGTTCGAACGGAGCGGTGCCGGTTGGCAGCGCAGCGCACAGCTCAATGCGCCGGATGCCGAATCCAACGACCTGTTTGGCTGGTCAATCGGACTGTCCGGTACGACGGCGATCATAGGCTCCTATTTCGACACGGATACGCAGCTCAACGAGGGCGCCGCCTACGTGTTTCCGGCGTTCGACGTCGTGCCGGTGCCGTCCCAGAAGCTCCACGGCATGCCGAGCCGTCCCATGGACATCTTCGGCAGCGCGATTGCGTTCGAAGGGGATACGCTCTGGATCGGCGCGCCGGGGTTCCAGAACCGCTCGTTCGGCACCGCCTACGCGCTGCAGCGATCGGGCGCGGTTTTCGGTTCGGTGCAGCGGTTCGTGGATCCCCTCATCTTCTCGAACGGCTTCGAACCAGCCCCCGTAACCGCCCCCACCGTCGCAGGTAGCCGGCCCCAGGATCCATAACCAGAGAGCCTAGAACCGCTGCTCCTCCGGGGCGCCGGCAGCAGGCGCCATGGCCGCGGAAGCGGAGGGCTCATCAGCAAGGATCACGTCACCTGCGCCATGCGAGACGACGGCGGCGGCTACCAGATCGCCCGTCACATTGAGTGTGGTGCGACACATGTCGAGGAACCGGTCGACGCCCAGAATCAATCCGATTCCAGCGGGCGGCACGCCGACCATCCCACAGATCAATGCGACCACCGGCAGCGAACCCGCGGGCACGCCGGCCGTTCCGATGCCGCCGAGGATGCAGACAAACATCACGGTCACCTGCTGCGCCAGCGTGAGCTCGACTCCAAAGAACTGTGCAAGAAACAGCACCGTGACACCCTCGAACAGCGCGGTTCCGTTCTGGTTGGCAGTCGCGCCGACCGTGAGCACGAAGCGCGACACGCTGCGCGGCAGCTTCAGGTCCTCGTCCGCCACTCTCAATGCAGTCGGCAGCGTGGCATTGCTCGACGCGGTCGAGAACGCCATCAACATCGCTTCCTGGATCTTGCGGAAGAAATACAGCGGCGACATCTTGGCGAAGACGCGCAGCGCGATCGGATAAGTCACGAACATGTGTATCGAAAGCGCCAGCACGACCACGCCAACATAGGCGCCGAGCCGTACCAGCAGGTCCCATCCAAACAGCGCTGCCAGATTGAACATGAAGCACGCGACCGCGTACGGCGCCAGCCGGATCACCAGGCCGATGAGTGTCATGGAGACTTCGAACAGGCCCTCGATCGCGCGCTTCAGCGCTTCGGCCGCCGGCGAGGGAGTGAGCACCAGGCCGATGCCGACCATCAGCGCGAAGAACATGATGGCCAGGATGGTGTTGTCCGCCGCCGCGCGGAAGACGTTGTCGGGCACGATGGAGACCAGCATGTCGAGACCCTGGGGCTGTGTCTTGACGCTACCCACGATGGCGCTGGCGCGCTCGCTGCCCTGCGCAAGCATGTCGGCTGCCACTGCAGGATCGACGCCGTAGCCGGGCTTGAGCCAGTTGACGAGTACCAGCCCGATCACGACCGCGATGGTCGACACGATCACTGTGTACCCAAGCGTCTTCCAGCCGACCTTCCCCAGGGCGCGGATGTCGCCCATTTCCGCCACGCCGACCACAAGTGCCGAGAACAGCAGCGGGATCACGAGCATGAAAATGAGGCGCAGAAAGATATCGCCGAACGGCTGGGTGACGTATTTCGTCAGCCCCTGTACCCACAGGTTTTCGGGACCGATGGCGTAGTGCACCGCCATGCCGGCGATGAGTCCCACGATGAAGCCGATCAGCATTTTCGTATGCAGCGGTATCGCTCGCCGGGCTGGCGGCACCGTCACAGGAAGCTGGACGGTTGTTCGTTGCTGCGACGTCGGAGTCGTCATTGGAAGAACCTCAGAGCGATGCCACGGGGTGTTGGGGAAGCTCGCGCGTGGAACGGATCTGTCCCTTCGCCAACCGCTCGAAGTAGGACTTCATCTCGCGGCGTACGACCGGCGCCAGCAGATAGAGGCCGATGACGTTGGGAACCGCCATGAGGAAGTACACCGCATCGGAAAAGTCGATGAGGCGAGTGAAGTCCATCGTCACTCCGACCACAGTGATCGCGCAGAAGAAAATCTTGAAGCCAGTTTCGACCGCAGGCTTTTCACCGAGGAGGTAGGTGATGGCCTTGGTGCCGTAGTAGCAGTACGCGATCATGGTCGAATACGCGAACAGGAACACGAACACGCTGAGTACGTACGGGAACCACGGCATGACCGTGGCGAACGCGTGTGAAGTCAGAACCACGCCTTCAGCGGTTGGTTGCGACAAGCTGGCCCCGCTCACCACGATGACCAGGGCCGTGATCGTACAGATGACGATGGTATCGATGAGCGGCTCCCACAACGCCACGAGACCTTCTGTCAAAGGCTCGCCGGTGCGGACCGAGGCGTGTGCGATGGCGCTGCTGCCGACGCCCGCCTCGTTCGAGAACGCGGCGCGGCGAAAGCCCATCAGCATGACGCCCACGGCGCCGCCAACCACACCCTCGGGAGAAAAGGCTCCAGTGACGATGCTGGCGAACGCTCCGGGAATCTTTTCCACATTGGCCCCAAGCACGGCAAGGCCTGCGAGCACATACAGCGCCGCCATGAAGGGCACGAGTTTTTCAGTGACACTGGCGATGCGACGAATGCCTCCGACCACCACCAGTCCCACCAGCACTGCCATCACGACGCCGAACATCCAGGCACGGCCGGACAGGAAGCTTGCATCACCACCGGTGATGTAGAGCAGTTGCTGGTAGGCCGAATTGGCCTGGAACATGTTGCCCGCACCGATCGATCCGAACACGGCGAAAACGGCGAACGAGAGCGCGAGCACGGCGCCCAGTGGCGCGAGGCGCGGATACTCCGCTGCGATCCCGTGCCGCAGGTAGTACATGGGTCCACCGGAAACGGAACCGTCCGGGTTCTCTCGCCGGAACTTGACCGCCAGCGTGCACTCGCAGAATTTGGCGGCCATGCCGACAAATGCGGCGATGATCATCCAGAAGGTCGCGCCCGGGCCACCGAGGGTGATCGCAACCGCGACGCCCGCGATGTTGCCGAGTCCCACGGTGCCGGAAAGCGCGGTCGCCAGTGCCTGGAAGTGCGTCGTGTCTCCGGAGTGGTTCGGGTCGGCGTAGTCGCCGCGGATGATGCGGAATCCCTGCGCAAGTCCACGCACGTTGATGAGACGGAAGTAGAAGGTGCAGAACAACGCGATCGCGATCAGCCAGAACAGGATCCAGGGGACTTCGTGGCCGAGGATCGGAATCGCGGCAAAAACCGCTCCGGAGACGACGTCGGCCAGCGGCTGCATGGCGCTGGATATACGTTCGTCGACACTGCTCGCGACGCGGCTGCCCAAGGGAATAATAACGGCGAGTCCGGCGCTTGCAGTAAAGGTCACTGGGTCATCCCGGGTCGCGGAAAGTGCGACCGATACCTGGCGAGTCTAGCCGGGTTGCACAGGCGGAACGCAAGCAGCGCACGTCGGCCAACGGAACGGGGTTGGCACGTGCGAGCGCAGCGGAGGCACGGGTGCTCGTCCGTCATCCGTGCGGCGGCGGGTGGCGCTCCAGCATCGCCTCCTGGGTGAGTGGCTTGCCGAACAACCAGCCCTGGCCATAGGCACAGCCGAGACCCACGAACAGCGCACGTTGCTCTTCTGTCTCGATGCCCTCGACGACAATCTCGGCATCGAGCGCCCGGCTGAGTTGGATCACTGCCTGGCACACGGCGAGGCAGCGCGGAGAATTGAGAGCGTCGCGGGTGAATCCCTGATCGAGCTTGATGATGTCGAAGTTCAACGTGTGCACGTGGCCCAGATTGGAGTAGCCGGTACCGAAGTCATCAAGCAACACCACGACACCCAGGTCGCGGCAACCGTCAATGAATCGCTTCACCGCCTCGACATCGAGAATGAGGCTTTCGGTGATTTCGATCTGCAGGCACTGCGGTCGGACGTCAAAACGTTGCAGTGCCAACCGGATTTCCTCGAGAAACCGGTCGTCCAGAAGTTGTCGCGCTGAGGAGTTGACGGCGATGTGCATGTCGCCGTGTCCACGTCGAGCCAGCTCGGCCAGCATCCTGCATGCATGGTCAAGCACGTAGCGACCCACAGGAAGAATGAGTTCCGTCTCCTCGGCCAACTGGATGAACTCCACGGGCGAGACCACGCCACGCTCGGGATGCTGCCAGCGCACCAGCGCCTCGTAACCGCGCGTTGCAGCGTCGGCAAGCCCAACCACCGGCTGATAATGCAACTCCAGGCTGCCGTCCTCCAGCGCCTGCTTCAGTTGATTCTCCAGACGGATCTTCCCCGCCGCCGGCTCCAGCAGATCGTCCAGTCTGCGGCCACTGCGCAACGCCGGACCCGCGCGCAGCACCGCACGACGATCGAGACCATTGAGAACACTGCGATATCGCCGCAGCTGCGCGAGCAACAGCGCCCGCACGATGGGATCGGCCTTTTCCAATCGCTCGCGCAGCTGGAAATGATCAAGGACGGTCAGCACACAGGCGGTGCGTGCGCGCGCACTGGCCGAGCGTGGGGAGCTGTCGATGATGGCCATCTCACCCAGCAGGTCGCCGGGTCCGAGTGTCCCGAGAATCTGCGGGTTGTCATCCGCACCGCGGTAGACCTCGGTCGAGCCGCTCTCGACCATGAATGCCGTGGTCGGCTTGTCGCCTTCCCGGAAGATGACTTCTCCAGGAGCGAAACTGGCCTTGGCAGA
>JBBQNY010000004.1:0-50588 GCA_038330365.1 Lysobacterales bacterium | reverse complement strand
GCTCGACAAGGCCGAGATCGCCATCAGCCAGAAAAGGCTTGTGGGCGAAGACGGCGACAACGCCGACGCGATCTATCGGAGCATCCTGGAGGAGGATCCCGACAACATGCAGGCGCAACAGGGCCGGCGCCGACTGGCGGATATGCTGATCTCGAAAGGCCGCCGGGCCCTTACCAACAACGATCCCGACGAGGCGCGCATCGCCGTGTCTCAGGCGCGGGCGATTTCCGGCGGCGGTCCGGAAATCGAGCAGCTGGACGCGGATATCGGCGAACGCGCGGGTAATGTCGACGAGATCGATATGTACATCACGCGTGGCAACAAGGCACTTGAAGCCGGCCGCTATTTCGGCAGCCCCGATGCGGCGCTGGAATCGTTCCAGCAGGTGTTTGAACTGGACGCCTCCAGTCCTTTCGCATATCCGGGAATCAACAAGGCGCTCGACAAGATGGCGGAACAGGCAGCGCGCGACATTGAGCAGAATCGCTTCGATGAAGCCGATCGCATCATCCAGGCCATCCAGCAGACGTCCGCGAACCACAAGAGCCTGCCAGAGCTGCAGCAGCGCCTGATGGAGTTGCGCGGAAGCTGAGGAGGCACGGGATAAGCACACACCCCGCACGCGCTCAGCGTGCGGGCAGGATTGCTTCCAGAGTGCTGCTGGCGGTCGCGAAGGAAAAATGCAAGTCGACATTGTCGAGGCCGCCCTGCGCCAGCGTCTGCCATAGCGCCTCGTCGCTGTAGGCAAGTGCTGTCATGGCGGCGAAGGCTTCCGCACTTTCCGCCACCATCGCGTCAAGTCCAGCCGTAGCATGCATGCCCTCCACCGCCAGCGGTGTCGCGATCACCGGCAGTCCATGGGCCATCGCCTGGTTGATCTTGCCCTTGACGCCAGCGCCGTAGCGCAGTGGCGCGAGCGCCAGCCTGGAACCCGCAAGCAGCGGCTCGAGATCCTCGACGAACCCGTGCACCACCACCGAGGGGCCCGCCTCGCGGCAACGCTCCGCCAGTGCGGCCGGCATGCGGCTGCCAACGATGTGCAGACCGACTTCGGGCAAGGCGTCGACCAGACGCGGCCAGATTTCCGCCATCAGCCATTCCACGGCATCCACGTTTGGCTCGTGCTGGAATCCTCCGACGAACAGCAGGCCGGTGCGTTGATCGAAAGGAAGGCCGCGACCCGCGATTTCGTGCACGTTGCTGAGGATTTCGATGCGTGCCTCGGGCACCAGCGCGGCGAGCAGTTCCTGCTCGACCGGGCTTACCACCAGGGTGACATCGCTGGCGCGGACCAGAGCGACCTCGGCCTGCCGCGTCCGCGTTGTCGCACCCGGGGCGGGACCGAAGCCAACACGATCCGGATCCCGGCCAGCAGCCAGGTTCGCCGCCCGTTCCTCGCGCAGGAAATGCAGATCCACCGTGTCGAACAGCAGGCGCGCGCGGGGTGCGAACTCGCGGATCAGCGGCAGCAGCGGCGTCGCCACGGTATGCCGGCTCAGCATCACCGCGTCGAATTCAGGTCCGTGGCGGGCAAGCCAAGCGGGAATATCGGACAGCCAGGGATGGAACAGCGCCTCGACACCGAGCTGTTGCAGCGCGTGCGTGTATTTGCCGTGGTGCGCCTGGTTCTCGGAGAAGAAGCTGACCTTCCAGCCCATCTCGACCAGGATACGCATCAGGTTCCACATGCGCAGCGAACCGGAATCATGATCGGGCATGGGTGTGCAGGCGTCGACAATCAGGATGCGGCCGCGCACCCGATGCTCGCGTGCACGCTCGATTGCGCTGCCCGCCGTCGGATGACTCTGCAACTGCGCGTGCCAGCGTTCCGCGAACTTGATCTGGTTGATCGGCTGGAAGCGCTTGGTTCCCGTGCTGGTGTCCGTGCCCGAGCTCACGCCCTCGAAGTGCACGACCAGGGAAGCGGGCTGGTAGCGCACCTTGAGATCTTGCGCGCGCACGCGCATCGCAAGGTCGGTGTCCTCGTAGTAGGCCGGCGAGAAATGTGGATCGAAGCCGCCGAGTGCGTTCGCCAGCGTGCGCGGCAACGCGATGGCCGCGCCCGAGCAGTAGTCCACCTCGCGCACGTAGTTGAAGCGCGGATCGGCCGGATCCTCGAAACGGCCGTAATTCCAGCCCGAGGAATCCCGGAAGACGATTCCGCCCGCCTCCTGCAGACGACCGTCCGGATAGACCAGTCGGGCGCCCGCGAGTCCGGTGTCGGGGAAGCGTTCAAACGTGCCGCAGAGCGCTGCCATCCAGCCTGGCTGTACGGCAGTGTCGTTGTTGAGCAACACCACGAAGGTGCCGCTGGCGATCGCAAGGCCGGCATTGCATGCCGCGATAAAGCCCGCATTCGCGTCCTGGCGATGCACCGTCAGTCCGCGGATCGCGAGTAGCCGCTCAGCGGTCTCGTCGGTGGAAGCGTCGTCGACCACGATGACTTCGAAGGGCCACTCGGGATCGGCGGTGGCAGCCAGCGCGCGCAGGCAAGTGAGTGTGTGCTGGAAATGATTGAACACCGGCACGATGACGGACACCCGCGGCTCGACGCTGGTGGGCAACGCAAAAGCCTCAAACGCGACGCTCTCGGGGACCTCGAGTCGCGTGGCCGTCAGTGGCGCCGAGGGTGTGCGTTGAGCGATGCGACGAAGTGTTCCGGCCAGACCCCGCGTCGCGAGGCTGCGCCTGAGCACCAACAGCCGAGCGCGCGACCGGGCGACGCGGAAGTGCAGTCCTGCGCGGATCCGACGCAACAACATCGTCGCGCTGCGCAGCGGCCGCGTGACGCGCCAGGATCGACTGGCCCGCATTTCCTCGACGAAGCGATCGCGCTCCTCCAGCGACGCCTGCAGACGCTGGCCTTCCTGCTCCCGCGCGATCACGGCCAGCTGCGACTGTTCGAGATGTGCGAACGCCTGCTCGCGCAGGTCGATCGCGACCGAGCGATCGTGCAAAGCCTCGTCCGCGCGGGCGCACGCCGCCTCGAGCTCGCGGCTGCGTGCGTGGAAGAGGGCGTCGGTGCGTGCCACCCAGTGCGCCCGTCGCTCCAGCTCCTCGCTGGCCGCTGCCAGTTTCCGGGTTGCCAGTTCGAGGCTCGATTGCACGCTTGCCACGCGCGCCGCCAGCGTGTCGTTCACGGCGGCGCGCAGGTCATGCCGGTAGAGCGGATAGCCGCGCTGCGCCGTGCTCGGCAACAGTGGAGCGTAGTCGGCACGCATGTCCTCGAGCGTGCGTGTGGGCCGTGCCGCCAGCTGTTCGCGGACGTCGATCAACTGCCCGGGTTGGGCGAGCAGATCGCCTACGCGCAGCACGATGGCATCGGCATCGGGCGCGACGAGAAATCCGTCCACGCCGTCTTCGATGCGGTCGCGCAACGCACCGAGCGCGGTCGCCAGCACCGGCACGCCCAGCGCCATCAACTCCCCCAGCAGGTAGGAAAAACTCTCGGACACGCTCACCGGCAACAGCGCCAGCTGCGGCTCGATGCGGGCGACCCACGCCGGCAGGTCCTCGCGTCGGTAGTCGAACACAATGTGCACGCCACCGATGCCGAGGTAACGATCGAAACTCGCGCCGCAGCCCAGCAACCACACGTCGGCCATTGCGGCGAGCGCCTCGAGACACTGGCCCAGCAGTCGATCGCCCTTGCCGTCGTTCAGGCGCCCCGCAATCAGGAGCCGCGGCCGACCGGTGGGCAGAGCGCGTTCCTCCGTCTGCGCCGCAGGGTCGGGAAAGGGTTCCAGGCCATGTTCGATCTCGTGCCATTCGAGCGCCGCGAGCGCGGGCACCATGCGTACAAGATTGCGGCGCAGACCCGCACTCGGGCACACCATGGTCGGTCGGGTTTCAAGCACGGTGCGTTCGAGCGCCGCCCGCTGGGCGCGCCACGCCGCTGCGCCCAGTGCGGGCAGCGGCGCCAGCGCGACGCCTTCCGCGCACAGGCGTTCGAGTTCGGCGTCGTCAAATGGCCGCGCCGAATCGCCGAAGTCCGCATGCAGTTCGGGCCACCACGCGGCGTAGTCGTGATTGACGATCACGGTGGGCACACCGCTGCGCAGCGCATCGAGCGCGTGCCCCAGCAGTGAAGACACGTACACCTGGGCGACAGCGAAATCACGCATCACCCGGGTGAACGCCTCACGATAACCGTCGTGCGCATCGGCCACCGCGCTGATCGCCGGCTGCAGCGGCCATTCGCGCAACGGCGGCGAGACTTCCTCCGCCAGCACCTCGCGCAGTTGGACCGACGCTCCCAGCGGGCCGCCCGAGCGGCCGCTCGAGGCGAGTACCAGATGCGTGCGGTTCACGTCGACCAGCGCGAGATTGCGGATGAATCGCGCGACGCCGCCGCCCCAGGAATGCGAGACATGCAACACCACGGGTCGGCCATCAAGGCCAGGCCAGAGCGGGCGCCGTGGCAGCGCCGGGCGAACACGCAAGGTCGCAACCGCGGCCAGCGCAACTCCCGGGTCGCCGACGGCGTCAACCTCTCCCCGCACAAGAAGGTGATCGCAGAGCACCGCCGGATGCGCCAGAAGCCAGTCGGACAGCCGCCAGCGTTTCGAGTCTTCCGCCCAGCGGTCCTGCGCTTGCGCCGGCCACAAACTGAGTTGACTCGAAATCCGGTGGACCGGCGACAGCACGCGCGCGCCGGCCAGGAAACAGGCGCTGTCGAGCAGGGCGAGCGCGGCCTCACGCCCGCGGGCGCAGTCAAGCCGGGGATCGAGACCCGGAGTCGCGGCGCAGAGCGGCGTCACGACCGGCCCGTTCGCAGCGGTGGCGACAGCGACCGCGAGCAGCCGCTGCCAGGCATGCGGCGGCAATTGTGCGCCTGTAGCGAGAAGAGCCAGAACGCCGTCGGCATCCGGGCGCCAGGCGCGCGCGAGTGCCGCGGTCATGCGCGCTTCGCTGTCGCCGGAAAGCTCGGCGAACTCGACGGGCATGGCAGCCGGCAGACGAGCACGAAGTTGCGCCAGCCACACCGGATCGGGCGTGGCAGGACCAAAGACGAGAACCCGGGTGATTCTGGCGGGCGATGCGGAGATGTGATGTGCAGGCGCCCAAAGGGCGCCGACCTGACTTTCCAGTGGCCGATTATCGGCAATGTGCATGCGGGTGTCATGGGTTGCGCGCGTTTGCACGTACGATGGCACGCCATGAAAGCCCGCCACCCGCTGTGCCCGCCCCTGACACCGCTCGATAACAGCCTCCCATGCGCCGAAGCCTGAGCGATCCCGACACCGACGCGTTCGACGACGACGAGGATCAGGAAGGACGCCTCGCCAGCCTCTGGCGCCGATTCCGACTGCCCTTGCTGGCGGTGTTCGGCCTGATTCTTGTGGTGGGAGTCGCCTGGACCTGGACCCTCGACCGGCGCATACGCGAGCGTTTCGATACGCTGGTGTTCGCCCAGCCGTCGCGGGTTTACGCGCGTCCCCTGACCATCGAGCCGGGCGCGCTGCTCGGGGCCGATGCGCTGGATCGCGAACTCGGCGCGGCGCGCTACACGCGGGTGGAGTCCGATCCGGTCGCGCCTGGCACCTTCCGCAAACAGGGCGGCACCTACCTGATCGCCACGCGCGGTTTCAGCGGCGCCGACGGCGCGGTGGCGCCGTTGCGTCTGCGCGTTGTGGTGGGCGGCAACAGCGTTTCGCGTGTTGAAGATCTCGACAGCAAGCGCAAGCTCGAATCGGCGCGGCTCGACCCGGCGCGCATCGCCACGCTGTACGGGGCCGAGCAGCAGGAGCGTCGCTACGTGCGCGCGGACGAAGTACCGCCGCTCCTGATCGCGACCCTGCAGGCGGTCGAGGACCGGGATTTCAAGAACCACCACGGTATCGATCCCAGCGCGATCCTGCGGGCGGCGCTCAGCAATGCGCGCGCCGGCGAAGTCGTGCAGGGTGGGAGCACGCTCACCCAGCAGCTGGTGCGCAACCTGTGGCTGACGCGCGAGCAGAGCTACCGCCGCAAGATCAACGAAGTGATGATGGCGTTGATCATCGAGGCGCGCTTCGACAAGCGCCGCATCCTCGAGGCCTATCTCAACCAGATCTTTCTTGGACAGCAGGGTGGGCAGGCGGTGCACGGGGTGGCCGCGGCCAGCGAATTCTGGTTCGGACGTGATCTCGACGCCATCGGCATTCCGGAGATGGCGCTGATGATCGGCATGATCCGGGGCCCTTCCTATTACGACCCGAGACGGCACCCCGAACGTGCCCGCGCGCGCCGTGACCTGGTGCTGCGCGTCATGCATGACACCGGACTCATCTCGCCCATCGAGCACCGTGCGGCCACCGCTGCCGCGCTGGGCGTCGGTTCGGGGCGTTCATTGACCCGCAACCGCTATCCCGCCTTCCTTGAGGTTGTGCGCCAACAGCTCAAGCGCGATTTTCCGGATGCGGAGTTGCGCGCGCAGGGACTGTCGGTTTTCACCACGCTCGATCCCGCGGCGCAGTCGATGGCCGACGAGGCCGTGGGCAGCACACTCAAGTCGCTCGGCAAGGCGGGCAAGAAGCTCGAAGCGGCCGTGGTGGTGGTGGAGCCGCAAAGCGGTGCACTGCTGGCGGTCATCGGTGCGCGCCAGGGTGACTCGCAGGGCTACAACCGGGCGCTCGACGCGCGGCGGCCCATCGGCTCGCTGGTCAAACCATTCGTGTACCTGCTGGCGCTGGCGCAGCCGCAGAACTACTCATTGATGACGCTGCTGCCCGACCGCAACATCACGGTTCCCATTCGTGGCTCCAAAGCGTGGGAACCGCACAACGTCGACAACGTGACCCACGGCGACGTGCC
Source organism: Lysobacterales bacterium (assembly GCA_038330365.1). Lineage (GTDB taxonomy): Bacteria > Pseudomonadota > Gammaproteobacteria > Xanthomonadales > Ahniellaceae > JBBQNY01. Next base: position 43,793 of record JBBQNY010000004.1, on the reverse strand, counting down.
GCTGATCGACGCGCTGGCACGCTCGTACAACCTGGCGACCGTGCACCTCGGGCTCGAGATCGGAGTGGCGCGGGTGGAGCGGTTGCTGGAGTCGCTGATTCCCGGCGCCGAGATTTCTCCGCATCCTTCGCTGCTGCTCGGCGCCACCGATCTCTCGCCGCTGCAGATGGCGCAGGCCTACCAGTACCTCGCCGCGGATGGCGTGCCGCAGCCGCTGCGGGCGCTCGATTCGGTCCTCGATGCCGAGGGTCGTCCGCTGACCCGCTACCGCGCCCCGTCCGATGCGGGTGCACTGGTACAGGCCTCGCGCCTGGTTACCTATGCCCTGCAGGAAACCGTGCGACGCGGTACCGCCGCCAGTGTCGGCAAGCTCGGGCTCGGTCGCCTCAATGCCGCGGGCAAGACCGGAACCAGCAACGACAATCGCGACAGCTGGTTCGCCGGCTATACCGGATCGCATCTCGCGGTGGTCTGGCTCGGCGCGGACGACAACTCCGAAACCGGCCTGTACGGTTCCACCGGTGCCCTGCGCGTATGGGCCGCCCTGATGGCGAAGTTGCCGACGCGACCACTTGCTCCGGATCTGCGCACCGATCCGCATCCGGTCTGGGTCGATCTGCGCTGGGGTCCGGAAACCGATCCGGAATGCCCTGGAGCCCGCACGCTGCCGTTCATCGTCGGCTTCGAGCCGGATCGCTACGAACCTTGCTACGCCGATCCTCCCGCACGCGAGGAAGAGGAACGCGAACGCCGATGGTTCGACTGGAGAAAGCGGTGAAGTGGTCCCGGTACAGCGCGCTCGGCCTGGCGACGTTCGCGCTCGGCGGTTGCGCGTGGCTGGGATTTGGATTCGGAAACGAGAACCAGGACGAGGCTCCGACCGCTGCCGCGGCGCCGTCCCCGCCACACGACTGGGTGCGTGAGATCCGCGCCGCCGCTGCCGCATCGGCTTCAAGCGTGGAGGTGACACCGCTGGTCGACCCTGCAGTGGCGGACCTGCGCCTGCGCGCGCTGGCAGCGGAGAGCGCGGCAGACTTCAAGTCCGCGGCGGGCTTGCTTGAGACGGCGACGGCAATCCTCGAAGACGATCCCTCGCTCTGGCAATGGCGTGCGGAGATTGCGCTCGAACGACGGCGCTGGCGCAGCGCCGCCACCTGGGCGCAGCGTTCGCTCGATCTTGGGCCCCGCATCGGCACGCTCTGCGTGCGCAACTGGCTGACGCTCAAGGCCGCTCGCACGGAGCTCGGCGACGCCATCAGCGCGGCGTCCGCCGCAGCACAGGTGAAATCGTGCGAGGTTCCAGCGCTCATCCGGATGTGAGCGTGACCCGCATGGATTCCGCCGCCGCTGCGGCCCTGGCTGCAGACGGCTCCATCGCGGCCGGCGATGCCGCATTCGCGGTGCGTCCCGAGCAGCAGGCGATGGCCTCCGCGATCGCGCAGTGCATCGAGGACCGCGGCGAGCTGGTCGTTGAAGCCGGCACGGGCACCGGCAAGACTTTTGCCTATCTCGTGCCCGTTCTGCAAAGCGGCGTACGCACCATCATTTCCACCGGCACGCGCAATCTGCAGGAACAGCTGTTCCATCGTGACCTGCCGAGGGTACGCGACGCGCTGGGCGCACGCATGTCGAGCGCGCTGCTCAAGGGCCGGGCCAATTATCTGTGCCTGCACCGGCTCGATCGCAGCGCCAGCGAGGTCGCTGCCCAGAGCGCGGCTCCGCCGGAGCAGATTGCGGCGATTCGTGCGTGGGCGGCGCGAACGCGGCATGGCGACATCGCGGAGCTGGGCGCCGTGCCCGAGAACTCGATGGTGTGGCCGCAGGTGACATCGACCAACGAGAACTGCCTCGGCACCGACTGCACTTTTTTCAACGAATGCCATGTGGTGGCGGCGAGAAGGGCTGCGCAGTCTGCGGACATCATCGTCGTCAATCACCACCTGCTGTTCGCCGATCTCGCGCTCAAGCAGGAAGGCTTCGGCGAACTGCTGCCCGGCGCGCAGACATTCGTGATCGACGAAGCGCACCAGTTACCGGAACTGGCTGGCCAGTTCTTCAGCGAGTCGATCACCGCCCGGCAATTGCGCGACCTCGCGACGGACTTCCTGCGCGAAGCGGGCACCGTCAGCGGCGTGGCGCCAGTGCTCGCACCGCTGGTCGGTGATCTCGAGGCGGGCGTTCGCCGGGCAAGGTTCGCACTGGATCCACTACCGCGCCGAGGCGGCTGGATGCTGCTGGAAGCAAGCGATGCGGCGATGCATGCGCTGGACGACATCGAGCAGGCGCTCGACACTCTGGCCAACGTCGCGGCGCCCTACGCCGACGCATCCGAGGGACTGGACGCATGCGGAGTGAGGGCGAGCGAGATGCTGCGCCGCCTGCACGTGTGGCGCGACCCGCCCCGGCACGGCTGGGTGCACTGGTTCGAACTCAGTTCTCAGGGCTTCCTGCTTTCGGTCACGCCGCTCGACGTATCCGGCCCGCTGTCGGAGTTTCGCGCCGCATCAAGCGCCGCGTGGATCTTCACTTCCGCCACGCTGGCGGTGGGCGATGACTTCAGCCTGTTCCAGGCGCAGACGGGGCTGGGGGAAGCCGAGACGTTGCGCTTGCCCAGTCCCTTTGACTTTGAACGCAATGCGCTCCTGTATCTGCCGACAGGCTTGCCGATGCCGCAGTCACGCGACTACACCGAGCGGGTGGTGGCGCTGCTGCGCCCCGCGCTGACCGCATCGCGCGGACGCGCATTCCTGTTGTTCACCTCGCACCGTGCGTTGCAGCTCGCCGCGCGCCTGTTGTCGGATCTCGAATGGCCATTGCTGGTGCAGGGCAGCGCGCCGCGCGCCCTGTTGCTCGAGGAGTTCCGCGCTGCGGGCAACGCCGTACTGCTCGGAGCTGCCAGTTTCTGGGAAGGCGTCGATGTTCGTGGCGAAGCACTCTCGCTGGTGGCGATCGACAAGTTGCCGTTCGCGGCGCCCGACGATCCCATTCTCGAGGCGCGCCTGTCCGCGATCCGGGAAGAGGGCGGCAATCCCTTTTTCGATCATCAACTGCCCGTGGCGGCGCTGGCACTCCGGCAGGGCGTAGGGCGCCTGATCCGCGCTGTCGACGATCGCGGAGTGTTGATGCTGTGCGATCCGCGCCTGACCAGCGCGCGCTACGGGCACCTGTTTCTGGACGCGCTGCCGCCGATGCCGCGCACGCGCGAGCTGGCGGATGTCGAGGCCTTCTTCAGCGCAGCGTGACTCCCGCCCCGACAGAGAACCTGTAGGAGCGCGCTGGCGCGCGATGGCGTCATGCATGCGCGTGACTTACGCTCCGCACAGACCTTGCGCCAGCGCGCGCAAGCGCGCTCCTACACGAGCCTCTCGCAATACGTGAGCGGCGTGCAGCGCGCGCTTGGCGCGTCGCCTGCGGTGCCGGCGTTGCCGCGATCCTGCGACACGACACCGAAGTCCGGCCAGCGCTCGTCGCAGGCGTGCGCCGTCGAGACGAAGGCCAGCCAGTTCCTCCGGGGCGGTCTGCCGCCCCGGAGGTCCTGAAGTCTGGCGCGCCTGCGCGCCGCGCTACTCCGCTTCCTAGCGGAACGCTGCGACCGTGGGGCCGCGCGTGCGCCATACCCGGTTGTTGTCGTTGCGACTGGTGGTTCCGATCGCAACCCCGCTCAACGTGTAGTTGGGTGAGGAGAAGGCACCGAACCGGGTGCAGCTCGAGCAGGGTCCGTTGTTCACGGCCATGACCGTGCGGCGGTTGATACTGCTCATGACATAGCCGTGGCCATAGCTGTACGGCGACAGGGTCGGGTCATTGTCGTGCCTCGCGCCCACTACGTGCGCCGCTTCGTGCACGAACGTGTAGTTGCCAGACAGACAAGTCGGACTCATGACGAAGTACGCACTGGCATTGGATGTCGCAATGCCCGCGGCCTGACCGCACAGTGTTGCGCTCTGCGGTCCCACGTAGGCAACGATGTCAGCAGTGCTGGAATTGCGCTGACCCGCAATCGCGTCGTAGTAGCCGTCCGAGCCGTTCGTCAGCCGGCTGAGCATGGTCGAATAGCTGGTCGACTCCGATTGCGTGTAGTAGCGGATCGAACCGGCCTGCTGGAAACGGACATCGGTATTGGTTGCGGCGAGTGCGGCATTCGACTCCGAGAACGCGAGGTCCATGGCCTGCTGCTCGTTGCCGACGGCAGCGGTCGCAGCGGGTCCGAACGCCACCATTACGCGAATGGTGGAGATTGCCTTGGGAGTCGCCGCTGCCTTGCTCGAAGGCTCACCGACGCCCACGTTGCGCATCATCTCGGCGTAGCCCGACTCGTCCTCGTCCGGCAGGAACTTGCTCTGATCCACCTCGACCAGTGCATGCAATCCGCCTTCGATGGGCACCAGACGATAGAGCTCGCCCGCGATGCGGATCGTGGCAAGCACCGTGTCGCCCGAACGCACGGCAATCACGCCGTCCATCGACGCGTCCAATGGCGTTTCGCGTGCGAAACCCGCGGAGCCGCGCTTCAACTCCACCTGACCGAACCAGACCTGGTTGCCACTTTCCATGGTCTGGAAATCCGTCTGCCTGGCATTGAGGGTGATCCCGCCTGGCAGATCAAAACGCAGCGTGCTGGTTTCCGCGGCGATGAGCTCCGCGCGTGCCGATACGATTTCAATGCGTTCGTTCGAGGGATCCGCGGCAACCTGGAGCAGCAGCTCGCCAGGCGAGCCGAACTGGTCGCGATTTCCGACTTCAGAGAACAACGGCTCCGCGGCCAGCGCGACACCGGAGAGAGTGAGCAAAGCGACGCCAATGGCCATCGTGATTCGATTGCGTGTCATTGATCTGATCCTGTGCAGTGATTGAGAGAAAACACCGAGGAAAGCGCAAGCTCCGACGCCTGCAAGGCGCCGGATGCAACGTAGATCGTGAAAGACTTCGCACGAGCGGCCACAGGGCATTCCGTGGAATACCTTCTCCAGCCGCTTTCGGATTTCGACGGACCAAACCCACTTGGGTGCTCGCCCATCTGTCCCCGTTGCATCGCCCGACCGAAGCCCCCATCGGATCGGGCGATGCGCGAATCTAGGTGTTGTGGTTTTCGCCGGTCAAGCCGCGGTGCAGCAACACGCCCCGGTACGGTGCGCTGACCCCTCGCGCGTCATTGCGGGGAGTGTGACGCGCGTCTCGCATTGGCCGGCCACGGACTCTGCGATGTGCGTCGACGCGCCTGCGCGCAGCCAGCGCACGCAGCGGCGCACGCCCCTGCAACGTGCAGCCGGCCGGGTGTCGTGCGCGGGCACGCGTGCTTGCCTCAGGCTGCATCAAGGCAGCGCTCCGCATGCCTGGATTTCGAATGGCCGGTCGAGACCTTGGATACAACCGATCGCCTCGCCGCAGGCGTGCTCCAAACGCGCGATGCACAGGACCGTGCTGTTGTCTGCCGGAGTGTCGGCTCGGCCTGTCAGTCGAAGTCGAGGCGGGCATTCAGCGCAATCAGACGAATGCGTTCGCTCTGTTCCTCACGGCGCCGGGCGGTCTCGGCGATCGCCATTTCTTGATCCCAGCGCCGGTGGCGCCCGTTGCAGACGCGCACATCGTCCTTGAGGTCCGTCAGGTGGTACTGCTCGATCTCGTCAGGCACGCAGTCGATGACGACGTGGCTGCCTTCGATCCATGCCTGCCGCCACATGCTGTGGCGCGGCTGCTGCCGCAATTCGTTGAACAACCGCACCCAGTTGGGCGGCGGCAGATCCGAGAGCTTCAGATGCAGCAGGCGCATGCCCGGTCCCTGGGGCGAGGGGCGCGTCGCGTCGACGTCGAGCGCGGTGATGCGGATATCGGCAAATGTGGTTTCCATCTTCCAAGGGTACCCGGCTCCCTGATGATCGCGGAAGCGCAGGTGACGTCGATACGCCCGGGAATTGCCTCAGCAACCACCCACCGGCTGCGCGGGCACGCCTTATTGCTGCGTTGCAATCGTGACTCCCAAAGGAGCCCGACATGGCGATGCCCGAATTCCGTGGTCCAACGTTCAAGGTGCTGGGCATTGGTCTGTTGACCCTGCTCATGCTGATTCCGCTGGCGCAGGTGCAACGCATCCTCGCCGAGCGATCGGCCGCACGCGATGAAGCGGTGACGATGATCGCGTCGCGCTGGGGCGGCATGCAGCAGGTCGGCGGGCCCGTACTGGCCGTGCCGTTCGAGCGACAGGTTGAGCACGTTCGCCGTGGCGTCAGCGAATGGCGGCGTGAACGCGGCACGCTGCTGGTGCTGGCCGACCAGCTGCGCATCGACGGCAGCCTTGCAATCTCCGAACGCGCGTACGGAATCTTCGCGACGCCGGTGTACACATCGAAACTCGACCTGGATGGCAAATTCCTGCCGGGCGATCTGCCAGAGACCCGGGACGACGAGCGCATCGAGTGGCAATGGTCCGCAGCCGAGCTGCGATTGCCGATTGCCGATGTGGGCGGTGTGCGCGACGTGCGACGCCTGACGGTCAACGGCGTTCCCCGCCGAGCGAAACCCAGTCCAGCCTCCGTTGCCGGTGTGCCGGTGGTGTCGATTCCGCTCGGCTTGAGCGCGCGGCCCTTGACGCCGCTGAACTTCCGCATCGAGCTGGACCTTGCGGGCACGCGCCAGATCCATTTCCTGCCGCTGGCGCGCGCCACCCGTGCCACGCTGCGTGCGCCGTGGCCGCATCCGGGCTTCGACGGTGGACGCCTGCCGTCGCACCATGCAGTTCGCCCGGATGGCTTCACGGCGGAATGGAACGCGCTTGAGCTCAACCGGCGATATCCGCAGTCCTGGTCGGACGCGGAGGACATGAGCGCGTCCGTTGGCGAGTCCGCCTTCGGTGTCGCGCTGCTGCAGCCGGTCGATGATTACGCCCGCAACGTGCGCACCGGCAAGTACGGCCTGCTCTTCATCGCCCTGACGTTTCTCGCACTGTTCCTGTTCGAGGTGTTGCGTCGGTTGCGAGTGCATCCGGTGCAGTATCTGCTGGTGGGACTGGCGCTCAGCTGCTTCTATCTGTTGCTGCTGGCGCTGTCGGAGCAGCTCGGCTTTGATCGTGCCTACCTCATCGCTGCGGCCAGCGTTGCGGCCATCGTCGGGGCCTACGCTGCGTCGGTGCTGGCGCGCGCGCGCGACGGCACGATCCTCGGCGCAGGTGTCGCCGGTCTGTACGCGCTGCTGTACGGGCTCATCATCAGCCAAAAGTATGCGCTGCTGATCGGTGCCGTCGGGCTGCTCGTCGTCGTCGCCTCGCTGATGTTCCTGACGCGCAGGATCGACTGGTACCGGCAATCGGCGCGGGTGGACGGCGCGACCTCACCCGATCCAATAGTGCCGGTCGAAGACGCTTGATGTGGCGCGTCGGCCTTGCCAGCGGCGCCGGCATGCGTGAGTCTCGCGGGCATGAAAGTGCTCGCGTTCGAAACCTCCACGGAATGCTGTTCGGTGGCGCTGTGGGTCGACGGCGCCGTCCGCGCACGCAGCGAAATCGCGCCGCGCCGGCACGGGGAACTGCTCCTGCCGTGGGCCGAGGAATTGCTCGCGGAGTCGGGCGTGGCGCGATCCGCGCTCGATGCCGTGGCCTGCAGTCGCGGGCCCGGCGCCTTCACCGGAGTGCGGCTCGGCATCGCCGTGGCGCAGGGCATCGCTCTCGCAATCGGCTGCCCGCTGGTGGCGGTGTCTTCGCTGCGCGTGCTGGCCGCGCCGTTCCTTGTCGATGCCGCGAAGGCCGGCGCCGGCGTGTGCACCTTGCTCGACGCGCGCATGGGCGAGTGCTACGCGGCCGCCTGGTCGGCGTTCGCACTCGCGGTCGATCCTCCGCGACTGGATGCTGCTGACGCCGACGTTGTGGCCGAGTCGCTGCTGGAGCCGGCAGCGTTGCCGCGAATGGAAGGCTGCTGGATCATTGCCGGCAGCGGCCTGGCCGTGGCCGGGGTCGCGGAACGAATCGCCGAAGGTGCCGCGAGTGTGCTCGCCGCGCATGCCGATGCCTTGCCGCAGGCGATTGATCTGGTGCGCATTGCCGCCGAGGCGCACGCGCGCGGCGAGGGCGTGGACGCCGCAGCCGTGGTGCCCGTCTACCTCCGCAACCAGGTGGCACTCACGCTCGAGCAGCGCGGGGTGCGTCGCCCTACGGGAGATCCAATCTCAAGCGCTTGATGCGGCCGCTCGCACCGGATCGGAGTTCCACTTGTGAGCGTTTGAGGCCGAAATACCGGGCCACCCGTGCAATCAGTTCCGTGTTGGCGCGGCCGTCGACCGGCGGCGATTTCAACTGCGCCCGCCAGCTTCCGTCCACTGACTCGCACACGCGCGAGGTGCGTGAGTCAGATCTGACGCGGACTTCGATGATGCGCACTCGCGCCTCCTTCAGCGCAGCAGCACGAGTGTGCCGAGCCCCAGGAACACGAGAAAGCCGATGACGTCGGTCACCGTGGTGAGCACTACGCCGCCCGCGAGCGCGGGATCCACATGCATGCGCTTGAGCAGGAGCGGAATCAGAACGCCAGCCAGCGCCGCCACGAACAGATTGATGGCGATGGCCGCGCCGATCACCATCGAGATCTGTATGTCGCCGAACCAGAGCCACGCCACCGCTGCCACCACCAGCGCCCACAGCACGCCGTTGACTGCGCCGACCATGAGTTCCTTTCCAAGCAGCGCGCGCAGGTTGCCGAAACCCACCTGACCCAGCGCCAGTCCGCGCACCATCAATGTCAGTGTCTGCGTGCCGGCCACGCCACCCATGCTGGCGACGATCGGCATCAGCACCGCGAGCGCGACGATTTTCTCGATCGTGGCCTCGAAACGGCCGATGACCCATGCCGCAAGAAAAGCCGTGGCGAGATTGACGCCGAGCCAGATCGCGCGGCGGCGCGCGGCGCGTGCCACCGGTGCGAACAGATCCTCGTCCTCATCCAGGCCGGCGGCGCCCATCACCTGGTGCTCGGCCTGCTCGCGGATCAGGTCGACCACATCGTCGATGGTGATGCGGCCGAGCAACACGTTGCCCGAATCGACCACGGGGGCGGAAATCCAGTCGTGATCGGCGAATCCGCGTGCGACTGCCTCGGCGCTCTCGTCCGCGTTGATGGCCTGCTGCGAGTCGTCGAGCAGTGTGTTGATCGGCGTGTCGACATCCGCCGTCAGCAGGGTCGTGAGCGCGATCCTGCCGAGGTACTGGCGCCGTCGGCTGACGACATAGAGATGGTCGGTGTGCTCGGGCATCTCGCCGCGCCGGCGCAGGTAACGCAGCACCACGTCGATGGTGACATCGCCGCGCAGGGTGACGACGTCGGGGTTCATCAGCCGCCCGGCACTGTCTTCGTCATACGACAGGACCTGCTCCAGCCGTTCCCGGTCGGTGCGGTCCATCGACTTGAGCAGCTCGTCGATCAGATGATGCGGCAGGTCCTCCACCAGGTCGGCGAGATCGTCGATGTCGAGCGAGCCCGCGGCGTTGCGCAACTCCTCCACGTCCATGTCGTTGATGAGGCTTTCGCGCACCTCGTCACCGACATGCACCAGCACTTCGCCGTCGTCCTCGGGATCAACCAGACCCCACACGATCAGTCGCTTGGTCGGCGGCAGTGATTCCAGCAGGTTGCCGATCTCGGCGGCTTCAAGCGTGTTGACCAGTCGCCGGACCGGTCCGAGACGACCGGAATCAAGCGCCTGGCTCAGCATCTTCAGCTGCTGTGCGGCACGGTCGTAACGCAGCGATTCGGCCACGGATCACCTCGAGAGTCGGATGTGGCAACGTGAGTGCAGCGGAGCGCGTGAGTGCAGAGCAAGGTTAGCGCCAGAGCACGCCGCGTCGCTGCGACCGCTATCGCGACACCAGCGTGCTCTGCAATCCCGTCAAACCATAACGCGAACCCCGGGCATGCGCGCGCCCCTCACGCCGGCTTGCAACGCCCGGTGCCGATCTCGCGCATCAAGTGACGCGCTACTCACGCGGCGGTTGAAAGTCTTGTGGGCAGCAGCGGCGGCGTCCGCGCATTGCTTCCCATCGTTCCAGCACGGTCCCGTTGCAAGTGTTGCCGGCGTGATGATCGCGCCGGCGCGCAGACGGCCCGATCGCTACTTTGCGGTGAGGCCAATCCGGCGCAACGCCCTTCGTACCAGCGCCACCAGCCGCAGAGCGCGACTGCGCCCCAGCAGATCGCGCACTTCCACCAGTTCGGCCTGCACGCGCGAGAGATCGCGATACAGGCGCTCGCTGTGCATGTCGCGGCGCTTGAGCAACACCTGCACTTCGTGGACGTCCGCATCGGTCAGCGTGAGTCCGCCGCGGAAGCGATCAGGCAGTGGCCGATCCACGTAGATGGTGGAATGCGGGTCTGCCAGCTCGCTCGCCGGCCGCTCGAGCGTGTAGAAGTACAGCGCGATGGACTTGCGCGAAATCCCCGCTCGATCCGGTGGCATGGCAATGCGCGAGAAGCCGTGCCAGGAGTGCTCCGTGGTCTCGAAGATCACACAGCGATTGAAGTCAGGTTCGATGACATGGACCTGGTCATCAGGCGCGCGCGGGTTGGAATGCAGCTCCAGGCCACCACCCCATGACCCTTGCCACTCGGGATTGAGGTACACAATGAGGTTGAGCCGGCGATGCCATGGCTCGATGGGATGCCGGTTGAAGTCGACATGCGGATCGAGTTCCTGGCCGCTGAGGCTTTCGTGCGTGCCGCCACCGAAGTAATGCGGGTCGTAGATGAGATCCGGAATCGATGTGACATGCCCGACGAAGTCGAGGAACGCGCGCGACTGCACGCGCTCGTCGAGCAGCGCGAACGGTCCCTCGAGATCGCGAACGCGTTCGACGGTTGACTTGAGGCCTTTTTCGCCAGCTTCGTTGATTGCACTGCCACGGTCGAAGGCAGGAAAATCCGTCAGCAGGTCGGCAGCGAATTCCGCCTCCAGGAATCCGTCGATCACGACGTGGCGGAATGGTTGCGCGGCGGCGAAGCGCGCGCAGAATGCGTCGCGTTGCGCAAGGACCAGGGGCGAAATTCCGGTCGCGCTCATGCGGAAGGCGTGATCGCCTGCAGCTCGCGCTCGAGCGCGGCCCGATCCGCGCACGCCAGCAGTGCCGGCAGGCGCTTGCGCAATTGCACGGGAGAGAGCTGCCGCAATGCCTGCCGGATCTCCAGCAGCGCCGACACACGCAGGCTGAAATCCTCAAGCCCGATCGCCAGCAACAGCGGCAGGAAGCTCGCATCGCAGGCCATTTCGCCGCAGATGGACACGCGCTTGCCGGCGCGCCGCGCAGCACTGACGACCTGTGCCAGCAGCCGTATCACGGCCGGATGCAGCGGATCGTAATAGGCGCTCACGGCGTCATTGTCGCGATCGGTTGCGAGCAGGTACTGCACCAGGTCGTTGCTGCCGATGGCCAGGAAGTCGAGTTCGGCAAGCAGTTCTTCCACCACCAGCGCGGCTCCGGGCACCTCGATCATGCCGCCGAGCGCCACGTCGTCGCCGACACCCTTGCCTTCGGCCTCGAGGAGCAGCCGACAGCTGTCGAGCAGACCGCGTGCCTCGCGAACCTCCTCGATACTGCCGATCATCGGCAACAGGATCCGCACCGGTCCGTACTGAGAGGCTCGCAGCATGGCCCGCAGCTGGCTGACGAAAAGTGCGCGGCGCCGAAGCGAGAACCGCACGCCCCGAAGCCCCAGCGCAGGATTGGCTTCTGGGGCGAGGTCCAGTTGGGCCGGTGCCTTGTCGGCGCCAAGGTCGAGCGTGCGCAGCGTTACGGGCTTGCCCCCCATCGCGACGACCGCGTCACGGTAGATCGCGAACTGTGCGTCCTCATCCGGCAGCGCACCATCGCCGAGGAACAGGAACTCGGTGCGGAAAAGTCCCACCCCGGCGGCGCCCAGGCGGCGCGCTTCCGCGATCTCCGCCGGGCGCTCCGCATTGACCTCGAGTGCGATGCTGCTGCCGTCTGCAGTCACGGTCTCCGCGCCGCGCAGCCGTGAGCGTTCGCGCCGGCTGCGTTGCGCATCGCGCTGGTAGTTGCGCAACTGTTTCAAATCGAGCGCATCGGGATTGACGATGACCTGACCGTGATCGGCGTCGAGCAGTACGAGATCCCCGTCGTGCAGCTTCTCCAGCGCGTCGCGGACCCCGCAGACCATGGGTGCGTACAGGCTGCGCGCCATGATCGCGCTGTGCGCATAGGTATTGCCGCCGCCCGTCACAAAGCCCAGCGTTCCATGCTGAAAGACGCGCAGCAGTTCCGCAGGGCCCACCGTTTCGGCGATCAGCAACTCGCCGGTCACTGACTCCTTGGGAGCAGCGGTCGGAGCACTCGTCTCGCCACGTCGCAGCGCCGCATACAGCCGCGCGGTGAGCTGGTCGAGATCATCGCGTCGCGATCGGAGGTAAGGGTCGTCGATCTGATCGAATGCTGCCGCCAGCCGGTCGCGTTCGGTCTTGAGCGCCGCCACCGCGCTGATGCGCTCATTGCGGATGCGGGCACGGATGGCGCCGGTGAATTCCGGATCGTCCAGGATGAGCGCGTGCGAGTCGATGAACTCGCCGAGTTCGGCCGCAAGCGCTTTTGGAATGCGCTTGCGCACGCGGCGCAGATCCTCGTGCGCGCTGGCGACGGCGGCCTCGAAGTGTTCAGCCTCGGCTGCCACTTCCGCCGCGGTCAATACGGTCGACTCGACCTCGAATCGCAGCGGGTATACCAGGCGAGCACGACCCAGCGCCATGCCGCGCGAGGCCATCACCCCGGACAGTTCAAAGCGTGCGGGCAAGTCGATCTCCGAAGCCCGTGGCGAAGGCTTGCGCGAGCGCCGCGAGCGCCGCGTCGGCCTCGCGCCCTTCGGCGCGCGCCTGCAACACCGCACCCTCTGGCGCTGCCAGCATCATGAGACCCATGATGCTCTTGGCGTTGATTTCGCGCCCGCGCAGCGACAACCAGATCTCGGCATCGAAAGGGGCCAGAAGTTGCACAATCCGGGCCGAGGGGCGCGCGTGCAGACCGAGCGGATTGACCACCGTGACTTCAACGGCGGGCACGATCGCTCACCACTCCGGCGTGCGCGCCGCTCTCCGCGACGTTGCAAAGATCCCCGAGCGCGAGGTCGGGATAGTTGATCACGCGCAGCAGCATCGGCAGGTTGACGCCTGCAATCCAGCGGCATACCACGCCATGGTCTCCCAGCGTGGCGGCGATGTTGGTAGGGGTCGCGCCGATCAGGTCCGTGAGAATCAGCACACCGTCGCCCTGATCGAGTTCGATCAGGCATCTTCCTGCACGCGCGCGGGTCTCCGCCGCACTCGGAGCATGGTCGAATTCGACCGCTTCGACACGTGCCGGGAGCGCGCCCAGGATCTGGCGCGCCACCGTCAGCAACGCGGTACCCAGAGGCGCGTGTGTCAGCAGCAGGACACCGACTTTCACTCGAGTTCCCGAAGCAAGGTGTGGGCGCGCGGGTGGAGCGCGTGGAACCGTGTGACGAGCGCCTTGGCACTGTGCATGGATCGCTCGCGACCGCCGGCGCAGCCGAGCATCACTCGAGCTCCCGATGAAATGTGTGGACGCGCGGGTGAACCTCGCGGAATCGTGTTGCAAGCGCTTCGGCGATGTGTACCGATCTATGGCGACCGCCCGTGCAGCCGATCATCACGGCAAGGCTGCGCCGTTGCTCGGCATCGCCGCTGGCAAGGCACAGCGCCACCATGCCGTGCGCGCGCTCGATGAACTCCGCGACGCTGGGGTGGCCGTCGAACCAGTCGGTGACCGCGCGATCGCGGCCGTTCAAGGGCCGCAGCTCTGGTACCCAGTGTGGATTGGGCAGGCTGCGTGCGTCGAACACGAAGTCGGATTCGGAGGGCACGCCATGTCGATAGGCAAACGATTCGAACAGCAGCATCACCGACGCGGTCTCGCCCGCGAACGTCTCGAACATGCGGCGCCGCAACTGGTGCACGTTGAGAGCGCTGGTATCGATGTTGATTTCCGCCAGTGCTGCGAGGGGCGCCAGCAATGCGCGCTCTTCTGCGATGGCTTCCGCCAGTCCGGACTGCGTCAGCGGATGGCGACGGCGGGTCTCGGCGAAACGCCGCACGAGGGTCGCATCGTCGGCGTCGAGAAACGCGAGTCTGAAGCGACTGCCTTCGGCCGCGAGACCCGCGAGGATGCCGGGCAGGCTGGCGAGGTCTTCCGCGCGATTGCGTGCATCGATGCCGATGGCGAGCGGGCGCGCAGATTGTTGTCCGGCGCCGTGCACGGCAGCCACGAGCTCCGGAATGAGTCCTGGCGGCAGATTGTCCACGCAATAGAAACCGGCATCCTCGAGCGCCCGCAGGGCAATGGTCTTGCCCGATCCCGAAAGTCCTGTCACCAGCGCAAGCTGCGGTCGTGCCGCTGGGTGCGCTGGCAGCACGGCGTTCACGTGCGTCCCATCTGGTGGCGCAGCTGGTGCGCGTGCCGATCAAGAAAGCTGCGCGCAGGATCGATACCGGTGCCACGCAACAGGTGATTGCGCACGGCGGTTTCGAGCAGCACAGCGAGATTTCGCCCGGGTGCGACGGGAATCAGAACCCGCGGGACGTTGACTCCGAGCACTTCCTGTTCGTCGTGGATGCCTTTGACCCGACACATGGGATCGATATGGTCGAGCGCATCGATGGGGCCCAGTTCGACCACCAGTCGCAGGTACTTGTTGGACTTGACCGCCGTATGACCGAACAATTCACGGACGTTGAGTACCCCCAGTCCCCGCACTTCGAGCAGGTCCTGCAGCAACTCGGGACAGGTGCCATCGATCACATCCGGCGCGATCAGCGTGAAGTCGGGCGCGTCATCCGCAATCAGGCGGTGACCGCGCGTGACGAGATCCAGCGCGAGCTCGCTCTTGCCGGCGCCCGAGGCGCCGGTGATGAGCACACCGATCGAGTACACCTCCACGAATACGCCGTGCAGCGTGGTGCGCCGTGCCAGTCGCCGCGCCAGGTGATAGTGCAGATAGGTCTCGAGTTCCCGGCCGGACGCGGACGACACGAAGATCGGAGTCGACGACGACTCGGCCGCCGCGGCGAGATCCACGGGAAATAACTGGTTGCGCGTGGCGATCAGTGCGGCCGGCCGCTGTTCCATGATGTGCCGTATCGTCTGCTGCCGGTCGGCCGGATCCAGGCTGTCGAGGAACTCGATCTCCTCGGTGCCGATGATCTGGACCTGGTTTGGATAGATGAGATTGAGGTAGCCGACCAGGGCCGGTCGGCTCTTGCGGTGTGGCAAGGTTTCGATACGGCGATCGGCTCCTTCGCGGCCGCCGACCCACCGCAATCCCATGCGCTCGCCGACCAGCTCGACCAGCTCGACCAATCCGAGCGAGCGCTGCGATTCTCCCTGGGCTTCGTCGTGCATCGCGGAGTTGCAGGTCGCGCTCAGGGCGCGACGCGCAGGCCTCGCGCGTCGTTGCGGCGGGCGCAGGTCCGCGCGCGCGTCATTGCGGGGTGCTGCCGGGCGACACGCCGTTGCATGCGGTTCTCCTTCGATGCGGTTGCAGCAAGGCAGGCTCCGGGCCGCGGGCGCGCCGGGTGCGACTCCGCCAGCGCGGAAGCGGACTCAGCCACGGCCACAGCGCTCGTTCGAGGATGGAATGCGCATGCCTTCGCGATATTTTGCCACGGTGCGACGCGCCACTGCGATTCCTTCCGCCGACAGCAATCGCGCGAGCGCGGCGTCTGACAGTGGTTGACGCGGGTCTTCGGCATCGATCAGCTTCCGGATCAGAGCCTGCACGGCGAGCGCGGACGCGGTGCCACCGGTCTCGGTCTCGAGCGCGGCGGAAAAGAAATGCCTCAATTCGAACACGCCACGGGGTGTCGCCAGATACTTGCGGGCCGTGGCGCGCGAGACCGTCGACTCGTGGAGCTCAAGGGCAGCCCCCACCTCCCGCAGTGTCAGGGGCCGCATTGCCTCGGCTCCGAAATCCAGAAACGCTGCCTGCTGGCGAACGATCCATGCGGCCACGCGCAGCAGCGTATCGCCGCGCGCGGCGACGCTGCGGATCAACCAGCGCGCTTCCTGCAGCCGGCCCCGCAGGTAACGCTCGGTTGTGCCGGTGACCTGTTCCGCCATGCGCGCGTAGTGGCGATTGAGTGAGAGCCCCGGGTGAGCCGCGCCGTTCAGCCGCACGTCCCAGCGCCCCTGCGCGCGATAGGCGATCACGTCGGGCTGCACATAGTCGATGCGCGCGGCGCTGAAGCGCTGTCCGGGGCGCGGATCAAGGCTTCGAAGCAGTTCCAGCGCCCGCTCCATTTCCGGCACGGCGCAGTCCAGTTGCGCGGCCAGCTTCTCGCTCGGGACCTTGCGGATCGAGTCGGAATGCTCGAGCAGCAGCCGGCGTGCGCGTGCCCTTGCTTCTGCGCCGATGTTTGGGCGCTCCATAAGCTGCACGTCCAGGCATTCGATGAGCGTGCGACTCGCGATGCCGGTGGGATCGAGCCTTTGCAGCCGGTGCCGCACGCTTTCGATCTCGCCGTTGGCCAGCGGCGGTGACAGGGCGCACGCTGCAGCGATCTCTGAATCCGGCACGCGCAGCAGCCCGTCTTCATCCAGCGCATCGACGAGTACGGCAGCGATCACGCGATCGCGGGCGACGAAAGGCAGCAATTCGATCTGGCGCCGGAGGTGTTCGACGAGATCGACAGCTGCGGTCAGTCGTTCTTCCCACATGGAGTCGCCGCCGCTGCCCGCAGTGCTGCGGGCCTCGCCCTCGTCCCACTCGCGATCCGCCGCGGCCTCGGAATCACGGTTATCGCGCGTGCTGTCGTGCGACTCGCTGGAGTCGTCGTCCGGATTCCAGTCGGTCGCGCTTGCATCGGCCGCGGCGCGTTCGTCAGTCGTCCGCTCGGCAGCCTGGCTTTCGGGGTCGCTGGCGGATTCGGTGCCCCCTTGCTCGTCTGATGCATCCTCGCGCTCGCCCGGCGCCAGGTATTCGAGCAGCGGGTTGATCTCCGCGGCTTCGGCGAGTTCGAGTTCGAGTTCGGCGGTCGACATGGCCAGCAGGCGGATCGACTGCCGCAACTGTGGCGTAAGCGTCAGTTGCTGCCGATGCTCGATGCGCAGCGCAGGGCGCAGCGTCGTCATGCGCGTCCGGTCCGCCCGCCGCAGCGCGCCCGGCACCGCAGCGCGCGCTCGGGGCTGGATCCAGGGATCCAGGTTGTGGCTGTGGTTGCGGGGTCATGAACCACGTCGACACCTCCGGATGAGCGTCTGGCGGAGCGTCGCGAAGGTCTGCTTTAAAGGACTCGGGCGCCGCCGCAAGCAAGCTCCATGCCGGAAGTCTAGCGCGCGACAGGGGACTCGCCATCGGCGCCATCAGGTGGCGCCGCTCCACGACGGCTCAGAGAGCGAAGTCGTGGCCGAGGTAGACCTCGCGGACCTGCGGATCTCGCAGCAGATCCGCTGGCAGTCCCTCGGCCAGTACCGACCCGTCGTTGAGGATGTAGGCCCGGTCGCAGATGTCGAGCGTCTCGCGAACATTGTGGTCGGTGATGAGTACGCCGATGCCGCGACTCTTGAGGTGCGCGACAATGCGCTGGATCTCATTGACGGAGATGGGGTCGACCCCGGCGAAGGGTTCGTCCAGCAGCATGAATCTCGGACGAGCCGCCAGTGCCCTCGCGATCTCGACACGCCGGCGCTCACCACCGGAAAGGCTGATGCCCGGCGCATCCGCCAGATGCGCCACATGCAGTTCCTCAAGCAGCGAGCCCAGCTCGTTCTCGCGTGCAGACGCGTCGAGATCGGATCGCAACTCCAGAATGGCCATCACATTGTCCGACACCGACAGCCGTCGGAAAATCGAAGGTTCCTGCGGCAGATAGCCCACACCGAGCCGCGATCGGGAGTGCATCGGCAGCCGCGTCACGTCGTGCTCGTCGACGCGGATACGGCCCTCGTCGGTGGCGATGAGTCCGACGATCATGTAGAAGCACGTGGTCTTGCCGGCACCGTTCGGGCCGAGCAGCCCCACCACCTCGCCAGGAGCGAGTTGGAACGAGAATTCGCGCACGATCTGGCGCGCGCCGTAGCGCTTGCGCAGGCCCTCGGCGATCAGCATCTGCCGTGCGGTTCCAGCCGCTGGCGAGCCTGCTCCGCCCCGCGCCTGCCAGCGATCGCGCTCCGGATCGAGGCGTCGTCGCCGGCCTTCACGGGGTCGGCTTCTCGGTCTTCGGCTGCACCTTGAGATGAACCCGTCCGCCGTTGGTGCTGGTGGCGTTGAGCTTGCCCGAGGCTGTGTTGTAGACGATTTTCTCGCCGGAAAGATCGCCGCGTGGCTGACTGACACTGGCGTCCCCGGTCAACACGATGGTCTCACCGGATACGTCGTAATCCACCTGTCGGGCGCTCGCCTTGAGCCGGCCGCCCTCGTCGAGGTCCTGCTCGAGTGTCACGGGCGCACCCGTCAGCAGCACGCGCCGGGTTTCCTGCTTTTCGCCCTGCGTCAGCGTTGCCTCCGCCGCATGGATCAGAAGCGTCCCCTGCTTGATTCGCACGTCGCCCTTGAGCACGGCACGGTTGTCCTCGAGGCCGGCATCGAGCTGGTCGGCATCGACATCCAGCACCTGCTGCCGGTCACTCTTGAGCGCCAGCGCCGCAGGTGCGAGGCCAATGCAAATCAGGCTAGCGAGTACCGCGCGCAGGCGGATCGAAACGGCCATGAACCTGGTCCTTTAGCGCGAAGCGCTTGCGGTCGATATCGGCGTGCATGCCGGTGCCGGAGAGTATAGAGCCCGGTCGTTCGATCGTGACCGCTAGCGGTGAGGTGATCAGATTCGGATCGAGCGTCGCGTCGATGCGTTCGCTGCGCAGGGTCACGGCGCTGGCGGCATCGCGGGTCTTGCGATCCATCTCGACCGCGCCTGTCAGCCGTAGTTCGCGTGCGTCCGATCGGACCCATCCGTGCCGCGCGCGCACGTCCCAGTCAATGCCCTGGGCGTCGCGCAGCACGAAGTGCGGAGATTCGATATCGAAAGTCCCGAGCCCGGGATTGCGCGTCGCGCGCGGAGCCCGCACGGTGAAGGCGAGCTGCCCGGCCTTGTCCAATGCACTCATGCTGAAATTGCTGATGTCGTAGTCCGAACGCGGCGGTCCGACAAAGGTTTCGACGGGCACGTCGCGCCGCAGCCACACCAGCCACTGGGTGGCTGCCGCGATCACGGCCAGCAGCACGCCTACCCATACGATGCGCCGGTTGTTCACGCCGGACCCATGGCGCCGCCGCGCGACGCGCCTGCCACCTGGCGGCTGCTCAACAACAGATCGCAGACCTCGCGCACCGCCCCTTCGCCTCCACGGCGTGTGGTGATGTAGTGCGCAACGGCTTGCACTTCCGGTGCGGCATTGGCCACCGCGATGGCCAGACCCGCGCGATCCATAACCGCGCGATCCGGCAGATCGTCGCCCGTGAATGAAACCTCTCGCAGCGCCACCCCGAGGCTTGCCGCGAGCACGGCAACGCAGTCGAGCTTGTCCTTGACGCCCTGGTGGACTTCGGTGATTCCGAGCTCGGCCATGCGCTTCGACACGATCGCACTGGTCCGCGCGCTGATGATCGCGACCTCGACGCCAGCGGCCTGCAGTCGCTTGAGTCCGAGCCCGTCGTGCACGTGGAAAGTCTTGAGCGCCTCACCTTCATTGCCGAACCACAGGCGCCCATCGGTCAGGACGCCGTCGACATCGAAACAGGCGAGGCGGATCACGGACGCGCGCTGGCGCGTGGCGGCGCTAATGTTGGCGCTCGGCATCGGGTACCAGCGTCCTCAAACCACGCGCGCGCGCAGCAGATCGTGAATGTTCAGCGCGCCGATCACCTTGCGTTCGGGATCGAGCACGATCAGTGCGTGAATCTTATGGTCCTCCATCAACCGCGCCGCCTCCACCGCCAGCTGATCCGCGCCGATGGTCTTGGGTTCGCGGGTCATCAGGCGGGTCACAGCCGTGGCGCGCAGATCGACCTCGCTGTCGTCCACGGCCCGCCTGAGGTCGCCATCGGTGAACACGCCGAGCAGCACGTTCTGCGCATCGACCACGGCGATGATTCCGAGCCCCGTCCGGGACATTTCCATGAGCGCCGTTGAAACCGATGCCTCGGCATCGACGCGCGGAATCGCAGTGCCGCGATGCATGACGTCGGCGATGTGCAGCAGCAGCCGTCGGCCGAGCGCTCCCGCGGGATGGGAGCGGGCAAAGTCGTCCGCCGTGAAGCCCCGCGCCTCGAGCAGTGCCACTGCGAGCGCATCGCCCATGACCAGCGCGGCCGTTGTGCTCGAGGTCGGCGCCAGTCCCAGCGGGCAGGCCTCCTCCGAGACGGCGACATCGATCGCCGCGTCGGCAAAACGGGCGAGGCTCGAACCGGGCTTGCCGCTCATTGCGATCAGCGCGTTGCCCTGCCGCTTCAGCATCGGCAGGATTGACAGCAGTTCGTCGGTTTCGCCCGAATTGGACAGGGCGAGCACCACGTCGCCGTCAGTGATCATGCCGAGATCACCGTGGCTGGCCTCACCAGGGTGCACGAAAAACGCCGGCGTGCCGGTCGAGGCAAAAGTCGCCGCGATCTTTCGCGCCACATGGCCGGATTTGCCCATGCCGGTGACGACAACACGGCCGCGGCACGCGAGCAGAAGCTCGCAGGCGTGCAGGAAGCCTGCGTCGATGCGGGCCGCAAGGTCCGCCACGGCGCGCGTCTCGACCGCGATGACGCGTCGCGCGCTGGCCGCGAGCGACGCGCCGTCGGCACCGGCGGATCGCAGGGAATGGGATGGATCGGGGCAGGCATTCATCAAAAAGACAGACCGTTGCCGCGAGGCGCTCTGATAGAATCGACCGCATATTCTAGCCGCTCCCATCGGGCCGCTCCCAACGGGATGTCCGAGCGCATCTGCCTTCGCCGCCTTCGGGCCGCAGGGCGGTGCCGGGCCCCGGAGCTGCGGTTTCCCGCAACCCGTCACCGATTTTCACGATTGCCGCGGCGTGTCCGCGCCCAGGGACCTGACGTGAACGCAGACACCATCCGCGATCTCATAGAAACCGGCTTGCCGGGCGCGAAGGCGCTCGTGGCGGGCGCCGACGGCGTCCACTTCGAGGCAACCGTGGTCTGTACCGCATTCGAAGGCAAGCCGCCGCTGGCCCGGCATCGGCTGGTCTACGCCACGCTTGGAGATCGCATGGGCGGAGAAATCCACGCGCTCGCCTTGCGCACCGTGACGCCGGCGGAAGCGGGTCATTGATCGACGCCCGGCATCATTGCAAGGTCAGACCCGACGTTGATCCGCGCGGGTGTGCGGGTGCCGCTCGCAACTGCACTCAAGGGAGGTTCGCTTGGCCAAGATCGTGATCACGGGTGGGGTGCCGCTCAACGGCGACGTTTGGATCTCGGGCGCCAAGAACGCCGTCCTGCCGATCCTCGCATCCACGTTGCTGGCTGACGAGCCCGTCACCATCGGCAACGTGCCGCATCTGCATGACGTGACCACGACCATGGAGTTGCTGGGGCAGATGGGCGTGCAGCTGTCGGTGGACGAGAAAATGCGCATCCTCGTCGATCCGCGCTCCACGGATCGGTTCTTCGCTCCCTACGACCTGGTGCGCACCATGCGCGCCTCGATCCTCGTGCTCGGTCCGCTGGTGGCGCGCTTCGGTCAGGCCGATGTCTCGTTGCCGGGCGGCTGCGCCATCGGATCGCGCCCCGTGGATCTGCATATCCGGGGTCTGCAGGCGCTGGGCGCGGATGTGACGGTGGCGAACGGATACATACGCGCCCGGGCCAGTCGCCTGCGCGGCGCACACATAACCATGGACACCGTGACTGTTACGGGAACCGAAAACCTGATGATGGCGGCCACGCTCGCCAGCGGTACCACCATTCTGGAAAACGCGGCGCAGGAACCGGAGGTCGTCGACCTCGCGAACTGCCTCAATGCGATGGGCGCGCAGATCGAAGGCGCCGGCAGCAACACCATGGTGATCCACGGCGTCGAGCGCCTGCACGGCGCCGAGTACGACGTATTGCCCGACCGGATCGAGACCGGAACCTTCCTGGTGGCTGCCGCCATGACAGGTGGCAAGGTGACCGCGCGCAGGACGCGCCCGCAGACGCTCGACGCCGTGCTCGCCAAGCTGGAGGCTGCCGGCGCCCACATCGATACGGGAGAGGACCAGATCACGCTCGACATGGGTGGCCGCCGACCGCGTGCGGTCGATATCAGCACGGCACCGTACCCGGCATTTCCCACGGACATGCAGGCACAGTTCACGGCGCTCAACTCGATCGCCGAGGGCACCGGCATCATCACGGAGAACGTGTTCGAGAACCGCTTCATGCACGTACAGGAATTGCAGCGGCTCGGCGCGGATATCCGGGTGGAAGGTCGCACCGCGATCATTCGTGGTGTGCCCAGGCTGACGGGCGCACCGATCATGGCGACCGACCTGCGCGCATCGGCGTGTCTGGTGCTCGCCGGGCTGGTGGCCGATGGCGAGACACGCGTGGACCGGATCTATCACATCGATCGGGGTTACGAGCTGATCGAGGAGAAGCTCTCCGGTCTGGGTGCGCGCATCCGCAGATTGCCGAGCGACTCGGTTGAAATGCCCGTCGTCGCGGCGGCCTGAGTCGATTCACAACGCGGAGATCAGCCCGTGCCGGACAACTGTCGCTTGAAGGTCGCACTCGCACAGATGGCGCCCATCTGGCTGGATCGCGACGCGACGCGTCGCAAGATCGCGGAATGGATCGCGCGCGCGGGCGCGGAAGGCGCCGGGCTGGTCGCATTCGGCGAGGGACTCCTTCCGGGCTATCCATTCTGGATCGAGCACACCGACGGCGCGCGCTTTGAATCGACGCGCCACAAGCTCCTGCATGCGCACTACGTATCGCAATCGATCGACATCGCCGCCGGTGATCTCGATCCCGTGTGCGAAGCCGCAGCGAATGCGGGTGTGTGGGTGGTGCTCGGCATCATCGAAAAGACCCGCGAGCGCGGGCACAGCCTGTTCTGCTCGGCGGTGACGATCGACGCCGCGGGCGCGATCCGCAATGTGCACCGCAAGCTCATGCCGACGCACGAGGAGCGACTCGCCTGGTCGCCGGGCGACGGCCATGGCCTGCGTACCTTTCCCATCGGCGGATTCACACTCGGCAGCCTCAACTGCTGGGAGAACTGGATGCCGCTGGCCCGCGCCTCGCTGTATGCGCAGGGCGAAGACGTCCACGTTGCGCTCTGGCCCGGCAATGTGCGCAACACGCGCGAACTCACCCGCCACATTGCGCGCGAGGGCCGCAGTTACGCCCTGTCGGTGAGCGGAATCATGAGGCGGCAGGACATTCCCGACGGGGTGCCATCCGCTGCAGCGTTGCGGACCGAGTTGCCCGCCGTCTGCGCCGATGGGGGTTCGTGCATCGCCGGACCGGACGGAGCGTGGGTGGTCGAACCCGTGATGGGCGAAGAACGACTGCTGCTGGCAGACATCGACGGCATGGCGGTGCGTGGCGAGCGCCAGACGTTCGACGCGTTCGGCCACTACTCGCGTCCGGACGTGCTCGAACTCATCGTCGATCGTCGTCGTCCTACCGGTGCCCGCTTCAACGATTGAGGCTCAACTGCTTTCGAAAACTCATCAGACAGCGCATCGAAACCGGTATAGCAGCGCGCTACGCGCTACCCATCACGCACGCAACGAGGCACCGAGCAGTCGGCACATGACCGCCATGCGGATCGGCATGCCGTTGGCGACCTGGGCGAGGATCATGGACTGCGGTCCATCCGCCACGGCGGAGGCGATCTCCACCTCGCGGTTGATGGGTCCGGGATGCATCACCAGCGCGCCAGGACGCGCTCGGGCGAGTCGCTCGGGCGTCAACCCGTAGTCGCGGAAAAACGCGGTGTCGTCGGGAATGTCCGCCGCCTGCATGCGCTCTTTCTGCAGGCGCAGCAGCATGACGACATCCACACCTGCAATCGCCTGCGCGATGTCGTCCATCACCACGAGCCGGGGATCGGGCGCCGCCGGCAGCAGGGCGGGTGGGGCGCATACGCGCAATTCCCCGACACCGAGGGCGAGCAGGGCATCGATGTCCGAATGCGCGACGCGCGAGTGCGCGATGTCGCCGATGATCGCCACCCGCAGGCGCGAGAAATCCGTTCCGCAGTGCGCACGGATGGTGTACACGTCGAGCAGACCCTGGGTGGGGTGCGCGTGCGTGCCATCGCCCGCGTTGATGATCGAGACCGCGTCGCCCAGGGCCTCTGCCAGCCGCGCGGGTGTGCCTTCCTCGCGATGGCGCACGACGAACACGTCGCAGCCCATCGCAGCGATGGTTCGCAGCGTGTCGAGCAGGCTTTCACCCTTGATCGTCGAGGCGCTGCCCACGTCGAAATTGACAACTTCCGCGGACAGCCGCCGCGCCGCCAGCTCGAAACTGGTTCGCGTGCGTGTCGAAGGCTCGAAGAACAGGTTCACCACTGTGTGACCGCGCAGGATGGGCAGGGTCTTCATGCGTCCTGTCGTGGCGGCCGCAATGGCGGCAGCGGTGTCGAGAATGGCCTCGATTTCCGCTGCCGGCATGTCCGCCAGCGTGAGCAGATGGCGCGAGGTCGGAGCGGCGGCATCAGCCACGCGGGCGCCACTCGAGGTGCATCGCATCGGGCCCGCAGAGCCTGAGTTCCTGCCCGGCGCGGGGAGCGGTTTCCAGCCCGCGGACGTCGGCCTGCATCGGCAACTCGCGTTCGGGAATGTCCACCAGCACCAGCAGCGTCACGCTGCGGGGCCGTCCCCAGTCGAACAGGGCGTTGAGCGCTGCGCGCGCGGTGCGTCCGGTGCGCAGGATGTCATCCACCAGCACGATGTCGTGGCCATTGATGTCCCAGGGAATGCGGGAAGGACCCAGACGCGGCAGCGCGTCGCGCTGGCCCACGTCGTCGCGATGAAAGCCGATATCCAGCACTCCGGAGGGTTCCTTCGCTCCGCAACGCTGCGTCAGCGCCTCCGCCACCCAGACGCCGCCCGTCCGGATGCCGACTACGCGCGCGTCCGCAATGCCCTTCGTGCCCAGGTGCTCGGCGAGGCCGGAGGCGGCAGCGTCGATGAGTTCAGCTACGGGCGGAAGCGGCATGTCACAAATCCTCGATGGGGTGGGAGACGGCATCAAACTGGGCCAGGGAACCAAGATAACGCTCGACGATCACAACGGCCGCCAGTGCGTCGATATTGGCCGCCTGCCGGCGCCGTGCGACTCCGGCGCGGCGCGCCTGCGCAAATCTCGCGCTGGCCTCCCGCGAGCTTCCGCGCTCGTCCTGCAAGGCGACAGGCAATCGGTAACGTGCGCCGGCCGCGAGTGCGAATGCACGCGCGCGCGCGCTGGCAGGCTGTTCGTCTCCCGCAAGCGTCAGCGGCAGGCCCACCAGCAGCATGTCGGGCGACCACTCGCGCAGCATTCGGTCGAGACCGGCCCAGTCGACGGCACCCGCGCGGGTTTCGAGCACACCCAGTGGCTGCCCGAGTCCGGTCAGCGCCGATCCGCAGGCCACGCCCAACCAGCGCGCACCGACGTCAAAGCCCAGTATCCGGGAATGTTCAGGCGTGGCCGACATCGTCGCTCAGGGAAAGCGGATCGATGCCGAGCAGGGCGAGCGCTGCGTGCCAGCGGCTCTCAATGGGTACCTGGAACAGGACCGACTTCTGCGCGGGCACGCTGATCCATGCGTTCTGCAGAATCTCGTGTTCCAGCTGGCCGGCCGTCCATCCCGCATAGCCCAGCGCCAGCAGGGATCGGGGCGGCCCTCGGCCGGCGGCGATGGCGCCGAGTATGTCGCGTGAAGTGGTCACGCACAGATCATCGGCGACCGGTAGCGACGAGTCCCACTCGCGTTCGACCGCCTCGTGCAGCACGAATCCGTGTTCCTGCTGGACCGGACCGCCGATCAGGACCGGTTCGTTCATGACTTCCGAAGCGCGGCAGCGGATTTTCATCTGGGCGAGCACGTCTCCCATGCGCATCCCACTGGCCCGGTTGATACGGATGCCCATGGCACCGTGCTCGTTGTGCTCGCAGAGGTAGGTCACGCTGCGGACGAAATTCGGATCGCCCATGCCCGGCATGGCGACAAGCAGATGGTTGCGGAGATAACTGCGGGCGGACGTCATGGCGGTCCAGTCCAGGGGCCCGCTGAACAATGCCACGTCGGCGGCATGATGCCCAGCGAAGGCCGGCAGTGCTTTCGGTCATGACGCATGCCATTGAACCCGGACAGTGGCGCGGCGTGATATCGATCAGAAGGCCCGCCATCGTTCGGCCTCAAAGCATCGAGGACTCGTGGCTCACTGGTTTCGCAATACGTTGCCCGGCAGGAATTGCCAGGTTCGCGTCACGTGCAGGACGTCAACGTCGTCACGCGACTCGGGCAGCGGGGCGAATGGAGCCGACAGCCGCACGATGCGTATGGCCGCCTCGTCCAGCACCGGATGCCCGCTCGGCTGGATCACGTCGATGCGCTCGAGGCTGCCGTCGCGCCGGACGGCGACGGTGAGCACCAACTCGCCCGTCAGCGAGCGGCGCCGTGCCTCGTCGGGATAGTTGAGGTTCCCCACCCGCTCCACGCGCGCGACCCACGCGCGCATGTAGGCCGCATAGGCGTATTCACGCGTGCTGGCGGAAATGAATTTCCGGCGCGGTCGCTTGGCATAGGCTTCGCTGTCGCGCTCGATCTCGGCCGCCAGGCGCGCCATCTCGAGACTCTGCGTCACCAGTTCGCGCGCGGTCACGGGCGGCGGCTCGACGCTCTCGCGCTTGGCGGTGTCGGATTCTGCGCGCCGTGGCGATTCGGCGACGGTGGTCAGGACGCGTGTCGGCGTCGCTTCGGTTCGGGGCGGACCTCCGGCCTGCATCGGCGCGGGCGCGATGCCGGGCGCCTGCTTCGGAATCGGGCTGCTCACCTTCTCGCGTGGGCGCCGCGACTCGTCGGATTCGCCGCCGCCCTGTTGCGAGGAATTGGCGAGGAAGTCGACCTTGTCTGGGGCCTCCTCGGTGCGCGATGGCACGAGGATCACGTCGAGCGCGGGCAGGGAGAGTGCCGGCGGCTCCGGTGCAAACGTCACGCCCAGCAGCACGATGCCGTGCACCAGCAGTGAGAACAGCAGGGTGACCGCGAGTCGCTCGCCCGCGCCGATGGCCGGTGCCGCCGCGCTGGTCACTTCCGGCTCGCGCACTCTTGCTCGACCGCCGCGATCACGTCCGCACCGATGTCGAGACCGCACTGCGCGTCGAGCTCGCGTATGCCCGTCGGACTGGTGACGTTGATTTCGGTCAGCCAGTCGCCAATCACGTCGAGTCCGACGAGCAGCAGTCCCCGTTGCTGCAGTTCTGGCCCGACTTGACTTGCAATCCAGCGATCACGCTCACTGAGCGGCTGCGCACGCGCCAGTCCGCCCCGGGCCAGATTGCCGCGGAAATCCCGACCCTGGGGGATGCGTGCCAGCGCCTGCGGCACCACTTCGCCGCGAATCATCAGGATGCGCTTGTCGCCGTCGCGGATCTCGGGCAGATATTGCTGTGCGAGGGCAAAACGGCTGCCGTCGGCGGTCAGTGTTTCGAGAATTACGTTGAGATTGGGGTCCTGGGCATGCGAACGGAAGATCGATCGCCCCGCCATCCCGTCCAGCGGCTTGAGCACCACGGCTTCCTGGGTGTCCACGAACGCGCGCAGGATGGCCGGATCGCGCGCGACGCAACTGGGCGGTGAACACTGCGGAAACTCGAGCGCAAAGAGTTTTTCGTTGGCGTCCCTGAGCGCCTGGGGGCGGTTGAATACGCGGACGCCCGCTCGTTCGGCCTGTTCCAGCAGCAGCGTGTCGTAGTGGAACTCGGAATCGAAGGGCGGATCCTTGCGCGCGAGGATCGCGTCGAGGCTGGCAAGGGGAATGTCGCGCGCGGCTCCCGTCTCTGGCAGCTGCGGCCCCCCGGACGGCGCGAAGGCGAGGGTCTGTGCCACGGCGTGCGCAGCGCCACTTCGCAGCGAAAGTCCGGACGCGGGCAGATATTCGATGCGGTGACCCGCGCGGGACGCGGCCTCCAGAATCGCAAGCGTTGAATCCTTGGCGGGCTTGAGGTGCTCGATGGGATCCATCAAGACACCGAGTGCGAGAGTCATGGGTTTTCCGGCACGTCACGGAGCGCCGAGTGTAGCCGTGCGGACAGCGGCTCCGGCCAGGTAGTGCTTGACACTTGCGCGCCGGCTTGGAATAACGCGGTGCGGCATCAGAGCACGCGCGGACGCTTTTTGGGTTATCGTCGCGGAGGGCAGGGTGATCACACGAGTCGGAGCGAGTTCAAATGGCAGCAAGCAGCGATGACGGCGCGCTGAAAGGTCTCAAGGTGATGGTCATCGATGATTCGAAAACCATCCGGCGCACGGCGGAAACGCTCCTGAAAAAGGAGGGTTGCGACGTGGTCACGGCCGTCGACGGCTTCGAAGCGCTATCCAAGATCAGCGACCAGCAGCCCCAGATCATCTTCGTCGACATCATGATGCCGCGGCTCGATGGCTATCAGACCTGCGCCCTCATCAAGAACAACCAGCTGTTCCGCAATACGCCCGTGGTGATGCTGTCGTCCAAGGACGGAATCTTCGACAAGGCTCGCGGCCGGATCGTCGGCGCGGAGCAATACCTCACCAAGCCCTTTACCCGCGATGAGCTGCTCGGAGCCATCCGGCGTCACGCGTTGGCCGCCTGACGCCGCAGGGACAGAACACCATGGCTCATATCCTCATCGTCGACGATTCCCCGACCGATCTCATGATGCTCGGCGACATCGTGCGCAAGGCCGGGCACCGCGTGACCACCGCCCCGACTGCCTCCGAAGGCATCACGATCGCGCGCGAGACGCGGCCGGATCTGATCCTGATGGATGTGGTCATGCCTGAAATGAACGGCTTTCAGGCCACTCGAAGCTTGAGTCGCGACCCGCAAACAGGCGAGATCCCAGTCATTATCGTGACCAACAAGACGATGGAAACAGACCGCGCGTGGGGATTGCGTCAAGGCGCGCGCGACTTTCTGGTGAAACCCGTACGCGGCCCGGAACTCATGGACAGGATCGGGAAGCTGCTGGGAGGTGACGCTTCGTGAGCCGGCGCAAGCGTCAGCCGCGCAACGGCGCCGCTTCCGCTGCAGCGAAAGCACCGGATGCGGTGCCGGGCGCAGCAGGTGCAGACGGCGCAGAGCTCCAACCCTCTGGTGAGTCGCTGAATCCTTTTGCGGTGCTCGCGGATTACGAGCGCCGCAGCTTCGCCCACGTGGTTGCCAGCGCCGACCAGGTGCAGGCGCCGGGACTCTGGCGCGGAATCGCGTTCCGGATCGGCGCCCGCCGCCTGATGGCTTCCATCACCGACGTATTCGAAATCCTGCCCGTCCTGCACCACACCACGGTGCCGGGGACGCGCTCCTGGCTGCTGGGAGTAGTCAATGTCCGCGGCACGCTCATGCCGCTGGTCGACTTGAGAGGATTCATCGAAGGCGAGCGCACTCCGCTCGGCGACACCAGCCGCATGCTGGTCGCGCGCCAGGGAAGCAACGCCATCGGTTTGCTGGTGGAGGAAGTACTCGGCCAGCGCAACCTCACTGCGGAAAACGAAGCGCTGACCGTCGACAACGAATCCACCAACTGGGCACGGTTCGTGCCGGCCCACTTCAATCTCGATGGCCGCCTTTGGGGCGTGTTCTCGGTGCCGGCGCTGATGTCATCGCCGGATTTTCTGCACGCGGGCAGCTGAGGTACCGGGACGCGGTATGCGATTTGCGAGCGGGGAAGTGGAAGTGGATCGAGCGTGGCGGGGGCCGCGTTCTTGAGAGTCGGGGCGGATTGCCAGCCCCGGGGTATTGGAAGTGGGCGCGCCATGAGCGTGCCCGCAAACGCGTTCAAGTGAAGTGATTTCCATTCGATCAAAGGGCGAGGTAGAGCGATGAGCACGTCGGGCACAGTGGGTGGAGGGCGGCTGGGCCGCGGTTTCCAGTTCTGGGGACTGATCGGACTGCTGGCACTGGCGGTGTTGATCGTCAATTCGATCTGGGCAGGTGTGAAAAACACGCAGGATCGGCAGGCGGCGGCGCATATCGCGGCGATCCAGGTGTCGTCTCAGCAGATCACCAAGTTCGCCTCGGAGGCTGCCGCGGGCAACCTCGATGCGTTCGCGGATCTCAATTCGACCCGACTCGACATCGAACGTCGGGTCAAGGCACTCAAGGACGGCATCGATGCCGCAGCCAAGGACGAGGTGGCCATACCGTCCTACACCTCGCAACCCGGTCTCGAGCAGCCGCTCGGCAAGGTGGCCGAGATCTGGAGCCGCATGAACAAGGCGGCCAACACCATTCTCGCGAACAAGCAGACGGTGCTCGACATCGCCGAGACCGCCAACGACTTCTCAGCGCGCATGCCTCAGCTCACACAGGGGATGGACGAAATCGTGCGCGTGCTGCAGGAACGCGACGCCCCCGGTTCGCAGGTTTATTTCGCAACCCGACAGCTGCTGCTCGCCGACCGCATGCTGCGGCGCGTGAACGAGATCCAGCAGGGCGGTCCCGGTGCGGTGAGCGCCGCCGACAGCTTTGGCCGCGACGCGAATTTCTACGGACAGGTGCTGACTGGTCTGATGAGCGGCAACGAGATCATTCCCCGTCCGCTGTCCGATCCGCAGGCGCGCGAAATCCTCGAACGCATCAACACGGACTACCAGTCGATTGGCGAGAACGTCGATCGCATCCAGGAAGCATCGACCCAGCTCAATGACGTGACGGATGCAGCGGACATCATCTCCGAGCAGTCCGAGCAACTGCTGATCAGCGCACGCGACGTCGAAACCAAGCTGCAGGCGCTTCCCAGCACGCGGCTGTTGCCTAACAACAACGTCAGTTACATCGCCGCCGCGCTGGCGCTGCTGGCCGCCGTGCTGGCCGTGTTTGCGTACAACACCGGGCAGCGTCGGGCCGTGGTCGATGCCGCCGATACCAACAAGCGCAACCAGGAGGCCATTCACCGCCTGCTGGACGAAATGGGATCGCTCGCGGAAGGCGACCTCACGGTGAAGGCCACCGTGACCGAGGACTTCACCGGCGCGATCGCCGACTCGGTGAACTTCGCGGTTGAGGCTCTCCGATCGCTGGTGACCACCATCAACGCCACGGCCGAGCAGGTCGCGTCTTCCGCCCAGGAAACGCAGTCCACTGCCATGCATCTGGCGGAAGCTGCCGAGCATCAGGCGCAACAGATCACCTCGGCATCGGCGGCCATCAACGAGATGGCAGTGTCGATCGATCAGGTGTCGCGCAACTCGGCTGAGTCGGCGGACGTGGCGCAGCGCTCGGTGCAGATCGCGTCCAAGGGCGCGGAAGTGGTGCGCCAGACCATTCAGGGCATGGATTCGATCCGCGATCAGATCCAGGAAACATCCAAGCGAATCAAGCGTCTGGGTGAGTCGTCACAGGAAATTGGATCCATCGTCGAGCTGATCAACGACATCGCCGAGCAGACCAACATCCTGGCGCTGAACGCAGCGATCCAGGCGGCGTCGGCCGGTGAGGCGGGACGCGGATTCGCGGTGGTGGCGGATGAGGTGCAGCGCCTCGCGGAGCGCGCGTCAAACGCGACCAAGCGCATCGAGACGCTGGTGCAGACGATTCAGTCGGATACGAATGAAGCCGTCTCGTCGATGGAACAGACCACTGCCGAGGTCGTGGCCGGTGCGCGTCTGGCCGAGGACGCGGGCCTCGCGCTCGGCGAGATCGAAAAGGTCTCGAACGATCTTTCCGACCTCATCCAGAACATCTCGCAGGCGTCGCGCCAGCAGTCGTCCGCCGCGACCAACATTTCGGCGACGATGAACGTGATTCAGGAAATCACCGCGCAGACCTCGGCCGGTGCCAGCCAGACGGCCGACTCGATTGGCAATCTGGCGCAATTGGCATCGAACCTGCGACGCTCGGTGGCGGACTTCAAGCTGCCGACTTGAAACAGGCAGCACGATCGGCTGTTTTGAAGACCTTGGCAGCCGGTCGATGGAGCACCTGAGAAGCGGGCTCGGCGCCGCCGTCAGGGCGATCCGGGATCGGGTGGAAAAAGTGGTCGAGATGAGCGGGCGAATGCAGTCGGGAGCGGCTTTCCGACCTTGAACGACAGGGTGTCGGGACAGACAGAGGCGTGGCGATGCGATTGGAAGACGATATCGACTTCACCACCTTGAACTGGGTGAAGCAGGAGCTGGACGACACCCTGCGCCAGGCGCGTCAGGCGCTGGAAGCCTACGTCGAGGATGCGTCCGACCCGAGTCAGCTGCGTTTCTGCGCGTCGTTCCTGCATCAGGTCCAGGGCACGCTGCGCATGGTCGAGCTCTATGGCGCGGCCATGGTCATGGAAGAAATGGAGCGCCTCGTGCAGGGACTGCTCGACGGCGATGTGCGCCGGCGCGACGACGCCTACGGCGTCCTGATGCGCGGCATCGTGCAGATGCCGGACTATCTCGAACGGCTGCAGGGTGGGCACAAGGACATTCCCATCGTCCTGTTGCCGCTGCTCAACGACCTGCGCGCCTGCCGGGGCGAAAAGCTGCTCAGCGAGAGCGTGCTGTTCTCTCCCGACCTCGCGGCGCCGCTGCCGATGGCGGCTGAAGGTCGCGCAACGCCGATGGCGGAAGGCGACGTTCGTCTGCAGGCGGCGCAGCTGCGCGTGCGCTATCAGGCGGGCCTGCTCGCGTGGATCAAGAACGAAGATTCGGAGCCGGCGCTGACGGGTCTGATCGATACCCTGGACGAGCTGCGCGCGCTGTCGTCGAACGAGGATACGCGTCGGCTCTGGTGGGTCGCGGCCGGGTTGCTCGATGCAGCGCGCCAACGCGCGGTCGATATCGGCACCGCGGTCAAGCTGCTGTTCGGCAAGGTCGACCGGGAGATCAAGCGCGTGGCCGATGGCGGCGAGCAGGCCATCACTTCGGATCCGCCCAGGCAACTGCTCCAGAACCTTCTCTATTATCTCGCGCACGGTGAGGCCACCGGCGCGCGCGTCGAATCGATTCGCGAAACCTACGGCCTGCAGGACCTGTTACCGACGCAGGCCGAACTCGACCACGCAAAGGGCAGCCTCGGCGGCAAGAACCGGGCATTGCTCGATACCGTTTCGGTGGCGATCAAGGAAGACCTGCTGCGCGTCAAGGACACACTGGATCTCTATCTGCGTCGCAGCGACGCGGTACCCGCCGAACTCAGCGGGCAGGCCATGGTGCTTGATCGCGTCGCTGACACTCTCGGCATGCTCGGACTGGGCGTGCCACGCCGCGTCGTGCAGGAACAGCGTCGGGTGCTCGACGAGATGGCATCCGGTACGCGGGCGATCAGTGAAAGCTCGTTGCTGGACGTCGCCGGTGCCTTGCTCTACGTCGAAGTGTCGCTGGACGAAAACATCCGCACGCTGGGAGTTGCCGGCGAGGACGAGTCCGGCCCCATTCTGACCACAGACCCGAGCGCACTGCCCAAGGCTGAGGTGAAGCGCATCCTCGACGCATTGCTGCGCGAGTCCATTGCCAACGTGCAGCGCGCCAAGGCCGACATCGTCGCCTACGTGGAATCAGGCTGGGAGTCGGGTCGCCTCGACGCGCTGCCGGCCGCGCTGGAAGAAATCGTCGGTGCAATGCGCATGCTCGACCAGAAGAATACGGCCGAGCTGGTCGACGCGCTAAGTCGTTTCGTCGACATCGAACTGCTGCAGGGCGGCCGCGTTCCGACCAGCGCCCAGGTGGATCACCTGGCGGACGCATTCACCAGCCTCGAGTATTACCTCGAAGCCAGCACCGAATCCCGTGCGGGCCGTGAGCAGATCCTGGACGTCACGCGCGAGAGCCTCGCGGCGCTTGGCTACTGGCCGCCACCGTCGCCGCAGGAATTGCAGGAACGTGATGAGGCGGGACCGGTCTGGACCGACGAGGCCGAAGGTTTCGCGGCGCAGGCTGCAGCGGACGACGTCGGGGACGAGGCGATCGACGCGGTTGTCGAATACGCATCGCAACCCGCTGCCGGAATCGAGATCGACGACAGCGCGGCCGCAATGTCGGATGAAGATCCGATCATGGGCATCGACATCGATCTGCCGGAAATCGACACGGCCGAACCGGCTCAGTGGAGCGAGTTCGAGTCGATCGCGCAGGCGGATTTGGCACCAGCTGGTGAAATCGATCTCCTCGAAGAATCCACGCCGTATCCTCGAATCGACGCGGCTGACGGCGAGCGGACCGCGGCGACAGATGACGGCGATTCCAGCGGCGGCATTGACTTCCCGGAAGGGGACTTTGCAGGCGAGCCTGATGCGGCTGCGAGCGGAAAAGTCGCGCCTCCGGCCGACGCGCCCGCAGCAGGCGATGACGTTGCAGACGGTGTGCCGCAGGATCCCCGGTCGCTGTCCGCTGAGAGCTGGCCAGACATCGGCGATTCCATCGAGTTCGACACCGCAGTCATGGGCCAGTCCGAATCACTGGGAGAAACCGCCGCATACGCATGGCAGGGTGGCGACGGCAGCGTCGGCGAAGAGATCGAGGTGGCGAGTCTGTCCAGCGAGGGGTTTGATGACTCGCTGCGCATGCTCGACGACGCGCTGCGCGACCCGATGGCTGGCGACGATGCGACCCGCAATGAGCAGCTGGAAGGCAGCAGCGACAGGACCGATGCCACCGTCGCGGTCGGTGCCGACATGGGCGCGGGACTCAGTCCGGCAACCGAAACCGGTCCTGAGGGCGGAAGGGCCGACAGCAGCGAATGGATCGAGATCGAGGAGGAAGTCGAAGAGGAGATCCAGCGCGAGGAGCTGGACGAATCGGAACTTCCGGTCGGCTTCGACGTAAACGCCGCCGAGGATATCGACGACGACATCCGCGATGTATTCATCGAGGAGGTCACCGAGGAAATCGCCAACATCGGGCGCATGCTGCCCATACTTCGCAGCAGCCCCGACGATGTCGAAGCGCTGCGCAACGTCCGGCGCTCGTTCCATACGTTGAAAGGGAGCGGTCGGCTGGTAGGCGCGCTCGCCCTCGGAGAGTTCGCGTGGCGTGTTGAAACCATGCTCAATCGCGTACTCGATCACACCGTCCGCATGGAATCACCGGTGCTCGATCTGCTCGATCACTCGCGCGTGGCGCTCGACCAGTTGCGCACCGAACTGCGGGGAATGGGTACCGCCGGCGCGCTGCCGCTGATCGTCATGCAGGCGGCGGACAATCTGGTCGCGGGAGAATCCGGTGTCGTGGTGACGACACGCAAGGTCGTGCGCACGCGGCGCGTCCCGGTTCCGTTGGCAACGTCGATCGACGCTATCGCAGCGGAAGTCATCGAGGCCCCGTCCGCGGAAGCTCCGGCAAGCGAATCCACTGACGAGGCACTGCTGTCGGCAATGCAACGCGCCGAGCATGAAGCAGCCGGAGTCGTCGAAGCGCCCACGCCGGACGCAACCGGACCGGTTGAAGAGGTCATCGGTGAAGGCGACGAACGCATGCCGGCGATCGAGCCGCTCCTGCTCGAGGTATTGCGCAGCGAAGCCGGTGGCTACCTCGGCACGCTTGAGAGCTGGATCGAACTGGCACGTGGCAGCGGCAATCGCACCATCCCGGATGCGGAACTGCTGCGTGCGGTACACACCCTGCACGGTGCGCTCGGCATGGTCGAAGTGCCCGTAGTCGCTGAAGTGGTGGGCCTGCTGGAGGGTTACCTCAAGCGTCTGGTGGGTGCCAGCATTGCCCCCAGTGCCGACGGTCTCGAAGCGATGGGAGACGTCTCCGGCGTAGTCGGAGCCACGCTGTCCCTGCTTGATCGCCCCGGAGCCGCTGTGCCGCGCGCCGGCGATCTCAACGACCGGCTCGCGGAATTGCGCGACGCGCTGCCCGAGGCACCCACGCCGACACTGGCACCGTGGGAAGACGAAGACGACGCTGTGGCAGTGGCGGATGTACCTGCATTTGCAGGCTCGGATGAAAGCGCGCGCGAAGTCGAGGCTGACCACCTGCGTCAACGCGAAGCCCTGGCGGCCGCAGCGGCCGACTCTGTGGCGCAGACCGAAGTCATCGAAGCCGAGCCGGACGTGCAGTCCGAGGTCGAAGCAGAAGTTGCGGACCGATCCGACGAGGTCATCGCCGACGAAGTCATCGCCGCGGAACTGCTGGGCGATGTGGCGGCAGCCGAAGAAGATGCAGACCCGCTCTTTATCGAACCCGAGTCCGTCGAGCACGACCTCGAGTTGCTGGACGAGTTGCCTTCCAGTGAGGACATCGAGCTGGAAGACGCAGAGGCCCTCGTGGCTCACGGTCCCGGTGAGGCACACGAAGGTGCGCTTACGGATGCGCTGGAATCGCCGATGTCCGGAGCGCTTGCCGACGACGAGGCCGAAGTGGAAGCCGCCGCGCACTCTGAAGATCAGGATGCGGACGCGATTGATTCGGCAGAAGCAGCCGCTAGCGGCGCCGAGGCAACGGCGGCCGGTCGTGGCCGTCGGCGCAAGAGCGCGCGACGCAGCAAGCGGGAGCGCCTTGCGGACGAGTTGCAGGATGTGGCGCTGGACGCCGATGCGATCGCCGCCGAAGTCGAAGTGGCGCAGACAACGGAAGAATTCGATGTGCCGACCGCGGAGCTGGAGCCGCAGTCCATCGACGTGATCGAAGTGACTCCGTCCGAAGCCGAGG
Source organism: Lysobacterales bacterium (assembly GCA_038330365.1). Taxonomy (GTDB): domain Bacteria; phylum Pseudomonadota; class Gammaproteobacteria; order Xanthomonadales; family Ahniellaceae; genus JBBQNY01. Next base: position 7,043 of record JBBQNY010000004.1, on the reverse strand, counting down.
ACGCGGACGAACCTGCCTTCGAGCAGGCCGAACGCGAAGTTGAAGTGGAAGCGGAGATCAGCGAATTCGAGGAATCGTTGCCGCTGGCCGCTGCGGGCGATGGCGCAGGCCTCGATGAGGCCGACGTCGTCGATTCAGCGGTCGCGGATGAGCGCGCATTCGAACAATCGAACGCTTTCCTTGAGAGCGATTCGAACCTTGAATCCGCAAGCGTTGCCTGGCAGGACGAAGTCGATCCCGATCAACCGCTCCATTTGCCCGATCTCGACGACGATCTGCTCGATATTTTCGTGGAAGAAGCCCGCGAGATCCTCGACCAGGCCGATCCAGATCTGGCTGCGTGGCGGGCGAATCCTGAATCCGTCGCTGCGGTCGCCTCACTGCAGCGCTACCTGCACACCATCAAGGGCAACGGCCGCGCGGTCGGCCTGATGGGCATCGGCGATTTGAGCCACGCACTCGAAACACTGATCGATTCCCCGGTGGGACGCACTGACGCTTCGATCGAACTGGTGCAGCGCGGTTTCGACCGCTTGCACCGCATGACCAGTCGCGTCGCTTCTGGACGTGATGTTGCGTTCCCGCACGGACTGATCTCCGTGATCGAGGCGCGCGCCGCCGGATTGGAAATCGCAGCTGTAGACAGCGCAGCTCCGATCGTCGGCGAGACGGCGACCGTCGTCGAAATGCCTGGCATCGAGCAGGATCCCATCGAGGTCGAGGCCGAGTTCGCGCACGACCGATTGGCGCTTGGTGATGAACCGGTGTTCTGGCGGCCCGCTGCCGAAGAGGCACCTGCCGCAGGAATCGAATCGTCCGAGCCGGAAACCGCGGCGGAAGAACTCGAGGCATTCGCAGCCAGCGACGCCTTCGTGGCCGCGTTCACCGACGAAGACGCGGCCTCGACAGATGCCGATCGGGTCATTGAACCGCCGCAGGACGACGCCAGCGACGGATCCCTGTGGGTTGATCAGGAGGCGGATGACGAGGCGCTGGCGGCCGCAGCGTCGGCAGATGCCGATCGAGCGATTGCAGCCGAGATTGAATCCGAAGCGCTCGCTGCCACAGCGACCAGCGATGCGGCAGAAATGGCCGCCGCGGCGGAGCTCGATGTCGCCGATCGCGCGATGCGCCAGGGAGAACGCGATACCGCCCATGCACGGGATGAAGCGGACTCGCTGGCAAACGTCGTGCGACTCGATGACTATCGCCTGCCGGCGCAGGTCGTCGCACCGGAGGACGCAGCGGTCCAGCGTCAGTCGCAGGAACTCATCCGCGTCCGCGCAGACCTGCTCGACTCGCTGGTCAACTATGCCGGCGAAGTCTCCATCTACCGCTCGCGCCTCGAGCAGCAGCTCGGCCTCTTCCGCGCCAATGTGGTCGAGCTCGAGCAGACGGTCGAGCGCACGCGCGAGCAGCTGCGCAAACTCGAGCTCGAGACGGAAACGCAGATCATCGCGCGCTTCCAGCGCGAGGCGGAAACGGACGAGGGCACCTTCGACCCGCTGGAACTCGATCGTTTCTCGACCCTGCAGCAGCTGTCACGCGCGCTAGCCGAGTCGGTGTCCGATCTGGTGTCGCTGCACGGCACTCTCGACGATCTTGCCCGTCAGCAGGAAACCCTGCTGTTGCAGCAGTCGCGGGTGGCGTCGGAATTGCAGCAGGGCCTGATGCGGACGCGCATGGTGCCATTTGAAACGCAGGTTCCTTTCCTGCGCCGGCTGGTTCGGCAGAGCGCCGACGAAATGGGCAAGCGCGCGCAGCTTCTGGTCGAAGGTGCGCAGGGCGAAATGGACCGCAATCTGCTCGAGCGCATGAAAGCGCCGCTCGAGCACATGCTCCGCAACGCGCTGGCGCACGGGATCGAGTCGCCTGACGAGCGCAGCGCACAAGGCAAGTCGGGCGAGGGCAGCGTGCGCATCGAAGTCGCCCGCGAAGCGAGCGAAGTCCTGATCCGGGTCGCCGACGACGGACGCGGTCTGAATCGGGAAGCCATTCGCCGCAAGGCCGTCGAACGCGGGCTGATGCGCAGCGATTCGCCGATGGCGGATCACGATCTGTTCGCGTTCATCACCGAAACCGGGTTCAGCACGGCTGACACCGTCAGCAAGCTGGCGGGACGCGGCGTTGGCATGGATGTGGTGGCGAACGAGATTCGCGAGCTGGGAGGGTCGCTGTCCATTGACAGCGAAGCAGGCGTGGGCTCGCGCTTCACCATCCGTCTGCCCTTCACGCTCGCTGTCACCCAGGCGATCATGGTTCGACTCGGCGATGCGGTGTTCGCGGTGCCGATGTCCTCCGTGCAAGGCGTGGCGCGGTTGCCGCTGTCCGATTTCGAGCCGAAGCTGAGCGGCAAGGACGAGCGGCTTTTGAGCTACGGCGGCGAAGACTACGCCGTGCACGATCTGGCGCTACTGCTCGGCACTGAGCCCAACCGGGTGGTGGACAGCGCCGGCCAGCTGCCTCTGCTGCTGGTGCGGTCGGGCGATCAGCGCGCGGCCATCCGCGTCGATACTGTGGTCGGCAGCCGCGAAATCGTGGTCAAGTCGCCTGGAACGCAGATCGCTTCGGTCCCCGGAATGTTCGGTGCGACCATCATGGGCGACGGTTCCGTAGTCATGATTCTCGATCTTGCGCCGCTGGTTCGCCGGCACATCGCAAGGCGCGCGGAACGTGCGGTGTCGGACGAGCTGGCGGAAATGCTGCCGGCCGGCCTGGAGGCGACGCCCGACGAGGTAATCGCCGTTCCGGTGCGCACGCAGGTCAAGCGCCAGCCCCTGATCATGGTGGTGGACGATTCCATCACCATGCGCAAGGTCACTTCCCGCGTGCTGGAACGCCAGGACATGGAGGTGGTGACAGCGAAAGATGGTCTGGACGCTGTTGAAAAACTGCAGGAGCGCGTGCCGGACATGGCGATCCTCGATATCGAGATGCCCCGCATGGACGGCTACGAGCTCGCCACCTATATCCGCAACGACCCGCGTCTGCGACATCTGCCGCTGATGATGATCACCTCGCGTACCGGCGAGAAGCATCGCCAGCGCGCATTCGAGATCGGTGTCGACCGCTTCCTCGGAAAGCCCTACCAGGAGGCCGACCTGCTGCGTACCGTGCTCGAACTGCTGGGGGAGAATCCCGATGAGTGAGGGGGCGCAGGTGGCGGTGGCGCTGCTTCTGGGGACGCGGGACGACGCGGACGCCTTGCGCGACGCTGCTGCTGGCGACGGCACGCAGATCGTGTACGAGAGCGCCCTCGACGACTGCGCGGCAGCGGATCTGCTGGCGGCGGCACCGAATGTCGTTCTGCTCAACCTTCCCGCGGCGCTGGACGAGCAGTCGCCCTTGCTGGAAGAGCTGGCGGCGGTGCCCGGCCTCCGCTTTGTGTTCAATGACGCCTCGATCACCAGCGCGCTCGAGGGATGGGACCGTGCACGCTGGAAGCGGCATCTCAGGGCGAAGCTGCTGGATCGCCCCGATGACCTGCCGCCACGGCCGGAGTCCGCGTTGACGCTCCGGCTCCCCAAAGTCCAGGCGCGGGTCGATTCGGCGCGCAAGCCCGGTCTCGTCCTGCCGGCGTCCGAGCAGACGGTGGCTGCGGAGATGAACAGCAGCCTGTCCCAGTTGGCCGACACGGGATCAGGACCGCCCGTGCGACACGACTGGAGCGCCGAGCTCGCCGATGAGAACGGCACCGACGTTGCACTCGACTCCGCGGAAATCGAAGGCGTGGGCCAGGAAGCAATGGCGACACTGGACATTGGCGACCGCATCATTCTCGACACGGATGGGAGTGAGCTGGACCTCAACGAAGACGAACGCGCACTGCTCAACCAAATGGATGAGTCCGAGGCGGATGGAGAGGTGGCTCCGCCACTACCGACGCCTTTCGACGAGGACGTGCGAGATAGCCAATACGACCAGTCAATCAATCTACCGGTGCATGTGGACGATCTGCCGGCCAATGACCAGGACGGCACGCTGGGCGAAGCAGACGAGGATCTGCGTGAGTTCGAGGAAGCCACCAGCGACGACGACACTGAGGCCGAGAAACTCGATCCGCCGCAGGGCTTTGCCGAGCTGAGCCTCGCGCCCATCGACGAGGAAGGAAACGCAGCCGCGAGTACGGCGCCTATCGGGCACAGCGTCATTGCGGATGACAACGTCACCGACGCGGCGGAAGAAGAACACGGCAACGGCAACGGACTCCGACTCGAGTCGCTGGACGGCAACGACGCGCCGCGAACGGGACGCGCGAGCTACCTGATCGACACCGTGGACCGCTTCCAGGTGGACCTGCGCGACGGCGTATCGGACCCGGACGCCGCTCGGACCGCCGCATCCGCCGCCATACCCGATGCGCGGGAAGTCTCGGTCTGGGCCCTGTGCGGTGACGCCGGCAGCGAAGGCGACATGCTCGAGTTTCTCGGGGCCTTGCCGCCGCAGTTGCCGGTCTCGTTCGTGGTCTTGCAGAGCAGCGCCGATGCGGCGGACGGTGACGCGCTTCCGCTGGAGCCGTGGCGCCCTGGCAGCGGACTCGCATTCGAGGAAGCGCTGACCTTCGACTGCAGCGACGGGCTCGCGCTCGATGCCGCTGGCCGCCGCGTCGATGCCGCGGACAAACCGGCAGGCGTGGATGGCGCCCTCGCCGAGCTTTCCCGGCACTTTTCGAACCATCTGGGTCTCATCCTGTTCGCGGGTTCGTCCGACGCGGGCTGCGAAGGATTGAGCCAGGTCCACATGGCGGGAGGATGCCTGTGGTCCGCGGTTCCCGCCGCTAACCGGACGCCCAGGGAGGTGCGCGCTGCTGAGCTCGATGCGGTCGGCGAACGCGGCAATCCCGCTGCACTTGCTGGCCGTCTGGCCGCCATCCACGCCTGAGAGGTCGGCACCATGAACGCACCAATGGAAAATCTGCCGCAGGACATCCGTGCCCTCATGGTCACCGTCGCCAGCGGCCGCGTACTGGTGCCCAACGCACTCGTATCCGAGATCATCACGGCGGCCGCTCCCGAACCGGTACCCGGCGCACCGGCGTGGATCCGGGGTCGCGTGAACTGGCGCGGCTGGCGCGTGCCGCTTTTTTCCCTGTCGATTCTCGCCGGCATTGCCGACGCCGAATCGCCGCTCAACGCCAAGGTGACGGTGCTCAAGGCGCTGGGTGGAAATCCGCGCCTGCCGTTCATGGCCATGACCTGTGTAGGATTCCCGCGCCTGACCACCGTTGCCTCCAACGAGTTGCTGCCGGCCGGCGACGCCGCGAGCAGTGTGGAACGCCCGGGCGTGCTGATGGACGTGCTGCTGCGCGAGGATCGCGCGATGCTGCCGGACCTGCCGGCCATCCAGCGCCTCATCGAGGAAACCATGGACCTGCGCGCCGCCTGAGGGCCTGGGCAATCCGCCTCAGCCCATGTAGGAGCGCGCTTGCGCGCGATGGCGTCATGGCGGATCACAGCGCGGAACGCTCAGGCATGCCGCCATCGCGCGCGCAAGCGCGCTCCTTCTATGGGATCTCTTGTGTCAAGCCTCTGTGTTCGGATTGCGGTTCGTTGATGTGGGTTGTTCGTTGTGTCCGGCCAGGGCCGGAGCCACCTTCTATCCGTGTCGGGCGTTGCCCGAGCACCTTATGCTGCATTCGCGTCGCCGCGTGCGGTTAACCCTTATGTGAGAACCCCATCTACAGGACGGCACGTCGTCGGACGGCCAAGGAGCGCTTCGGGCCTCACGCATCAATCGAACTCGGATCCTGGCTACTCCTTGTTGGAAATGGGGGTGTTGCTGCAGCGGGTGAATGAGTCGCGGTTGGGAAGCGTGGGTCGCTTCTGTGATTTGGGATCAGGCTTTCAGCAGTGCGCCCTCGGGCACCAGGCCTTCGCGGGTGAAACGCCACAAGGCGATCAGGAGCTTGCGGGCCAGTCCCACAATGCCGACCTTGCGCGCGCGGCCGGCGCCGGTGAATTTGTCCCGGTACCAGAGGCTCAGGGCGCTGCCCGGCTGCCAGCGCAGCCACATCCAGGACAGCTCGATCATGAGGCTGCGTACGTGGCGGTTGCCGCTCTTGCTGATGCCCTGATCCCGCACGCTGTTGCCGCTGTTGTACGGGGTCGGGGTCAAGCCCACGCTGGCCGCCAGCTCACGCCGATTGGGAAAACTGCGCCAGCCGAACACCTCCATCACCAGCACCCAGGCGCTCTTGATCCCCACCGACTTGAGTTGCATCAGGAGTTCGATCAGGGCAAAGGGACCGTGACCCTCGGCCGCCAGCTCCTTGAGCAACCGCTTCTGCTCCGCATCCAGGGCGCGCACCGCCGCATCGAAGTGGCGATACGCCGCCCAGGTCTGGGTGAGGGCCGCGAGCGCCATCGGCCCGAGTACCCGGCCATCGCCGGTGCGGCGCTGCGCGAGCGCCTCGGGTGCCGCCTCCCGGATCGATTCGATGGCAATGCCGTGTTTGGCCAGTAATCCGAACAGCCGGTTCTTCTGCCGCGTGCGGTCCTTGAGAGCACTCGCGAGCGAGCGGTGCAGCTCCCGCAGATCCTCGGCTTGCTCATCGGGCACCCGCACCACCGACAGCGCCTGCCGCTCGCCACCCGCCCAGCGCATCAGCAGACTGAGCAGCTTCTCGCAATCGACCCGATCGGTCTTCGAGCGCCGCGCGCGCCGGCTCACCTCGATGCTGGAGGAATCCACCACCTGGTTATCGACGCCCTCTGCCTGCAACGCACGGTGCAACCAGAAACCATCCCGGCCCGCCTCGTAGCAGCTCAATACGGGCGCGTCTTCCGGCAGACCGAAGCGCTTGCGCGCTGCGGCAATCGCCGCCATCACACCCGCAATGTCACCGCCGTCCACCCGCACCTGACGACGCCGCGCGCCATCGCTCAAACCCAGTCGCCACGTCTTCTTCGACAACTCCAAAGACATAAACAAACGCGGGGTGCCTGCGTACAATGCTTCGTTGCGGGTCGCTTGCATGTTCTGACTCCTCTTTCGTCGGATGGAAGTCAGAGGCTAAACCTCAAGCGACCCGCATAGCATCTACA
>JBBQNY010000003.1:0-56229 GCA_038330365.1 Lysobacterales bacterium | reverse complement strand
CGGATCGCTCGAGTCCTACATCTCCGCGGTCAACCGCGTGCCGGTGCTGACCTTCGAGGACGAGCAGGCGCTCGCGCGCCAGCACGTCGCCGAGGGCGACCTTGAATCCGCCAAGCAGCTGATCCTCGCGCACCTGCGCTTCGTGGTGCACGTGGCCCGCGGCTACAAGGGCTATGGCCTGCCGCTCGGCGACCTGATCCAGGAAGGCAATATCGGCCTGATGAAGGCGGTCAAGCGTTTCGATCCCGACCAGGGCGTGCGCCTTGTCAGCTTTGCCGTGCACTGGATCCGTGCCGAGATGCACGAGTTCATCCTGCGCAACTGGCGCATCGTGAAAGTCGCGACCACCAAGGCGCAGCGCAAGCTGTTCTTCAATCTGCGCCGGTCCAAGAAGCGCCTGGGCTGGCTCAACGCCGAGGAAGTGCGCGTGGTCGCGCGTGACCTGAACGTGCCCGAGGCGACCGTCCGCGAAATGGAATCGCGCCTGTCGGGTCGCGACATCGGTTTCGATCCACCCGGGGCCGACGACGACGACGCGCCGCCGTCGCCAGCGTCCTACCTGGTCGATCACAAGGACACGCCGGACGTGTTGCTCGCCAGCGAGCGTCAGGAAGAGCACCAGAGCGAGATATTGCACAAGGGCTTGCGCAACCTGGACGATCGCTCGCGCGACATCCTCGTGCGGCGCTGGCTGGCGGACGAAAAGGCCACCCTGCAGGACCTGGCGAACGAATACGGCGTTTCCGCCGAGCGTATACGCCAGGTCGAGGCCAACGCGATGAAGAAGATCAAGGCACTGCTGGTCGCCTGATCCGATTTCATCCGCTTCGCACGCAAAGGCCCGCAATCGCGGGCCTTTGCTGTTTCAGGGTCCACAACCGGGGCGGGGCGACGCACGCAGTTGCAGCCGCTCACCCCGGTCGGCTTGGGGACCCGCTCAGGCCAGGGTCTCCAGCGCGCGCTCGATGTCCTCGACGGGCGAGTTGGTCAGGGTCTTGCCGATCTCGCCCACCATCCTCGACACGGTCTCCTTGTGCAGCTGCGGCCGCATCTGACCGAGCGTCTGCGGATCGGCAATCAGGACCAGATGCTCATAGCGTCCGGTCAGTGCGCCGCGGTTGAGCCGATGGGCGAGCTGTTTCGCGAACGTGGCCTCGTCAATCTGCTGGGGCGAGGACTCCGGAGGCGTCGCGCCCGAGGGTCCGTCGTCGTCCAGACCCACGGCTGCGGCCATGTCGATCTGGGACAACGCCGGTTTGGCCGCGTTGCCAACGTTGCGGAACAGGCGTGCACCGGTGCCGTCGGCGACGACGATGAGTGTCTCGGCGGGAATCGAGGGCATGGCAGTACTCCTAGTGGAACGGGAAGTGGCCCACTCTAGGTGGATGCGCCTGAACCCGCGCGAGGTTTCCGCTGGCGCCTCCGAGGGCTATCGCACAGCGTCGATGTCAGATCGAATCGATGGGATCGACATCCAGCGACCAGCGCACCTGCCGCGCCGAAGGCAGCGCATGCAGACGGGGCACCCAGAGCTGCAGACGCGCGTGCAGATCGGCGCGGCGCGGCGATTCGAGCAGAACCTGACCGCGCACGTAGCCGGCGCGGCGCGGCTGCGGCGCGGGCAAGGGCCCCACGCGCGCGACGGGATTGCGCGTGGGGTCGGCGGGCTGATCCGCGTCGAAGGCCGCGACGGCGGCGTCCAGATAGTTGCCCACCACTTCCGCACTGCGCGCTTCCGCGCGCAGGAGGGCCTGCGCCGCAAAGGGCGGCAGGTTGGCTGCGCGCCGCAGTTCAAGTTCTGTGGTGGCGAAGGCCTCGTAGCCCCCGTCGAGAATCTGGCGCAGCAAGGGGTGTCGCGCCTGGTGGGTCTGGATGAGGACTTGCCCCGCGCGATCGCTGCGACCCACCCGTCCGGATACCTGCACCAGCAGTTGGGCGAAGCGTTCGGGGGCGCGGAAGTCGGCCGCCATCAGGGCCGCATCGACCCCCAGCACCACCGCAAGGGTCAGCCGGGGCAGATCGTGGCCCTTGGCCAGCATTTGCGTGCCGACGAGGAGCGCAGGGCCGCCCTCGGCGAGCGGATCGAGCAGTGCCGACAGGCCGCCGGGGCCGCGCGCGCTGTCGGCGTCGGCACGCACGATGCGCGCTTCGGGAAAGGCCTGGGCAAGGGTCTGTTCCAGGCGCTGTGTGCCGAACCCTGTCGCGGCGAGGGCGAGACTGCCGCATTGCGCACAGTTTGTCGGCGCGCTCTGACCGAGCCCGCAATGATGGCAGCGCATGCGACCGGCAACCCGATGCCAGGTCAGGGCACGCGCATCGGTTGCGCGGGTCGAGCATCGCGGGCAGGCCGGAAACCAGCCGCAGTCGTGGCACAGCAGCACGGGTGCGTAGCCGCGCTGGTTGCGGAATACGAGCGCCTGTTCGCCGCGGGCGAGGCACGCGCGCAATGCCGCTCGCGTGCGCTCCAGGAGGCCATCGGGCAGCGCCTGCCCGCAAAGATCGAGCACCTGCACCGCGGGCGGGCGGGCCCCTCCCGCGCGCTCGGGCAGACGCATGCGCCCGTAGCGTCCCTGAGCGACATTCGCCAGGGTTTCCAGGGCGGGCGTGGCGGATCCCAGCACGATCGGAATGCCCATCGCCTGCGCGCGCACCAGCGCGAGATCGCGCGCGTGGTAGCGGAATCCGTCCTGCTGCTTGAAGGAGCTGTCATGTTCCTCGTCGATGACGATCAGTCCCGGATCACGCAGGGGCACAAAGACGGCCGACCGCGTTCCCAGCACGACGCGCAAACGACCCTGGGCCGCGTCCTGCCATACGCCGGCGCGGGCTCCCGCTGCCAGCCCCGAGTGCAGCACGCCGACTGGGACGCCCAGTCGCGACTCGAGCCGCTCAAGCAGTTGCGGGGTCAGGCCGATCTCGGGTACCAGCACCAGGCTCTGCCGGCCAGCAGCCAGTTCCGCCGCGATCAGCCGCAGGTAGACCTCGGTCTTGCCAGAGCCTGTTACGCCATCGAGCACGACCGTGCGGAAGCCTGCGCCTGACTGGATGTGGTCAATGGCGTTGCGCTGCGCCGCGTTGAGTTCAGGGCCCCGCGACGCAACCGTGTCGGCAACCGGTGCTTCGCATTCCGCGATCCAGCCCTGTCGCAACCAGAGGCGCAAGGTGCGGATCGCGGCCGGGGAAGTCGCGACTGCCGAGCGCGGGCGGGCGCCTTCGGTCAGGGCCAGTTGAAGCCCCGCCGCCGCGCAGCCGGCGCGAGGCGGCCGCGCGGCGAGTGCAGCGCGGCCCACTGTCGTCAGTTCGAATGCTGTGGGCGTACGACGGGGTGCCTGGCGGCGACGTCGAAACCATGCGGGCAAGGCCGTGGCCAGCACCTCGCCGAGTGGATGCTGGTAGTACTGAGCTGCCCACGTCAGGCTCCTTAGCAACTCGCCGCCCAGGATCGGGGTGGCGTCCAGTCGCGCCTCGATCCGGCGCAGCGCCTGCGTATCCGGCACGGGCCGCACGTCCACGACGACACCGATCATTTGCCGGGGTCCCAGGGGCACGCGCACGCGACAGCCGATCCAGCCGGAATCGACGGCTGCACCCGTCGGCACCGCGTAGTCGAAGCCGTGTGGCAACGGTACGGGCAGCGCCACGTGCAGTGCGAGCGAAGCCGGGCCACTTGAAGTCATGCGCGCATCAGAGCGCGCGCCCGGCAAGACGGCAAGACCAGATCCCCACGTCGGGTCGGAAAGGGCCTTGCAGACGGCGCGGCATTGCTCCGGGGACCTTTAGCGCGTTTTGTTGAACTCCGCCGCACGAAGTTGATGCAAGTGGATGCTGCGCTGAAGGTTTTTTGCTTATCCACACCAATTGTGGATAAGTCTGTGGAAGAACGGCCGCCAGCGCCCCTCAAAGCCTGCCAGCGCGCAGCGCGGCTGAACCTTGGTCAAAAAATATCCATATTCGCAATTTCGATTGATTTCAAAGGGTTGGAACAGACAGCGCTCTCCATCGGAGGCTTCGGGCGGCGCCGCTGGCGACCGCGCCGACGGCGGGGGCGCCGCTGTGAACAACGGCAACGCGGAACGGGCGTGGCGACCCTTGTCAAGTGCCGGTGCAAGCCTTCGACCTGGCACCTCCGAGGCTTCCACCTGCCTCGTCCCGTCAACGCCCGGCGGCAGTCTGCGTTGCTGCACTGAGGGTCTTTATCGGTGACACACTCGCGGTGGCGGAGGGCAGGAGACGGATGCGTGAGCTGTGTTGCTGATGGCTGAAGCTGCGGGCGTCGCGGAGCGGGCGCTGGCGCCGCCTCAGGACCTGCCGGGATTTCTGGCCGGGATCGAGCGGCGGGCCCTGATGCTTGCGCGGATCGGACTGCGCGACAACGAGGAAGCGCTCGACGCCGTGCAGGATGCGATGCTCTCGTTCGTGCGCAGTTACGCCAGCCATGCGGCCGCGGAATGGCCGCCTCTGTTTCACCGTGTGCTGGAAAGCCGCATCCGTGATCGCCAGCGCCGTCGCAAGGTCAGGGATCGCTTCCGGGTGTGGTTCAAGTCCGGCAACGACAGCGGGGAAGAACGTGCGGCCGATCCGCTCGAGCAGGTGGCGGACCCGCGCGAGGCCGGTCCGCTGCAGCACGCCGCGGATCGCGACACGCGCAGTGCGTTGTCGGCCGCGGTCGAGGCCTTGCCCCGCCGACAGCGTCAGGCGTTCGTGTTGCGGGTGTGGGAAGGCTGCGATGTACGCGCGACGTCGCGCGCGATGGGTTGCAGCGAGGGCAGTGTGAAGACGCACCTTGCGCGGGCGCTGGCTGCCCTGCGCGGCAAACTGGAGCCGTATCGATGAACAATTCACGTGCAACCGTGCAGGAGCCGGATATTTCCAGCGCAGAAGTCCTGCGCTGGCGGCGGGCGCTGGACGCCGAAGCCGATGCGCTCGACGCCGTCACGCTGGCGCGGCTGGCCGCAGCCCGGCATCGTGCTCTGGCACGCCGACCGCGCGCTGCGACGGGGCTCGGCTGGATGGCGTGGGCGGGCAGCGCCGCGGCGGCGGTGCTGCTGTCGGTCCTGCTGGTGCGCGGCGACGATTCTGCCGGCGTTCGCCACGCGACGCCCGCGGCGAGTGCCGAGGTGGTGAGCAGTGACGTTGCGGTCATCGCCGATCTCGAGTTCTACGACTGGCTGGAGCAGCAGGATGCCGTGCTCTAGGGAGCCCCGGATCCCCGGGGTCTGCGTCCAATGAGCGTTTCGGCCGTACTGCGCTGGACGCGACTGCGAGGCGGCGCGCTGATGATCTGCGTGTTGCTCGCCACGCCCTCGCTGCTGCGTGCCGAAGACAGCTGGTCGCATCTCGGCGCGCCGGAACGCGAAGTGCTTGCCCCGTTCGAGTCCGAGTGGCCATCGCTCGAGCCGCGCATGCGCGCGCGCTTGAGAATGCTGGGCAAACGCTGGTCGCACATGCCGGAGGCGCAGCGGGTGGGCGAGATGGAACGCTTCCGCCGCTGGCGTTCGCTGCCGCCTGCGGAGCGCCAGCAACTGCGCCGCAGCCAGCGCGCGTTCCAGCAGCTCGATTCCGAACAGCGGGCGCGGGTGCGCGGTGAATACCAGCGCTGGCAGAATCTGGACCCCGCAGAACGTGCAGCCCTGCGTGCGTCGATGGGCGCTCGGCCGCCGGCCTTCCGCGGCGCAATGCGCCAACTGGAGGAAGTCGAGCAACTGCGTCTGCGTGCCGCCGTGGCCGGTCTGCGGCCGCAGAGCCGACGCGCTCTGCGGCAGCACCTGATGGGTCTGGGTGAGTCTGACGCGCTGCGCGTACTGCGCGCGGTCATTGCAGAACCGGACGCTTCCCGGGACGACCTGATCGCGCGCCTGGCTCCGACGCCGGCACCGCGGGAGCGCCCGCGACGCTGAAGATTCCGGGCCTTGCGTGCAAACTGCGGCGCGCTTACGCGCCGATTTCGTCCTTCTGCCGGTCGCGCCCCAGGAACTTGCGAACGAGCAGCGCGATGCCGATGCCGATGGGAATCAGCAGCTTCTTGCCCGCGAGCAGCAGCACGCCAAGCTTCGCGAACAGGCCCGCCTTGCTGGCCAGAGTGCCTGCAACCAGGGCGGCGACTCCGTAGGCTGCGAGCTTGTCGGTTTTCGAATCGAAGTCGGCGTAACGGCGCCCTTCGTCGAATCCGGTGAAGCCCAGGATCTTCTGCATACCCGCTTCGACCGCCGCGAGATCCTGCATGGCCGCGACCGCGTTGAGGCTGAGATAGCCCTCGCGTCCGAGAACGCGGATGTCGTAGTTGAGTGTGTGCTCGGGGCTGCCGTTGAACGAGAGCTCCTTCGCCCAGTGGATCTTGTGCGCGGTCGAGTCGTAACGCGGAGGCGCGGCCCAGCCGATCAGATCGACCGTTGGATAGCCCGCCTGCTTGCGCGCCGGATTGTTCTCGCTGGTGTCTTTCTGCATGTCGACGAGGATCTCGTCGTAGTTGGCCTTGGCGGCGTCCTCGTCGTCGATGTGACCGTCGTCCGAATAGGTCAGCACCACGGCCCATGAGCCTTCTTCCAGCAGGGAGGGCTCCTGCGGCACAACCAGGCCCAGGACCGAATCGTCTTCCGGATTGCCCCAGAGTTTCTCGAGTACGCGCCGCGCATCCGCCGCCTCGAGATACTGGAAGCCCTCGTCGACCCGGAGCGTCGCGTCCGCCGCAGCCACTTTGAAGTCGCCGCGCTTGAAGTCGAGTGCGGCAACCAGCTCTCGCGCGGCTCGTTCATCTTCCGACAGATCCTCCGCCGCTGGCGTGGACGCGGGTGGCACGGGGTCCTGCGCGATGAGCGCCGAACACGGCAACAACAGCAACGCGCTGCACAACAGCCAAGCGGCCCGCACTGATCGATGTTTCTCCATTTCCCGTCTCCTTGATCGCTGGTTGAAATTCCGAGGGAGCCATTGATGCTGCAAACCGCCAGGCACGTGTCCGCTGTCGGCAAACCAACTGACCGCCTTCGCCAGCGAATCTTCCCGCATCCGGCGAGAGTCTGACCGACTCAGTTCGGCCTATTCTGTTGAAAAACTCTGTCGGTGAAAATTCGCCCGCGTTTCAAGCGGAATTACGCTTACGACAGTGCGATTCTGCGTCTCCGGACGATTGAAAACGCCCAGAAGGTGCCTCTCGCAAGCGTCAGGAAGTCGCCCTTTTCGGCGCGGCGAGTTTTTCAACGGAATAGACCAACAACCGCCATTCGAGAAGTTCGCTACTTGGTGCGGCGAGGTCGAGCCGTACACTCTTGTCTGCTCAAGGCCCGATCAGGCTTCCGGCGGGGATGCCCAAGTTGCGGTGCAAGTTGCGGATCATGTCGAGGGTCAGGCTGCGCTTGCGATTCAGCACCTCGTAGACGCGATTCGGCTTGCCGATGGAGGGCACGAGATCCTTCACGGTCAGCCCGCCCTGTTCCATGCGGAAGCGGATCGCTTCGATCGGGTCCTGCGCCTCAATCACGAAATGCCTGGTTTCGTAGGCCTCGACCAGGAGAGTGAGGATCTCGAAGTGGTCGCCCTCGTCGGTGCCAGGGGCGGGTTCGTCGTCGAAGTACGCGGACAGTTGCGTCAAGGCGGCCTTGTAGTCGCGCTTGGTGCGGATGGGATGGATATTCATGCGTCCTCCACGGTAGCGGCGTCGATTCGGTCGTATGCAGCATGCGTGCCTAGAAACTTGATGTAGATCGACTGGAACCGGTAAGCCACCGCCACGATCAGACGGTAGTCATTACCCTTGATGTTAAACACCACGCGATTGCAACCGACGAAACTGGCGCTGGCATAGTGTCGCTTGATGTCCTGTGGTCGGGCCCATGTGGCCGTCCGTGCCTCGTCGTACCAAGCCTTCAGGGGCTGCTCGGCGTCGGGATGACGCTTCCAGAAGTCCCGCAAGGTGCCGAGAGCGACGATCCTCATGTGTGGATCATAGTCCCACCATGGGACTATATGCAATGGGGTGCCCAAAACCCCCAGTTGACTGTGGGGGGTTCCCAATGGGTCGGATGGCGAATGTCGGCCAAAAGCCGTCATTCGTCTCGCTCACGCAGGCAGAGGACCGACTACACTAAATTCGGACTCCGAACACTCCCGCCACTGAAAGCGGGGCGAAGTCGTAACCACTCATTTGGGCAGATGCGCGTTCCGCGCGCTGCTTGACTCTGGCATTGGGCATCACCGATGAAAGACCTCAGTCGCCCACCCTCCAAAACCGAGCGCGTTGCGGCTGTTGTCCTATCGGCTGTAACAACTCTGATTTTCTGTGCGGTAGCTGCCTATGTCCTGACCGCGGAGCCAGTCTCGTTTTCGGCAGTCATCATTTTCTCTGGTCTCTTTCTCACCAGCGCCACAATGTTCTTTAGAGCTGCTTTCACAGCTCGCCGGTCCCTCTCAGGCGAGGAGACGCTTGGCCTAGCTTGGGTGCTGCTTATCGGCGGTATCATCGGTGCGCTATTGGCCATGTTGGCTGGCCCAGGCACCAATCGTCTCTTGCTCCTGGGGTCAAGCCTCTCGTGCGTCGCGTACGGGCTTGCGGGCGTGCGCCTCCGCAGCCAATGATGCCTTACCAATCGCACGAGCGGACGCAATGGCTCCTACGCTTTAGTGGACGCCCTGGGCTAACACCACCGCCCTGATTACTCCCAGGCATGACTTAGTCCGAGATTGACTGACGGTTTCGGGTCGTTCACTGCCTCTGGCCTGGTCGCGAGCATCGCAAACATTGGGCGGTTGAGTCGAAATGTCTTCGGTCAACCGCTTGGTGGTTGGCTGCTTCGTGTGCAGCATTGCTGGAAAATTTCTTCGCCGAGCGCCTCCGCCCGAGCCAGCGCCTCGGGACTCAGGTCTCTCCCCCAAGCCTCACCTACCTCAGCCACAGCCTCCGGCGGAAAAGGGGTCAATTACATTTTCTGGCGCCCAGCTGAGTCGCGCGGCAAGACGACGAACAAGGGGAAAATGAACCTGACCCGATTCTTGAAAGCGCGGTAAATCTCCCGGTGATGGCGGCGAGCAAGAGGCGGAACTTCATGCCGTCTGCTGGATCGTATTGTCGCGATCAGCCTTGCCGCCAGCAAGACTGGGCGCCATTCCATCCATGACGCGAGACCAACGCATCTGAATCGCCACACAGACGAGAACCAGCGCAATCGTCACGATGGAATCTTCAGGCCCAAACGCGCCACCGGACAGCCAGAAAGGCCCGTGATAAATACTCTCGAAAGGTGCCGCGGCGCGCCAGGCTTCGATTCCCGATAGCGGCATGCCGGTGAGGATAATCACGAAGTTCCACGCGGCGTGATTGGCGGTGACGACCCAGAGGTTGCGCGTGTGAACGAAGACGTATGTCCAAAACGCACCGATCAATATGCCTGCGACAACGGTCAGAACGATCACCGACAGTGCAGCGCCGGGAAGGTTGCCGATATGCATGACCGAGAAGACTACGGCCTGCAGCCATACTGCCGGTGACGTGCCGAAGGCCTTCTCAAGACTTCCGAACAGCAGTCCGCGATACCCGACTTCTTCCAGGAATGCCGCTATCAGGATGACGCTCGCAACGCCAAACAGTTCGCCATCCCAGCCACGAAAGGCGATGATTTCATAGACGCCGAAAAGATAGAGCGGCAGCATGGCAAACAGGATCAGCGCCGCGCCGCTCAGCGCGCCTACCGTTATTGCGATCGGTGCGATGCGCAATTCGGTCGCCGCTCGTTTCTCAAGAATCTTCGCGTAGGCCCAATACGACAGTAGGACGCACAGGAGTATGCCGCTCCTGCGCAACGCGCTGGTGACCTCATCTCCTGGATGGAAGGCCGCCTGGATCGCGGGAAGCAGAAGCAATCTGAATGACTGCACAGAGGCAAAAATGGCGGCGAAGGCCAACAGCAGCTTCAACATCGCTGTCGAGATGGTTGCAGTGCGGGACAACGGTGCCTCCGGGCTGTTGTAGACGATGGCAGCAAGAGTAGGCTAAACACATATGCATGAGATCTTTTAAATATGCATTATGGCCATGCATTTCCGCATGGTTATGGCTCGCAGCGTGAGATGAGCGATGGAATGGAGTGACCTGCGCGTTTTCCTGGCGGTGGCGCGCGAAGGCACGCTCGCAGCGGCGGCGCGCACATTGGCGCAGACGCAGCCAACCATGGGCCGGCGCTTGCGCACGCTGGAAAAAGCGATCGGCCACACTTTGTTTCAGCGCACTCGGGCAGGCTTCGTCCTTACCGACGAAGGCTCGGCCATGCTTGGTCATGCCGAGCGCATGGAAGAAGAAGCTCTGGCCATCCAGCGACAACTCGCAAAACAGGCACATCAGCTCGAAGGCACCCTGCGGATCACCTCATCCGAGTGGTTCGGTGCGCACCTGCTCGCCCCGGTGCTGGCTGAATTTGCCGCGCAGCAACCCGGAATCACGGTCGAACTGGTGACCGAAGCGCGCTTCCTTGACCTGGTGCGCCGCGAGGCTGATCTGGCGTTCCGGATACGTCCCTTCACCGAACTGGACGTCATTTCGCGAAAACTCCTGCACGTGCGCTATGGCCTGTACGCAAGGATCGGTATGGCGCACCCTGTCGTCGGCAACGGCGAAGGCACGAACTTGATCGGACTGCAAACGGAATTTGCCGGCACACCCGACGATACTTGGCTGCAAACGATGCTGCCCAAGGCGCGCGTGGTGTTTCGCAGCAACAGTCGCGACGTGCAGGCGAAAATGTGCGCGCAGGGAGTTGGCCTATCGGTACTGCCCGTCGTGCTGGGCGAGAAGCTAGTCGGCGTCGAGCGCCTCGATTTCGGCAAGGATCCGCCAGGTCGTGACACATGGGTGGGATACCACCGCGATTTACGCCGCCTGGCTCGCCTTCGAGCACTGCTTGACCTGGTCATCAACAAAATCGGGAGCGGTTGACGGCAGGTTGGCATTGGGGTCGTGCGAGCTGAGAGATCGGTCCAGCAACCAAGCGTCCGCGACGCCGACAGATTGGTGATTACAAAGCCATACTGGGCCAGCCTGCGCCAGCACCGAGTGGAGAGCTTCGGCGATCACGCGCTTGGGGGTGTTTTCAGCAGCGCGCTGACGCATTCCAGTTGCTGTCGAATTTCTCGGTGCTGTTCCGGGCTTCTACACCACCAACTTGGCGCTCCCCGGCATGCATTAGTCCACGAGTTGAACGGCCGTTATGGGTCGTTCACTGTCCTCTAGCCGGTGGGGCAGGCCACTCAGGATTCGCGTACGCAGCCGCACGATTGGTCTCCAACCGGCCAAGAGAGGCTCGTTGAGATTCGCTGCGCAATTGTCCCGAAAAGGCACTCTTCGAAACTGGGTCGAATCGCCGGGAACACTCAACACAGACGGGCGCGGCGTTACATGGCGCGACTTTGCCCTGGACACCCCTGAGCGCGGATCACGAGCGACTTCCCGCTTGACGTCCGGGTCCGTTGCCGGGACCGGTGTTGTTACGTCTCGCTTAGGCATTTCATCTCGCGGAATCGAGTTACGCGCGAATGGATCTTGCGCCTAGCACCAGCAAAAGCAAGGCGAGCACCACCAGTCCTACTAACGACCCAGTGGGGACCGATTGCGATGCGCCAAAAGCCCCGGCGATCACAATCATTTGCTCGGAAAGTGTTAAGCAGCTCTGACCACCGATCAGGAACGGTGCGCACATGGCGAAACGAAAGGTGTATTGGCCCGCCGGCAATCCTCCGACCGCGTAGGTTTGCTGTTGCGCTGGGAGATTTGGCTCGCATGCATCCGAGCCCGCCAACCCAAAACGAATGACGCCATCGCGGAGCACTTGCACGCCCAAGCTTGGAGGTAAACGGTTGCACGCCATCGGGCCGACGCTCACAGCGATTTGGATCGATTCCTCCGCCGTGGGAACTGCAGGGACGACAACGAACTGATACGTTGGCAATCCTGCTGAAGCACCTCCAACGTTGCCGAACAGTGCGATTAGGACCAGCAACATCGTCTTGCGCATGTGGGTCTTCGGCACGGGGAGGAGTGGTTTGGCAATCGATCATATCCGACACTTCGCTTCTGCCACCTAGTTACTCCGGCAGCACAGCCAGCAAAACGCTTTCCCAACAGTCGTAATCCTCGAGCACGCTGATCGTCACTTCTCACATTGGAACAGCCGATCCCGTGTGGATCCAGCGTGGGCCGCAGATCACGCAGCTCCTGCGACCTGAAGCAGTCGCGACTGTGGGCTCGATCCTTACCACCATCGCTATCGCTCTTAACGAGTGGCGTCTAAACCGCGCTTCGGAAACTCCGGCTCGAAGTCAGGCCCGCCGGCCAAATGGGGGGGCTCTGGGGACACTGGGGTCAGGTCGCATTTTCGGGCGGCGCCTTTGGGTCGATCACCGTCCGCTGCCCCAAAGGTGCAGCCGCGAGCGAAACCAGGTCTCAGGAGCGGAGCGCCATCGGTCGCAAACCGGCCAAAACGAGACGGCCGCCGCCTCCATCAAATCGCCCCATAGCTGCCGTTCCAGTGATCATGAGCCAGCTGACGCTTCAGTGGTCCTCTGCCTCCATCGTTGTCCACCAGCATGCAAGTAGCGACATGCCGGCAACCACCGCCATGAGGACGATTGCGGGCGCCGACAGCTCGCCACTGATCCAGTTCCGCCAACCGACATCTAGCAGCGACGCAGGCAGCAGACTAAGCCAGCATGTCCCTATTCCAGCCAGGATGCCGGCCGGCAATGGCCATGCGGCACGACGGCGGAGTGGCGACAACTGCTGCATCACCCGATCGGAAAAGCCATCGTCGAGTACCGAACCTTCGAACTGCTTGCGCAGCAACGCCTCGATTTCATTGTCGTCTGTGTGATTCATGGTGTGTGTAGTTCCTCGTCGACAGCGTGCCACGCTGAGAGCCACTTCTTCAGTTTTGCCTTGCCTCGGGTGGCATGGGTTTTCACAGTTCCCAGTGGCATTGCCAGCACGTAGGCCGCTTCTTCGTGACTTAAGCCCAGCTGCACGCAATGCAGCAGCACCGTTTGTTCGCTGATGGACAGGCGTTGCATCGCGCGTTCCAGATCGATTCCTAGATCGATTGCTTGCGTCGGCTCCGGTAGTGAGTCGGTCTCGCTATCGGCGTCGCCAAGCGGCCAAGATTTTTTCCGACATACCTGCAGGAAGCAGGCGTAGGCGATGCGATAGAGCCAAGTGGCGAAGCGCGCTTCGCCGCGAAACTGGTCGAGCTTGCGCCAAGCCAGAAGGAAGGCCTCCTGCGCGAGATCATCAGCCGCGGCATCGTCGCCACGTAGCAGCCGACGCAACAGCGCACGCACCACGCCCTGATGGCGACGAACCAGTTGCTCGAACGCCCGCGGGTCATTGCCCAGCCGGACCCGGGCCACCAGCGCCTGATCGATCCGCGCCTCGGCGGCGCTGTCAGCCACGCGCTGCCTCGCGCTGATTCAACCACCAGCTGGCGAGGTAGCCGAAACCGATCATCAGCGGCAACAGGCCGAGGCCCCACAGGCTGCCGATGCCGAGACCGTGGTCGATCTGGCCCGGCAACGCGAGGAACATGGCCATCAGCCCGAGACCGCCGCCAATCAGTACCAGGGCCCGGCGTCGGTCGGAGAAGTCCACGGTCGGCTCGACCAGCAACTGAGTCGGCAACTCCACACCCTTGTCGGCCAGTTGCAGCATGGTTTGATATCGCGCCTGCGTTTGCCGGTGGCGATAGCGCAGCAGGATCAGGACGATGAACACGGGGGCCATCATCACGATGAGGGGTATCAGGAAGTAGATGTGTTCCATTGAAGCGCTCCAGAGTGAGGTGCATGGGTCGTAGACGCGTGGCCTGATTTCTTGTCAGGGTCTCAGCGTGTGGTGCCGTCGGCGGCGAGCAGCTCCGCGATACGCTCGGCCAACATCCATGTCTGATTTTCTCCCTGATTGCTGGTCAAGGCGACGGCGCCCTGGGTCTCCCAGACGATCGCCAGATTTGTCGTGACGCCTTCGATTCCGCCTTGGTGTCCACGAATGTGGCGGCCATGCGAGAGCCGTTCGCCGAAGCCTGCGGCCATGCCCAAGGGCCCCATCCGCACTGGATCTTTAAACATTCGCTCGAGCGTGTGCTGTTTGAGCAGCTTGCTGCCGCGCAAGGCATCGGCAAAGCTCAACAGATCGGCATTGGTCGAGTAGCAATCGCCTGCCGGGCTGCCTTTGAAAGGTATTTTCATGGCGTTCGCCTTCCACGACATCGAAAACGGGCTCTCGTGGAAATAGCCGACGGCCAGCGTCGGCGTCACCTCGTCGAGCGTGTTGAATCCGCTCGAGCGCATGCCTGCGGGTACGAAGACGTGGCGCTGGATGTAGTCGAAATAGCCCTCGTGGGAGACGTTCTCGATGATGCGGCCGAGCAGGACGTAGCCGGCGTTGCTGTAATTCATCTGATTGCCGGACTCGCTGACGATGGGCTGGCGAGCAATCAGGTCGAGATAGTCGGCGGGATCGACGTACTTTTCACGGTGCTCGAAAAACGTGGGAACGAAGAAGTCACCGAGGCCCGACGTGTGGTGCAGCAACTCCCACACGGTAATCTTCTTCGCCGCAGCTTGATCGGGATACTCGGGCACCAACTGGTCGAGCCTGGAATCCCACGACAACTTGCCGGCTTCGACGAGTTGGCCAATGGCCACGGCGGTAAACATCTTTCCTAACGACGCCACGCGGAATCGCGTCCGGTGGTCGACTGGGACGCCGAAAGCACGATCGGCCAGACCGCGACATTCTTCAAACACCGTCTTGCCGCCATCGGCAACCGTCACGCAACCGGAGAAGTCACTCGTGCGCACCAGTCGATCTAGCGCGGCGTGGATCAGGCTGTTCAACTGCGCAGGCAATACCGCCGCGTCGGGCCAATCGGCGTACAACGCAGGGTCATCCATGGGCATCACGTCGGCCAGCCTCAGCTTGCCGGGGTGTGCCGGATCATCGGCCAGAATGAACATGACCAGTTGGCCGCGGTTGCGCACCTTCACGGTCAGCACAAGCATGCCGTCCTGAACGTGGGCGCGGGTGAGGCTTACACCGCCGCTGTCGCGTACCGCCGAAACCAGCGTGCCGACGAAAACGGACGCGTCGTCCTTGCCGAAGGCAGGCGACAGAACCGTGGGTGCCCACGCACGTATCTGCTCGGGCGTATCACCGTTCACATGGCGCAGGATTTCACTGCCTACCCTGCCGACCGGCGTGTCAGGTATCGTCGTCGATGGCGCAGCAGCGAATGCGGTGGCGGCGCACAGGAAGGCGGCAAGTGTGAATGCCGATAGCGGAAAGTGTTGGCGCGGCCCACGCGCTACCATCTGGAAAGGATTGTTCATCAGTCGTATTCCTCTACGCGTCCGCGCCCCCTGCGTGCAGATCGGTGGCGCAAGGATTGGGAAGGTTCGCGCAACTGCAGCAGTTGCAGTCGTCAGCCGGTTGGATGCGCGGACGACGCCAAACGGATTCACGTCCGGCGCGGAAGCTGGCGATGATTGCGCAGCCTTCGCATCGCTCGGGTGCGCTGTACCGACCCCCCAAGCGCGTAGCTAGAGTCGAAGACCAAGAGAAAGCCCATTTTGGGTCGAACCCGTTCTCCAGCGACCGGCGGCTTCGGGTCGGAAGTCGCCGGTCGGGTCGTCGCCGGCCTTGGGCAAATCCGACGGCGAGGCTGGTCAGATCATCTGGCGAACCCGGTCACTGCTGCTGGCAAACGATGGTCAGAGGGTTGGCAAAACTCAGATGCTCCGCGCGCTCGGCACTTGCGGTCAGCCGCGCAGACCCACACCGCGCCGCAGCAGCCACAACGCGAGCGCCGTCAGTACCACCACGAATCCGATCATCAGCGCATAGGCCACGGGCACCGCGACGTCACTGACGCCGAGCAGTCCGAAGCGGAATGCGTTGACCATGTAAAAAATCGGGTTGGCGTGCGTGGCCGCCTCGGCCCAGGGCGGCAGCAAATGCACCGAATAGAACACGCCGCCGAGGTAGGTGAGTGGCGTCAGGATGAAGGTCGGCACGATCGCCACGTCGTCGAACTTCTTGGCGAATACGGCGTTGACGAAACCGGCGAGCGAAAAAATGGTGGCGCCGAGCAGGACCGTCGAGGCCATCACCCATGGATGCAGCATGCGCACACGGGTGAACAGCATCGCGATCCCGAGCACGACGATTCCCACAAAGATTCCGCGCAGCACGGCGCCCGCCACGTAACCGCCGAGGATCACCCAGTTGGGCATGGGGCTCACCAGCAGCTCTTCCACGTGACGGCCGAACTTGGCGCCAAAGAACGAGGAGGAGATGTTGCCGTAGCTGTTCTGGATGACGCTCATCATCACCAGTCCCGGCACGATGAAGTCCATGTAGGCGATGCCGTCCATGAGGCCCACCCGCGAGCCGATGAGGCCGCCGAAGATCAGGAAATAGAGCGTCATCGTGATCGCAGGCGGCACCAGGGTCTGCCCCCAGATGCGCAGGATGCGTGTGACCTCCCGGCGCACGATGGTGCCGAGTGCGATGAGGTTGGGATGCGCGGAGTTGCTCATGCGGCCTTGCTCGCGCCATCGCCGGTAAGGCGCACGAACAGCTCTTCGAGGCGGTTGCTCTTGTTGCGCATGGACCGCACCCGGATACCGGCCGCGCCCAGCGCCTCGAAGACATGGTTGAGGCTCATCGCGCGCGGCATTTCGAGATCCAGCGTGTGCGCATCCACCGGTTGCAACTGCGTGCCTTCGATGTCCGGCAGTATTGCCGGCAGTTCGCCGTCGATATCCAGAAAGAATCCCTCGACGTCGAGCTTTGCGAGCAGCTGCCGCATGGGTGCGCTCTCGACGATCCGGCCATGGTCGATGATTGCCACGTTGCGGCAGAGATTCTCGGCCTCTTCCAGGTAATGCGTAGTGAGGATGATGGTGGTGCCCGCGACGTTGATGTCGCGCAGCGTCTTCCACATGCCGCGCCGGATCTCGATGTCGACCCCGGCGGTCGGCTCGTCCAGGATCAGCAGACGCGGTCGCGTCATCATGGCGCGCGCGATCATCAGCCGGCGCTTCATGCCCCCCGACAGCGTGCGGCTCATGGAGTCGGCCTTGTCGGTGAGAAACGCGCGCGCCAGCTCCGCTTCCGCCCGCTTGAGGGCTTCGGAGCGTGGAACGCCGTAGAAGCCCGCGTAATTGACGAGAATGTCGCGCGGGCGCTCGAACATGTTGAAGTTGAGTTCCTGCGGCACCAGTCCGACCTGGCGCATGGCCCGTTCGCGTTCGCGCTCGAGTTTGATGCCGAAGATCTCAACCTCGCCGGCGGTCTTGTTGACCAGCGAGGTGACGATCCCGATCAGGGTCGACTTGCCGGCGCCGTTGGGTCCCAGCAGGGCAAAGAAATCCCCGGGCGCGACGTCGAGCGAAACGTCGCGCAACGCCACTACGCCGGTCGGGTAGGTCTTGCCGAGATGACGCACCGAGAGCGCCGGCACGTCCGTTGCAACTTCGCTCATGGAGGGCTGGCCGGGCAAAACCGCTAGTATAGGTCCGACCCGATCCACCCCCGCTTGGCGCCACCCGCATTCGGTCCGGCAGCGCCGCCGCGATCATCCGGCGAGTTCCCTTGGCTGTCGTCCATTTTCCACTCCAACTTGTTGACCGGCGCATGCTCGCGCCGACTGTCGCGCACCTGAAGTTCGTGCGGGCCGATGGCGTGCCGCTCGATTTCATTCCCGGACAGTTCGTGCAGGTGCATTTCCTCACGCCCGATGGCACCGCGACCAAGCGCAGCTATTCGCTCGCCACCATGCGCGACCATGCCCTGGGAGCCGGCGAAGCCGTGGAGATCGCTGTCAGCTATGTGCCCGGCGGCGGCGCGACTGCCCTGTTCGAAGGGCTGGCGGCAGGCGAGCGCATCGACGCCAGTGGGCCCTACGGCCGCTTCTGCCTTATGCCGCAGGACACCAACGCCCGTTACCTCCTCATCGGCACGGGCACTGGCGTCACGCCCTACCGCTCGATGCTGCCGCAGCTTGAACACCTGATGCAGACCCGGGATGTGGAGGTGGTGCTGCTGTTCGGCGCGCGCAGCGCCGAGGAGCTGCTGTACGGCGACGAGTTCCAGGCTTTCGCCGATCGCCACTCCCGCTTCCGATTTGTGCCGTGTTTCTCGCGGGGCATCCCGGCGGGGCAACACGCAGACGCGCGCGAAGGTTACGTCCAACATCAGCTCGACGCGTTCGCGCCGGATCCGGCCCGCGATATCGCCTACCTCTGCGGCAATCCCAACATGGTGGATGCCTGCTTCGAACGCCTCAAGGAATGCGGTCTTCCCGTACCGCAGGTGCGGCGCGAAAAGTACGTCAGCAGCAAATAGGCGCGTCTCGCCCGCCGCGAGGAGGTTGCAGGCATTGACCCGCGTGGCTTGCGCTGGCGGGAAATGAGCCCCACCTTGCAGCGATGGACCTTCCCCAGGTAGCCGACGCGACTCCGCAGGAGCTCGCGCGCGATCGCATCCGCTGGCTGCGCAGCGCCTTCATCGCGCTCGGCGCGGTGCTCATGCTGACCTGGATCAAGCTGGTCGAGTGGACGCTCGATTCGGACTTCAGCGTGCTCGGTATCTTTCCGCGAACGGTATCCGGACTGATCGGCGTGGTGACCGCGCCCTTGTTGCATGGCAGCTTCGAGCATCTCGCCGCCAATGCGTTGTCCATACTGATCCTGCTGACGCTGACCCTGTACGCCTATCCCCGCGCCAGCGTGCGCGCGCTGCCGCTGATCTGGCTGGGCAGTGGGCTCTTCACGTGGACGATCGGGCGCGAGTCGCTGCACCTGGGTGCCAGCGGCGTCACACACGGACTCATGTTCTTCGTGTTCGCGATGGGCGTGGTGCGTCGCGATCGTCCAGCCATCGCGGCCGCGCTGGCCTCGTTCTTCCTCTATGGCGGCATGTTCCTCAGCATCCTGCCGCACGATCCGTCCATCTCGTGGGAAACGCATCTTGGCGGCGGGCTGTTTGGATTGCTGGCCGCCCTGCTGTGGCGGCGCCTGGATCCTTCGCCCCCCCGCCGGCGCTACAGCTGGGAGGACGATGAGGAGCGCGATGCCATGGAGGCCGAGCGCGATCCGGAATTCGCCCTGCCGCGACCGCAAGTCGAACCCATCTGGTCGGGCCCGGGATCGGGCGGAGAATCGCCGTCAGGGCCGCGTGGCGTGGTGATCGAATTTCCGCAGCGCCCGCGCGACGACACGCCACGTCCCCCGACTCTGCACTGACTGCACTGCCACCAGGTCGCCGCCGCGCGATTGCCGCAGCGGTTTGCGACAATGCGTCGCAACGCCGCGTCCACAGGATCCTCATGCGTCGCCCGCGAACCCCTTCGGAATGACCAGGCGCATGTTCGTTGCCCGCATCGCGCTTGCAGGTGTTCGCGCGCCATGAGCGACAGTGACTTCATCCTGCTCGTCGATGACGTGCTGACGCCTGCGCAATGCGCCGCGATCATTCAGCGTTTCCACGCCAGTGCGAACATCGTGCCGGGTCGAGTCGGCGGCGGCGTGATGCCGGAGCTCAAGGATTCGCGCGATCTTTCCATCACCGGTGATGCGGGCTGGAACGATGTTGAGGCGCTGTTCAACCGGGCATTGATGCAATCACTGCTGCGCTACGTGCGCCTTTGGCCGCACGCGCTGATCGCGCCGCTGATGCTGCAGACGGTCGGGAGCACGAGCCGCCTGACAGAGAAGGACGTGGAGTCAATGCCGGACGACGCGCTGTCGCCGCTGCTCGAGTTCGTCTTCCGCCCGGGAACCGTCAACCTGCAGCACTACATCGCCGACCAGGGTGGCTACCCGTACTGGCATTGCGAGCTCTACCCGCGCAGCCCCGATGCGGAGAGCCTGCACCGCTGGTTGCTGTGGACGATTTATCTCAACGACGCTTTCGAAGCGGGCGAAACAGAGTTTCTCTATCAGGACCGGCGCATCACGCCGCGCACCGGCAGCATGTTGCTGGCGCCGACCGCGTTCACGCATACGCATCGCGGCAATCGGCCACGCGGTGGCGACAAGTACATCGCCACCAGCTGGGTGCTGTTCCAGCGCGCGGAACGGCTCTTTCCGGCCAGCCCTGACCGCGCCGGCTGAACCTCCACTGGGTCGCGTGGCCGGGATGCGCTCGTTGACCGCGTGCGCGCTTCTACACTGGAGACCTTCGCAAGGGGGCAGAAGATGGTCATGATCGAATGGCTCGGACTGAGTGTCTGGGTGGTGGTCGCGTGGTTCACCTACGTCGCGGCACTTGCCGTGTGGATCATCCTGCAGAAGCGCGAGCCGGCGGCGACGCTCGCCTGGATCATGTCTCTGGCGGCGCTGCCCGTGATCGGATTTTTCGTGTACTACGTGTTCGGTCCGCGCCGGATCGAACGCCATCGCAGTCGTCGCCACACCACCAGCAGTCTGTGGGACGAAACGGTGGGAGAAAACGCGGCGATGGCCGTGGCCGACGCGCCGCATGAGCTGACCGTGCGTCATACCGAACTGGTCCAGGCGAGTTGCCAGATGCCGCTGACCACGGCCACCTCGCTCGAGTTGCTGGTGGATGGCGTAGCCACGTACGACGCCCTCTGCAAAGCCATCGCCGGCGCGAAGAAACACGTGCATCTCGAGTACTACATTTTCGCCGCGGACTGCACCGGCACACGCGTCCGCGATGCCCTGGTGGAGCGGGCGAAGGCCGGGGTCGAAGTACGGGTGCTGCTCGATGCCGCGGGCTCGTGGAAGACCGGCGATGATTTCCTGAAGCCGCTCCGTGATGCGGGCGCCGAGGCCGAGAATTTCCATCACATGTGGGGAATGTCCAAGTTCCGGCCCGTTTTCAACTTCCGCAGCCACCGCAAGATCTGCATTGTGGATGGAACGATCTGCTTCACCGGTGGCGTCAACATCACCGACGACGAGAACGCGAAGCTCAATCCGGAGACCTACTTCCACGACATCCACCTGCGCATGGAGGGACAGGTAGCCAACCATCTGCAGCGGGTGTTCCTGGAGGACTGGCATTACGCGACCGACAAGCTGCCGGACCCGGAGTCCTACGTGCGCGAGCACGCGTCCGGCGAGTTTGCCGTGCAGATCATCGCCTCTGGCCCGGACTGCCGCTGGGAACCGACGCACCGGGCTTTCGTCGACGCCATCCACGCGGCGACCGAGCGGGTATGGCTTACCACGCCCTACTTCGTGCCTTCCGAAGCCGCGCTGATGGCGCTGACATCGGCTGCAATGCGGGGCGTCGACGTGCGGGTGCTGACGCCGGAGAAGAGCGATTCAAAGCTGGCAAAGCTGGCGGCGCGCTCGTTCTACGACGAGATCCTGGCTGCGGGGGTGCGGGTGTTCGAGTACCAGCCCCGCATGCTGCACGCCAAGGCGCTGTTGATCGACGACGGCTTGGTCATCATTGGCACGTCCAATTTCGACAGTCGCAGCTTCCGCCTCAATTTCGAGGTGGACGTGGTGATCCATGAGCAGTGCATGGCGGACTCTCTGGAAAAGGTCTGGAACGACAATCAGGCCCAGAGCATCGAGATCGAGAAGGACCGTCCGCAGCCGCCCTTTCCCCGTCGTCTGCGCGAGGCTTCCGCCCGGCTGCTCGCGCCGATGCTCTGATCCTGCTCTTGCCGGGCGCGTCGGCTCCCGGCCTGTCGCCCATCGGCAAGCGCCGCTGCGCTGCAACGGACTGATCCTCCTGACGAGGGGCATCAGCTCCCGGTCTGACGGCGCACCGTCGCTGCGCAAGCATGGAACAATCGACGGCGCCACGAATCATTGGAAAACGTCGCGATGCGCTGGATCCTGCTGCTCGCCTCGCTGCTCTGCGCGGGGCTCATGTTCGTCATCGGGTCGCCTGGCTGGCTGGCACTCGATCTGCTTGGCATGCTGTTGTTCGCGACAGCCGCGGTGTTCGCGTTCGCGGCCGAACGCATTGACACCCGGTCCCAGCTTGGGGTCAGCCTGCTGACGCCCGCCGAGCTCGCGGAGCTCAAGCAGCGGCGAGCCGCCCCACCGGCTGCGAGCCCCGTGAGTACAGGCCATGAAGTCTCGAGTTCCATCGCTGCGCTGCGCGCACGGTCCGAGGCACGCCGTCGACATCGGGGTCTGAACCCGCCATGACGCAGGGCGCACGCCGCGAGTAACTGTTCATCTTCTTGAACGTCCCGCTACTTCTTGAGTCATGAATCGTTCCACTTCTGCACGAGCAGGACCACAATGCACCACGGACGCGGTTTCAGGCGGCCGATTCGAGCATCATCGACACTGACCCGAGAGGGTCCTTACGGGAGGGCAAGTCATGACAGTTGAAGGTCTGCTGATTGCATTGATTATCGGCGCCATTGCGGGTTGGCTCGCAGGGCAAATCGTCCGGGGTTACGGCTTCGGCATCGTGGGTAACATCGTGGTCGGAATTCTGGGTGCGCTGCTGGCCAGTTTCCTCCTGCCCGTGCTGGGTATCTCGCTGGGTGCCGGCTGGATTGGCTCCATCATCTCGGCGTTGATCGGCGCGATCGTGTTGCTGCTCATCATCGGCCTGTTCCGTCGCGGCGCTTCGCGCGTCTGACGGCAAGCCCATGGGTACGGAAAAAGGCCGGCCTCTGCCGGCCTTTTTCTTGCGCGCTCATCCACGCACCGGCCACAGGGTGCATTATCGCCCCCGATGAAAGCGCCCGCGGGACAATCCTGGTCCAGGCTGCGAGCGGCGCTCGCCAGCGAGATCCATGTCTGGCGCTGGTCCGGTCCGCGCGAGGGCGCCACCCGCGATGAAGTCATTGCCGAGTATCTCGGGTTGCATCCCGATCGGATCGTCTGGCGGCGCGAGGCTCACGGCAAACCCGCGGTCGTGGGCGCCGAACTCGAATGCAACTGGTCACACTGTCGCGGCGAAATGCTCCTTGCCGTGGCGCGCGGCTGCGCGGTCGGCATCGACATCGAACGCCCGCGGCGGCTGCGCGCGCGCGGCGCCTTGCTGGAACGATTTTTCACCGCCTCCGAGCGTGGTGCTCTGAACGCGGTCGACGACACCGCCGTATTGCGCGCCTGGGCTCACAAGGAAGCGCTGGTAAAGGCCATCGGACGCGGCATTGCCTATGGACTTCAGCGCGTCGTGCTCGACCTTGCACACGACAAGGTACGTCTGGCGTCCCTGCAAGGCCCTGCTGCTGTCGGTCCCTGGAATCTCGCCTCACTGCCGCAGGTCGACGATGCCGTCGCAGCGCTCGCCTGGTCCGGCGAGGTTCGCGCCATTCGCTCGTTTCAGATCGACCCTGCGACGCTTCACGCCGCCGGTGCGTCTTTCGGATCCGGGAGCAATCGAGCGATGGGTCGGCTGGAGTGATGCACACAGGCGCGAACAGGCAACTGGATCCAGTCGCGGCGCGCGAAGTGATGCCGTCGGGCCGGCTACGGCAATGTCGCCACGACCATCGCAGCGCAGCGGCAGGCGCGTCAGTCCCGGCGAGGGCGCCCGAACCGATGCGACGCTGATCATGGCTTCCGCCTGGTTTGACAATATCGACGAGGTAACACTCGCCAGGGCGCGTCGCGGTGACCGCACCGCGTTTGCAGCTCTGTATGACCGCTACTCGATGCCGGCTTTCAATCTGGCCTTGCGCATGCTGGGCGAGCGCGCGGCCGCGGAGGATGTGGTGCAGGACGTTTTCGTGCGGCTGTTCTCGCGACTGCGAGGGTTTCGCGGCGACGCGCCGTTCGGCGCGTGGCTGCGCCGGCTGGTGGCAAACGCCGCGATCGATGAGATGCGTCGGCGGCGCTGGCTGGAATCCGAAACCGCCGTGCCGGCGGCGGCATTTCCCGCCACCGCAGCACTGGCCGAAACTCAGGTTGAGGCATGGCAGGCGCTGATGCAGCTGGCTCCGGCTGCGCGCGCGGTGCTGGTGTTGCACGAAATCGAGGGCTACACGCATCAGGAACTCGGGGCGCTATTCGGACGCAGCGAGAGCTATTCCAAATCCATCCTGTCGCGCGCACTGGCGTCCTTGCGCGGGGCCGCGCAACGCGACGCCGAGGACATCGAGGACATCGACCATGCAACCGCCTGAAAGAGACGCTGCCATCCGCTGGAGTCGTCTGCCCGAAGCCGTGCCTTCGGCCGCACTGCGCACGCGGGTGCTGGATGCGATTGCCCTTGAGCCTGCGGCGAGTCGAACCTCGCTGCGGGCTGCGGCCGCCGCAGCTGTCGGCATCGCCGCGGCGTTCGCATTCGCACTCGGTATGGCGCAGCGCACGCCCGTCTCCGCGCCCGACCGCACCACCGCGCTCTTGAGCATGCAGGGAGTCGAGTTCGTGGGGCCCGCATCAGCACACGGTGTGCCGGAAGTGCGGGCGGTCGTTGACGGGAGTGCGGCCGCGCGACTGGGGCTGCAGGCCGGGGACCGTCTGACATCACTGGATCGGGGTGCTGGTGGCAACATGCTGAATCTGGCGGTCGCCCGCGAGGGCCGAACGCTGTATCTGGCGCTTCCCGTGCCGCGCCCTTCCACTCTGTCACCGGGGCTGCGTCGCCAGTCGCAGCTGCATCCGGCACGCGACTTCGTGATTCCCTCGCCGCGCTCCGTCGTGATGCAGCAGCCAGGCGGCGCGACGGCGCTGCGGCATGTCCCGTCCTTGTATTCGAATCCTTTCGTGGAGTCATGACATGAAAATCGCTACCTCTCTGTGCGCGGTTGTCATCCTCGCGCTTGCGCCGCACGCCGCCCTGGCTATGGACGACCCGAGCCAGGGCTGCGGGCGCGTCAGTTCCTTCGACATGGCGCCCCGCAATCGTCAGGTCTATCCGGTGCGTGTACTCGCTATCGACGGGACCCAGCCCGGCCCCAGCACCAGCGACGTGTTTCGCGTCGCGCCCGGCATGCACGTGGTGCGGGTGGCGGAGCTGATCGATATCGAGGAGTTCAATCCGGTTGAGCTCCGTCGCCGCAACATCGGCCGCGTGGCGCGGGCGGAGATCCGGTTCGAGGTCGAGCCTGGATATACATACTTTGTAGGTGCGCAATCATTCCTGCGCAGCGACGGCGACGCGATTGCGGTGCAAAAGGATCGCGAATACTGGGCGCCCGTGGTCTACCAGCGCATCGTGGAGCATTGCCGTTGAGAGCGCCGCGCATGCCCTGAGCGCTCCCTACGGCCCGACTGGCGTCGCGTCTCCGGTGAACTGCCTGCCGACCGGGACGAGCCTGCTTGCCACAACCTGCTTTTTCCCTTCTCTCTCCGGGAGACGACAGCTGCAGGAGCAGCTGCGAACGCCGCAGGCGGCCCGCAGGGCGTCCACAGGTATGTGTGGTCGCAAGGTGGCGCGCAGCGCCGGATGAGGGGCCGAGGCGTGCGTCATCCCCTTCGTGACGCAGAGCCTGAATTGCGCAGTTCCAAACATGACGCAGGGACTTGGACCCTCACCCCAACCCCTCTCCCGGTGGGAGAGGGGCTTGTTTCGCGCGCGATCAGTCTTCCCGCTCGCCCCGTGGCAACGGCGAGAAGCAGAAAAGTGTCTCGGCTGGGTTTCCCTTCTCCCCGTGGCAACGGCGAGAAGGTGGCGCGCTGCGCCGGATGAGGGTCCGAGGCGTGCGTCATCCCCTTCGTGACGCAGAGCCTGAATTGCGCAGTTCCAGCCATGGCGCAGGGACTTGGACCCTCACCCCAACCCCTCTCCCGGTGGGAGAGGGGCTTGTTTCGCGCGGGAACAGTCTTCCCGCTCGCCCCGTGGCAAACGGGGAGAAGCAGAAAAGTGGCTCGGCTGGGTTTCCCTTCTCCCCGTGGCAACGGCGAGAAGGTGGCGCGCAGCGCCGGATGAGGGGCCGGCTGGATCGACCGTATCAACGGGTCGGCGCTACGGCCTGGCCTGCAACGGGCTTTGGCCGCAATCGGGATGGATTCTCACAAATCTTGCCGGCCCCTCCTGCCGCAGCAATCTTCGCGGCGAGAATGGAAAAGCGTACCCTGCCGCCTGCCCAGGGCCGGTAGCTGATGCTGCGTGGGAAGATGCGGGCGTCAAGAGGATCGAGCGCCTGTGACTCGCCTGAGCGTCAACGTCAACAAGATCGCCACCCTGCGCAACGCGCGGGGCGGCAGCGACCCCGCGCCGGAGACGGCTGCGCGGCGCGCGCTGCTCGCCGGAGCGCACGGCATTACGGTCCACCCGCGCCCGGATCTGCGCCATATCCGTCCCGATGACGTGGCCGTGGTTGCCACGCTTCTGCGGCAATGGCCGCGGGCGGAATTCAACATCGAGGGCAACCCGTTCGCTCCGGCGTCGGGGGCCTATCCCGGACTCATCGAACTCGTACGCGCAAACCGGCCGCAGCAGTGCACGCTGGTGCCGGACGGAGACAATCAGATCACGTCGGATCATGGTTTCGATCCCACCGAGGATGTCGAACGCCTGCGCGACGTGGTCGCCGAAATCAGGTCGCTCGGTACACGCGTCAGCGTGTTCGTGGATGTCGGTGGTGGCGACTTCAGCGCTTTCAAGCGCATCGGCATCGACCGGGTCGAGATCTACACCGGTCCCTATGCCGCGTCAGCACGATCGGGCGGCTCGGACCTTGCGTCCGCGATCGAAGCCTGCGCCGCAACGGCGCGCGCCGCTCAAGCGGCCGGACTTGGCGTCAACGCAGGCCATGATCTGGATCGACACAACCTGGGCAGGTTTCTTGCCGGCGTACCCGAAGTGCTCGAGGTGTCCATCGGGCATGCGCTGATCGGCGATGCACTGGAGCTCGGTCTGGATGCGGCAGTGCAGGCCTATCTGGACGTCATAAAGGCCGCGGTGGAGTAGCGCACTCGGCGCTCGTCAAGTCGGCGCCGCAGTGTGGCCTGACCGGCGTCAGCCTTCGAGATTCTTGAAGCCGATCTTCTCGATGTGCACGCGCTTGGCGGTCGCCAGCACGTCGGCCACCACGCGATAGGGCGTGGCCTTGTCGGCATCGACCTCAAGCTGGGGTTGCGGATCCTTGCCAGCCTCAAGGCGAAGCTGCGGCTCCAGCGCTTCCCGGATCAGCGGCTGTCCATTCCAGAACATCTCACCGGTGGGCAGGATGCGCAAGGCGATGGGCGGCGGCGGATCCTGGTCCGTAATCGGGTTACGGGTCTTCTGCGGCAGATCGATGTCGACCTTGTGCGCCAGAATCGGCGCCGTGATCATGAAGATAATCAACAGCACCAGCATCACGTCGACCATCGGCGTGACGTTCATGTCCGACATCGGTGCTGCCTGCTTGTTCTTGTTGAAAGCCATGGGCTGTCCTGACTGCCTGCGCTAGCCGCCGCGCTGCGGCGTGGTGATGAATCCGACCTTTTTCATACCGGCGTTCTTGGCCGAAATCATGAGCTTCGCGACTTCGCCGTAAGGCGTTTCCTTGTCAGCGCGGATCTGTACTTCGGGCTGCGGCGTACGCTTGGCCTCGATCCGAAGCTGGTTGTCCACGCTCTCCTGCACAGTCGGCGAGTCGTTCCAGAACACCTCGCCGTTGGTTTTCATGGTCAACGTGATGGTCGCGGGCGGCTCCTTGTTCGGCTCCATCTGCGCCTCGGGCAGGTTGACCTGCACCTTGTGCGACATCAGGGGCGCCGTGATCATGAAGATGATCAGGAGCACCAGCATCACGTCCACCATGGGCGTGACGTTGATCTCGGCCATCACGCCGCCCGGTTCGCTGCCCGTGCCCATTCCCATGCGTGCTCTCCGTCAGATCCGGTCCGGGGCGCTTACGCGCGCGCCGGAGCAGGAGCCGACGTGCCGGCGCGCGGCGATGCATCGACGCGCGAACCGGTGGCGAAGAAGTCGTGCAGGTCGTTGGCGAACTCGTCGAACTTGGCATTGATGTTGCGGTTGCCACGCACGAAGAAGTTGTACGCCAGCACGGCGGGAATGGCGACGAACAGACCGAACGCGGTCATGATCAGCGCCTCGCCGACCGGACCGGCAACGGCATCGATCGATGCCTGGCCGGTCGCGCCGATGCGGATCAGGGCCTTGTAGATGCCCCAGACCGTACCGAGCAGACCGACGAAGGGCGCGGACGAGCCGACCGTGGCCAGCAGCGTCAGGCCATTCTCGAGCTTGTTGCTTTCGCGGGCGACCGCCTGACGCAGGGCGCGGTCAATGAATTCCGAGCGGTTGAGTGCCTCGACGAGACGCGAGCCCTCATGCCGCTGGTGATGCGCTGCCGCCGATGCGCAATCCAGAGCAATCTTCGAGAACGGTTCCCATTTGGGCTGCTGCTCCATGAAGCGGATCGCGTCCGCCGCGTTCGGCGTCTGCCAGAAGGTGCTGATGGCTTTGTCCATCCGCGAGCTGATGCGCGCGTTCCGGATCGCGTTGACCACGATGTAGAACCACGAGCTCACCGACATCACGACAAGCAGGACAAAAACAGTCCAGCCCACCCAGTCGAAATTCTGGATGAGATGGTCGAAGCCCATCTGCTGGAGGGCGGCGGCATTGTCGGTGCCGGCGGTGGGAGTGGCTATACCTGGGTCTTGGAACATGAAGTCACCCTTCGTTGAGCTTGAAGTCGATAGGTACGAGCACGACGCCCTCGATGGGCCGTCCGTCGCGGATTTCCGGATTGAAGCGCCACTTTTTTACAGCCTGGATCGCAGCCTGATCGAGTTCCCGATGACGACTGGTCTTCTCGATCTCGACCGAAAGGGGCGTGCCGTCGGCGCCGACGCGAACGCGCAGCATCACGCGTCCCTCGATGCGCTTGCGGATCGCCTGTGGTGGATAGCGCGGCGGGTTCGCACGCCGATAGCTTGTATCTTCAGACGCGCCGACATTCGGAATCGAGGGCGCGGGTGGTGCGGGTGGCGCGGGTGGTGGCGCCTGTATCGCCATCGGCAGCGGCTCGTCGAAGATCGGGGTTTCCGGCTCGGGCTCGGGCGGCGGCGGCGTCGGCAACGGACGCTCTTCCTTGATCACCTTGATGACCTTGGGCTTCTCGGGTGGCGGCGGTGGCGGCGGTGGCGGTGGCGGTGGGGGCTCGAGGAACACCACGTCGGTGACGGCGGCGTCTTCTTTCACTTCCGACGGGCCGGCCTGGGGTGGCGCCAGCATGAAGAGGAACATGCCCACGTGGATCGCGATGGCCACGGCATAGGCCACCACCTTGCGCCAGCTGATGGTGTCGCGATCGTCGCTTGCGGACTCACTCTTCATGCGCAACCCGATTGGCATCCGACACCAGGGAAACCCGACAGTAGTTCAATCGCTGCATCAATGCACGAACGCAGGACTGCGCCGCTGCCGGGACGGCGGACGGTACACCAGACGCTGGCGCTAAAACAAGGGAGTCTCTGTTCAATGCCGGGGCCTATTTGTTGCCCTTGAGCCACGCATCCGCCATTGAGCGCGACTCGGGGTATCCCTGTGCTTTCTGGTACGCGGCCTTGGCCGCCGCACGATTTCCGAGCTCAAGTTCCGCGTTTGCGATCATGACCCACGCGTTGCCGGGCTTGCTGACGCCTTTGGAAATCGCGGTCTCGAGCGCAGACTTGCCTTCGGCGGGCTTGCTCAATTCCTGCACCAGCAGGTAACCCCGCTGGAAGTCCATCTCGCCGTCCTTTGCAAAACCGGCGGCTCGCCCGTAGGCGGTCGCCGCCTGATCAAACTGCTCGGACGTGACGTAGGCGTAGGCCAGAGCCTTGGCGGTGTCCTCGTCGTCTTTCAACACGCCTTTGGCGATGCCGGAGTTGATGGTGTCGATCGCCTTTTGCGGCTGGTCGGCATTGTTGTACAGCTGGTACAGCTGACGGATCTGCTCGGGCGACTTCAGCGCGCCGCGCTGATAGGCGCCCTCCAGCAGGGCGATTGCCTTCGCTTCCTGCTCACCCTGCATGTAGGCGGAGGCGAGCTGGGAGATCAGCTTTTCGTTGTCCGGGTCTTTCGCGAGCATGCTCTCGCCGACTTGCGCAGCTTCGCCATACTGGTCCTGCTCGTAGTAGGTCGCGAGCAGCATCTGCGTCCAGCTGTCACTGGGTGCATCCGACAGCGAGATGGCCTTCTTGAGCGCCGAGGCGGACTCCGGAAACCGCTCCAGGCGATACAGCGCATTGCCGCGCAGTGCGTAGGCGTCGGCCTTCTCGGTGCGTGTCTCGCTCATCCAGCGGTCGATCAGCTGCAGCGCCTTGTCGTACTGCTCTTCCGAAACGCTCATCTGCGCGAGCTGGTACATGCCGCTGAAGTACGCATCGTTCGGCAGCGCGTTGGTATCGAGTGCCTGCTGTCCGTAGGTGATCGCCTGCGCAGACTGCTCCTGCTCCCACGCCACGCTGGACAGCCCCTGCAGCGCGAGTGCGCGCTCGTAAGGGCTGGACTTCGAATTATCGAGCACCTGCTGCAGCAATTTTCCGGCTTCCGCGTGCTTCCCGGCCTCGATCAATTCGTAAGCGCCATTGACCGATTTCTGGCCTGCGGGCGAGAGCGAAGTCTTGGGTTCGGTGCGCGTCGCATTCGGATACTTGCTGGAAGTGGCAGCCTGCTCCTGCTGCTCGTTCTTCTGCTGTTTTTTCTTTGCCCACTTCGAACGGCGCGAATCGACGGCGCTTTCGGGTGCGGTGCCTTCTGTCGGCTCCTCCACCGCGTACGCGGGAGGCGGCAGCGGTGCAAGCACGCACAGGGCCAGCATGGCGGCCCAGAGGGGAAGAAGTTTCGGCTTGCTCATGCAGTTTCTCCGCGAACGTCGATCGGCGTGCGATCGGGTGGATTGAGATTCAGCCCACTGAATCAGCTTGGCAGGCTGCACTTCATCTTAGTTGCCCTGAAGTCTAGGGAACATCGCTGAACCTGTCGCAACCGACAACGCCCCTGTGCGCAATGCCGCGCCGGCGGAGGTCAGATCGTGGGGAAGTTCGCCTTCGCGAAAGCAATGCGATCGAGCGGCTCGCCCGCCAGTTCCCCGGCTGCCTCAAGCTCCTGCACGCGTCGCAGGCGCGCGTACAGGCCATTGCCGTTGGCCATCTGGATGGCCAGTCCCGGCCGGGCGTTGAGCTCGAGGATGAGCGGTCCGAGGTCCCGGTCGAGCACGATGTCGACGCCGACGTAGCCGAGCCCCGAAAGCTCGCAGGCTCGAGCCCCGATCATCAGGATTTCGTCCCAGCGGGGGATCTCGAGGCCAACAATCGAACGCTCCGTGTCGGGATGCTCACGCACCAGCTCGCGCCCCCAGACGGCACGCCGCGTGATGCCGGTCGGAATGTCGATACCGACCCCGATCGCACCCTGATGCAGGTTGGCCTTGCCGTCGGACATGCGCGTCGGGAGCCGGATCATGGCCATCACCGGATAGCCCTGAAACACGATGATGCGGATGTCGGGCACACCCTTGAAGCTCACGTTCTCGAAGATCGGATCGAACTGGACGCAGTATTCGACCAGGACATGATCCGGCTGACCGCCGAGGGAGAACAGGCCCGAGAGCATGTTCGAGAGATGATGGTCGAACTCGTCGCGGGACAGGTTCTCGCCGTTCGCGCGCCGGTAACGCTGACCGCGACGTCCGTTGACCACGAGGATGCCGTCGCCACCGGATCCATGGGCGGGTTTCACGACGAACTGCTCGCGTGTCGCCAGCTTGCGGTGCAGCTCCTCGATTTCGTGTTCTTCGCGCACCACCGCGTACAGATCCGGCACCGGCAATCCCGCCGCCAGCGCCATCTTCTTGGTGATCAACTTGTCGTCGACCCGCGGATAGAAGCGCCGCCGGTTGTACATGAGCACGTACTCGGCATTGCGCTGACCGATGCCGACCATGCCCATCGCACGCAGCTGTTTCGCAACGCGGAACGGGTTCACGCCGGCGGCGGGATCGAAGCCGGGGTTGCGGTCGCGCCCGGTGGTGGTGGCGCGATCGGATCGTCGTGCAGGAGCGCGCGGAAGCGAAACAGCTCTGTCAGGCGGTAGCCGGAGTAGCGACCGATCAGCAGGGTCATGGCGAACAGCACCAGCAACAGCTCGGGAAACACGAAGATGAGATGCTCGAGCGCCTTCCAGCTCATGGCGAGATAGGCGACCGCGGCGACCAGCAGCGATCCCATGCCATCGCGTACCGCCACCGCGCCACCGCTCTCTTCCCAGGCGACCGACATGCGTTCAATGGTCATCGTCATGATGATCATGGGAAAGAGGGCGACCGAGAGTCCCGCCTCGGCTCCGAGCTTGTTGCTGACGACCGAAACCAGCGCCATCAGCAGCACCACGAGGATCAGCACCGCGGTCAGACGCGGCACCAGCAGCAAGCGCAGCTTCTCGAGATAGAAGCGCAGCAGGAGCCCGAGGGCGACCACCAGGGTGAACAGCACCACGCCCGCGATCAGTGTCGTCTCACGGAACGACAGCGCCACCAGCACCGGCATGAAGGTGCCAAAGGTCTTCACGCCCACCAGATTGCGCAGCAGCAGCATGATGAAGGCGCCGATCGGCACCATCAGCAGGATCCGGTAGACGCCTTGCGCCTGCAGCGGCAGCGCGAGCAGCGAGTAGGCGACGAAATTATGGTCGCGTGCCTCCAGCCGATCGCGGGCGGTATCGAGGCTGCTCGCAAGACTGCGCTGCACGGTGAACTCCACCCGCGGGCGGGCCACGCCGTCGGCGTCGATCACCGGCTTGTCGCTGCGCGACCACAGGAAGAAGTTTTCCGGCCATCCAATGTGGCCGGTGCGGGGGTCGATGGTGCGCCATTCACCCTGGTCCGCGTCGTAAACCTGCAGGAAGGGCAGCAGGGCGATGTCGTCGCGCGCGCGCGCCAGCTCGACGCCGTGCACCACCCGTGTACGCACGCTGCGGTCCCGGAGCAGACTCTGCGCCAGCAATGCACGGGATTCAAGGCTGCGCTCATTGCCCAGGAGCAGACCGATTTCCGGCAGCGCCGGCTTGTCGTTGATGTCACGCATCAGCGCGGCGGCGAAGGTCGCAGAGTCGACGGAAACCTCTTGCGCCTTCTCGATCAGCGTTGCGCGCGCCGCCGCGAAAGGTTCGTCGTAGAGGGGTGCGGCGCGCTTTCCCACCCGTGGTTCGGGTTCCGGTGCGGCCTCATGGTCGTCGCGGAAAACAGTGGCCCGGTAGTAGAGGGTCTGCTCGGAGCCGTTGCCCCGCCGGATCGTCCACTGCACCGCCCGACCCGAGCGCGAGCGCTCGATGTTTTCCCCGTAGCGGCGCGAAACCAGGGTTTCGTCCAGCACCACATAGCCCGGAGGGTCATCCGGAAGCTGCAGCGTGATGGTGTGCGGTCCCCGGCGCGCGTTGAATTCGACCCGCGCCTGCAACTCCCACACCTGCGTCTGCGAGACCGGCCGAACCGGGAAATTCAGGACCTGCCACTTGTAGAGAAAGGCGCCCAGACCCAGCGCGGCAAAGATCGCCGCCAGCAGATAGAGCTGGGTTTTTTTCATTGTTCCCGCTTTCCCCCACGAACCCCGATGCAGAATACAGAGGACGGGGGACAGTGCACAGAAGAGGGGACGCCGTGGGTTGGTCGCCGGCTATACGCAACGCCCGGCCGGGTTGCGAGGTGAGCGCAGGATGCGCGAGCCCGCAACGACGGAGAGCCGCGCTGCGGTGTCTCCCCGTTTACACGTCGAGGTTGGCGACCTTGAGCGCGTTGGTCTCGATGAAGTGGCGTCGCGGCTCGACCACGTCCCCCATCAGCGTCGAGAAAATCTCGTCAGCAGCCACGGCGTCTTCCACGCGCACCTGCAGCAGCCGCCTGGTTTCCGGGTTGACCGTGGTTTCCCAGAGTTGCTCCGGATTCATTTCGCCCAGACCCTTGAAGCGCTGGATGGAGCGTCCCCGCTTGGCTTCGTCCATCAGCCAGACGTGCGCCTGGTGCATGTTTTCGACGGCCTGGCTGCGGTTGCCGCGCACCACCATAGCCCCGGGCTGGAACAGAGTGTCGAGGGACTGCGCCAGCGCACCCAGCGCCGCGTATTCCCCGCCCTGGAAGAATGCGGCCGGCATGCGCAACTCCGAGCTCAGCCCGTGCTGACGGCGCGTGATGCCGAGTGCGCCGCCGTTCGCGCCATCTGCCTCGATCCAGTCCAGCTCATAGCGCGCGGAACCCGAACGGGCGCGCAGTCCGATGACGCTGCGCAGAGACTCCAGCCAGGCTTCAAGCGCGCCTGCATCAGCGAGCAGACCGGCGTGCCAGCGCGGCACATCGAGCAGCGCCTGCAGGACGCCGGCGTCGTAGCGGTGCGTGAGCCGCCCGATCTGGTCGAGAGCGAGCTGATAGGTCTGCAGCAACTGCTCGAGTCCCTGACCACGCAAGGGTGGCGCCTCAGGGTCGTAGCGCAATTCCGCCTCGTCGACTGCATTGCTGATGAGGTACGCAGCAAGGGCGGCGTCATCCTTGAGATAGAGCTCCTGCTTGCCCTGTTTGATCTTGTAGAGCGGCGGCAGGCCGATGTAGATGTGCCCGCGCTCGATGAGTACCGGCATCTGCCGGAAAAAGAACGTCAGCAGCAGGGTGCGGATGTGCGATCCATCCACGTCCGCGTCGGTCATGATGATGATGCGGTGATAGCGCAGCTTGTCGACGTTGAATTCGTCCTTGCCGATACCGCAGCCGAGCGCCGTGATCAGCGTGCCGACTTCCGCTGAAGCCAGCATGCGGTCGAAGCGCGCTTTCTCCACGTTGAGGATCTTGCCCTTCAGCGGCAGGATCGCCTGTGACTTGCGATTGCGGCCCTGCTTGGCGGAGCCCCCCGCGGAGTCGCCCTCCACCAGGAACAGTTCTGACTTGGCCGGATCCTTTTCCTGGCAGTCGGCCAGCTTGCCGGGCAGCCCTGCAATGTCGAGCGCGCCCTTGCGCCGCGTGAGTTCCCGCGCCTTGCGGGCGGCGTCGCGCGCGCGGGTCGCTTCGACGACCTTCTCGCAGATTGCCCGCGCCTCGCTGGGGTGCTCCTGCAGGAATTCCTGCAGCCGCATCGCGACCACACCCTCCACCGCCGGCTTGACCTCGGAGGAAACCAGCTTGTCCTTGGTCTGCGAGGAAAACTTGGGATCCGGCACCTTGACCGAGAGCACGGCGATCATGCCCTCGCGCATGTCGTCGCCCGTCGGCGAGACCTTGGCGCTCTTGCCGAGACCGGTCTGCTCGATGTAATTCCCGAGCACCCGGGTCAGCGCGGCGCGGAAGCCGGTGAGGTGAGAGCCGCCGTCGCGCTGCGGAATATTGTTGGTGAAAACGAACATGCGCTCGTCGTAGGCGTCCGTCCATTGCATGGCGACTTCGACGACGATGCCGTCCTGTTCGCCGGAGAAGCCGACAACATTGGGGTGCAAAGGCGTTTTAAGCTGTGCCAGATGTTCGACAAATGAACGGATTCCGCCTTCGAATTCGAAGACATCGTGCTTGCCTTCGCCGCGCTCATCCTCAAGGTCGATGCGCAATCCGGAATTGAGAAATGCCAGTTCCCGCAGGCGCTTGGCCAGGATGTCGTAGTGGAACTCGCGGTCGGTGAAGATGGTGGCGCTGGGCAGAAAGCGCACGCTGGTGCCGCGGTCTTCCGCCGGCCCGACTTCGGTCAGGGGGTACAGGGGCTCGCCGAGCTTGTACTCCTGCCGGTAGTGCGCGCCGCCGCGACGGATGTCGAGCCAGAGGTGCTCCGACAAGGCGTTGACCACGGACACGCCGACGCCGTGCAGACCACCAGAGACCTTGTACGAGTTGTCGTCGAATTTTCCGCCGGCGTGGAGCACGGTCATGATGACTTCGGCGGCGGATCGGCCCTCGTCGGGATGTATGTCGACGGGGATGCCGCGGCCGTTGTCTACCACTGAAACTGCGCCATCAGTGTGGATGGTGACGGTGATCTGATCGCAAAACCCGGCCAGGGCCTCGTCGACCGAATTGTCCACCGCCTCGAACACCATGTGGTGCAGGCCCGTGCCGTCGTCGGTGTCGCCGATGTACATGCCGGGCCGCTTGCGCACGGCCTCGAGGCCCTTCAGCACCTTGATGTTGCTGGAGTCGTAAGTGGGTTCGGTCATTGCGGGTCCGTTGGCGTGCGCAGCAGGGGCCGCGCGTCTCAGTGAGCGCGGGCGCAAGGCGCGGTTGTTTTCGGTGTCGATTGTATCAGTTGGGGTCCACCGACACTGGCTGGCCGATCGCTTTCAGGCTTCCATGTTCCACGTGGAACACGCGTCCCGGCGCCAGTGTCTGCAGCGCCTCGCTGGTTGTTGTGGCCGTCAGCAACATCTGCGCCGGGAGGTTCAAGAGGCGGTCGAAGACGCGTTTCTGGTGGCTCGGGTCGAGTTCCGACGGCAAGTCATCGAAGAGCAGGACGGGCCATTCACCGCGCAGCTCCGCGTGCAGGCTCGCCTGGGCCAGCATTGCTGCCAGCGCCACCAGCTTTTCCTGACCTCGTGAAAGCATCTCGCGCTGTGGCAGCTGCGCGAATGACGGTGACCAGTCGCTGCGATGCGGTCCGCGCGAAACATGGGCTCGGCGACGGTCGTGCTCCAGCCGATCCCGGAGCTGCCTTGCCAGCGGCGTGGCGGGATCCCAGCCCGGGTTGAATTCGATGCCGGCGGCGCCCAGCTCGGGCAGCAACCGGTTGGCTTCCTCTCGGAAGCGCTGCCGCCAGCGATGCAGATAGGTCTCACGATGGTGCGTCAACCGCACCGCCGTGGACTCCATGATCGCGTACCAGGGCTCCAGCTCCACGGTAGGGGCGCCGCGCCGCAGCAGGGCATTTGCATGGCGCAACGCACGCGTGTACCGGCGCCACTGGTCGAGAAATTCCGGTTCCACGTGGAACACCCCCCAGTCCAGGAAGGACCGGCGACCCTCGCCCGCACCGGCGATGAGCTCATGCGAACCCGGCTCGAAGCTGCAGACCGCGCAGCGCAGAAAGACTTCGTTGAGCGTGCCAGCCGCTTGACCGTCCACGCGCGCTTGCCAGCCCTTGTCCTGCCGCTCAAGACCCACGCGGGTGATGCCGGGCGCCTCCGCACCGACGATGCCAGCGACGACGCGCAGCGGACCGCCCCCATGTCGTTGCAGCGCGACTCGGCTGCCGCGCCGGAACGAGCGCCCGTGGCTGAGCAGATGCACGGCCTCGAGCACGGTGGTCTTGCCCGCGCCGTTGTCTCCCAGGATCAAATTCACGCCGGGCGCGAAAGCCGCCTCAGCCCGCTCGAAGCGCCGGCAGTTCTCAAGGC
Organism: Lysobacterales bacterium; assembly: GCA_038330365.1. Taxonomy (GTDB): domain Bacteria; phylum Pseudomonadota; class Gammaproteobacteria; order Xanthomonadales; family Ahniellaceae; genus JBBQNY01. The sequence continues at coordinate 19,004 of JBBQNY010000003.1, read as the reverse complement.
GCAGCCACTCAATCTGCATGCAGGCTTCGGCGGACGTTGTCCACTGCAGGCGGGAAGCAACGAAACGGGAATTCCCCGGCCAGCCTCATCGCCGGCCACGCCGTAATCGCAATCAGAGGCGTAGCGGCATGATGACGTGACGGGATCGTTCCTCGCCCGCGTCCCGCAGCAGGCAGCTGGAATTGCCGTCGCGGACGCTCAGGACGACGCGCTCGGCGCGCAGCGCACCCAGGGCGTCCAACAGGTAGTTGACGTTGAAACCGACCGCCAGATCGTCTACCCGAGTGGTGGCCTCCAGCTCTTCGCTGGCCTCTTCCTGCTCGGGGTTGTGCGCCACGATCTGCATGCGGCCGGGAGAAATCTCCAGCTTCACGCCGCGATACTTCTCGTTCGAGAGGATCGAGGCGCGCTGCAACGCGGTGCGGAAATCCTCGCGATGAAGCTCGATCTCCTTGTCGGCCGCGATCGGCACCACGGCCTCGTAATCGGGAAACTTGCCGTCGATCAACTTGGTTGTGAAGACGAAGTCGCCCCGGCGCACGCGCAGGTGGGCACGCCCGAATTCGATGTCGACCTCGCCCTCGCCCAGATCCAGCAGGCGCTGGAGCTCCAGCACTCCCTTGCGGGGAATGATGACCTGCCGCGGCTCGGTGATGCCGCTCGAGGTTTCCGTCTCACAGATCGCGAGACGATGTCCATCGGTTGCGACACAGCGTAGCAGACGCTCACGCAGCTCCAGCAAAGTTCCGTTCAGGTAATAGCGCACGTCCTGGTTCGCCATTGCGAAGGACGTGCGATCAATCAGCTCCTTGAGCGTGGCTTCCGGAACACTGACACGTTCGATCAGCTCGAAATTCTCGATCTGCGGAAAGTCTCCGGCCGGCAGCGTGGCGAGGGTGTAACGCGAACGACCCGCGCTCATCGTCACCTTGTCGCCCGTGCCGCGCTTGCAGTCGATGCGACTGCCGTCGGGGAGCGCGCGACAGATGTCGAACAGCTTGCGCGCAGGAATCGTGACTTCACCGGCCTCCAGGCCGTCCGCTTCCATGCGCGCCACCATCTCGACTTCGAGATCAGTGCCGGTGAAGGAGACGCCCTCGCCATCGACCACGACCAGCAAATTGCCGAGTACGGGCATGGGCTGCTTGCGCTCAACCACACCGGCAACCTGACTCAGGGGCTTGAGCAAAACTTCGCGCTGAACCGTGAAACGCATGCGATCTCGCTTCTGTTGTCAGTGTTTATTTAAGGATAGTGATGATGATGAAGCCGGTGCACAACTGCAACGCGCGGCTGCAGGCCTTGTGGCAGGCCGCTTCCAGGGCCCCAGGAGCCTGTGGATGGACTTGCTGCCTGCCTGTGCGCAATCTGTGGACAAGGCGTCGTCCACTTTTTCTCCACAGCCTTGCACACAGTCATCCGGTCAGCTGCCGGATGAGCTTGTGCCAGTCGTCGCTGAGGGTGCCGTCGCTGAGCAGCCGCGACCGGACCGCACGGCAGGCATGGATGACGGTGGTGTGATCGCGCCCTCCAAAGGCCTCCCCGATCTCGGGCAGCGAGTGTTCTGTCAGTTCCTTGGCCAACGCCATGGCCAACTGGCGTGGATGCGCGAGTGCGCGCGTGCGCTTGCGTGAAATCAGGTCCATGACGCGCAACTGGTAGTACGCCGCCACCGTGCGCAGGATGTTCTCGAGGCTGATGGCGCGATCCTGGGCGGCGAGCAGATCGCGCAGCGTTTCCTGTGCGAACTCGATCGAGATTGCACGACCCGTGAAATGCGCGCGCGCCTCCAGTGTCCTGAGGCCACCCTCGAGCTCGCGCACATTGGAACGCATGCGCCGCGCGATCAGCAGCGCCACCTCCTCGGGTAGCCGCAGGCCCATCTCGTCTGCCTTGCGCAGCAGGATGGCTGCGCGCGTCTCGAAATCCGGGGGCTCGATCGCCACGGAGAGACCCCAACCGAGGCGGGACGTAAGCCGCGGCTCGAACTTCTCGACCTCCTTGGGATAACGGTCGCAGGACAGGACGATCTGCTGCTGGCTGTCGAACAGCGCGTTGAACGTGTGGAAGAATTCTTCCTGCGTGCGCTCCTTGCCCGCGATGAACTGGATGTCATCGAGCAGCAGCGCATCGACCGTGTGATAGCGGCGCTTGAATTCATCCATGGTGTGCCCGCGCAGAGCGTTGATCGCCGTGGTCACGAACTGTTCCGAACGCTGATAGAGCACCCGCATGCCGGGATTGCGCTCGCGCATGAGGTTGCCAGCCGCATGCATCAGATGCGTCTTGCCCAGACCGGTGCTGCCATACAGCAGCAGCGGATTCTGGAAGCCCCCCGGATTCATGCCGACCCGGAAAGCGGCCGCCTTGCCGAGTTCGTTGGACTTGCCCTCGATGAAGTTGTCGAAGGTGTAGCGCGGATCGAGATTCGAATCGAAGGGCTCGCGAACCGGAGTGGACCTGCCTGCGGCCACTGGCCGATCCGAGCTGCGCCCGGGCTCGCGCGAGCCGAGTCCCACCCGCACCTGCAGGGGTCCCGACGCCAGAGCGCGCGCCAGCTCCTCGATCCGGGGCAGGAAACGCGTGCGCACCTGATCGGCGACGAACTCGTTCGGCGCCAGCAGCCGCAATTCCCCATCCGCCTGCACCGGCTGCAGCGGGTGCAGCCAGGTGTAGAGGTCGGGAGCGGAAAATTCGGATTCGAGGTGCGCCAGACAGCGCTGCCACAGGTCGTTCATGCGCGCCGATGATGCCATTGGGCTGCGGCCGACCAGTGTAACCCCGCCCGTGCCGAAGCCGTGGTCCGCGTCGTCCGCGTCGACCCGCACGGCGTCGAGGACCCAAGCCGCCTCGGGGCGGAGTGCAATGGATCGCAGCGAAGGTACGCGCCCCGGATGCACCGCCGAGAGCCAATGGGGGGCCGCATGACTCGGAGGGCACCCCCCCCAAAGTTGACCCGGAAGCCGCCCGCCGCTATTCTCGCCGACCCCTTTCGCGCCGCCAGCAGAGCCGAGCCCAAGATGAAGCGCACTTTCCAGCCCAGCAATTTGAAGCGTGCGCGCACCTGCGGGTTTCGCGCCCGCATGAAGACCGCCGACGGTCGCAACATCATCCGGGCCCGCCGCGCCAAGGGCCGCAAGCGCCTCACGCCCTGAGCGTGGCGATCGCGAGCGCCCACGGCGCCGCGTCGTTTCCGCGTACTGCCCGCCTTACCCGCAAGTCCGAGTTTGACCGCGCGCTGCGCGCACCCGGCCGTTGCGGCAGCACCCTGTTCCGCGTACAGGTCATTGCCAACGAAGCCACCGGCTGCGCCCGGCTGGGACTCGCCATTGCCAAGCGCGTAGCGCGCAGAGCGCACGACCGCAATCGCATCAAGCGTCAGGTCCGAGAGGTATTCCGCAAGCGTAAAAACTCGATGCCGCCGTTCGACATCGTTGTATTCGCGCGCCCCGAAGCGGTCGCCGCCAGCACTTCAGAACTCCGCGCCGATCTCGAACGCCTTCTCGATCGCGTCTGTGCGTTGAACCCGTCGCGCTCTGCCGCCACAATGCCGGCCCCCGCGTGCCCCTAGCCCCCTACGCCACCTCCGTCGCTCGCGACGCGCCGTGAACTGCCGCCCGAGCCCATGACCAATCCCCGCAATTTCCTGTTGATCGCCCTGCTGCTGACCGTGTTCCTGCTCTGGCAGGCATGGCAGAAGGACTACGCCTCCGTTCCGGCGGGCGATGGCCGCACCACAGTCGCAGCGGCGCCGGATACCGCCAGCACGCGCGTCGACACGCCCTCCCCAGTCAACAGGGAGGGCCCGGATGTGCCTTCCGCGGCGGTCGTGCCGGAAGTGCCAACGAGCACCCCCGCCGCGTCGACCGGCGTCGATGCGGCCAGCGACGATTCCAGCGCGCGCGCCGCGCGCATCGTGATCACCACCGACGTGTTGCGCGCCGAGATTGATCCGCGTGGCGGCAACCTGGTGCGCCTCGACCTCACGCGCTATGCGTACTCGAACACCGAGCGCGATCGACCCGTCACCCTGCTCGATACCGACCGCGGACACTACTTCGTGGCGCAGACCGGTCTGGTCTCGGGCGACGGCGGCGTGCCCGACCACACCGCGTTGTTTCGCGCCGCGCGCACGCGATACGTGTTGCCGGCCGGGGCGCAGAAAATCGAGGTGCCGCTGACCTGGCAGGAGGACGGTGTCACCGTCACCAAGACCTGGACCTTCAACCGCGACAGCTACCGGATCGGCGTCGACCAGACCGTCAGCAATGCGCGCAGCACGCCGGTCAGCGTCAACGACTATGGGCAGATGCAGCGCGAATCGGGGCCGGGCAAGCGTTCGTTCACCGATCCGCAGACCTACAGTTTTCAGGGCGCGGCATGGTGGAGCCCGGACGAGCATTTCGAGAAGCTCAAGTTCGACGACTACAGCGATGAGCCGCTCGACCGCAGCATCACCGATGGCTGGGCCGCGCTGCTGCAGCATCACTTTGTCGCGGCGCTGATTCCCCCCGGCGGGCAGCCTTTCGCCTACAAGAGTGAACAGATTCCGGTGCCGTCTTCGCAGCCGCGCTATCTGGTGCGCGCACTCGGGTCGGGAACGGTGATTGCACCGGGAGCGACGGCGAGTCTGCCGCTCGAGTTCTACATCGGACCGAAGCTGCAGAAGGTACTGGGCGATGTCGCCCCCGGACTCAACTACACGGTCGACTACGGACTGGTGACGGTGCTGGCTGAGCCATTGTTCTGGATGCTGTCGAAGATCCACAGCGTCGTCGGCAACTGGGGCTGGGCGATCGTGTTGTTGACCGTCCTCATCAAGCTCGTGTTCTACAAGCTCTCCGAAGCGCAGTACCGCTCGTTCGCGCGCATGCGCAAGTTCCAGCCGCGCCTCGCCGCACTCAAGGAGCGCTATGGCGACGACAAGGAAAAGCTCAACCGCGCCATGGTCGAGCTCTACCAGAAGGAAAAGATCAACCCGATGGGCGGCTGCCTGCCCATGCTGGTCATGTTCCCCGTCTTCATCGCCCTCTACTGGGTGCTGATCGAGTCGGTTGAGTTGCGGCACGCGCCCTGGATCCTGTGGATCCATTCGCTGACGGATCGTGATCCGTACTTCGTCCTGCCGGTGCTCAACGGCCTGACCATGTACGCGACGCAGAAGCTGTCGCCGACGTCGCCGGGCCTGGATCCCATGCAGCAGAAGATGTTCCAGATGATGCCAGTGGTGATGTCGGTGATGTTCGCCTTCTTCCCGGCGGGTCTGGTGCTGTACTGGACCGTCAACGGATTGCTCGGGCTGATCCAGCAGTACGTCATCACCAAGCGCATCGAGGCCAGCGACACGCGGCACTGAGGCAGACCACGACCGTGCCCGCGGTCGTGGTCTTCGCTGCGGCAACGCGCCACGCGCTGGCCCCGCGGTTGGCGCCGGACATCGCCACGATGCGTGAGCACACGACCCACGCACGAGGCACGAAGGGACGGCAGCAGAGGTCCGCTGGCACCCGGACTCGTGTGGGCTCGTGCACAGGGACGCGGGATTGCGGTAGAACTCGCACGATGAGCCGGCAGCGCCCACAGTGAACGAAACCATCGCCGCGATCGCCAGCGCTGTCGGCGGCGGCATCGGCGTCATCCGCATCAGCGGTCGCGAAGCACGGTCGATCGCCCAGCGCCTGAGCGGCCGAGACGCGCTCCCGGCCCGACGCGCTGTCAACGCGGTGTTCCGCTCTGAGAGCGGCGCAGTCCTCGATCGGGGAATCGTGCTTGCATTCGATGCGCCCGCCTCGTTCACCGGTGAGGACGTGTGCGAAATCCAGGCGCACGGCAACCCGTTCGTGCTGGAGACACTGCTAGCGCGTATCTGCGCACTCGGCGCGCGGCGCGCGCGGCCCGGCGAATTCAGCGAACGCGCATTCCTCAACGGCAAGCTGGACCTGGCGCAGGCCGAGGCCATCGCGGACCTTATCGCCGCCGGCAGCGCGACGCAGGCACGCGCGGCGCACCGATCGCTAGAAGGTGCGTTCTCGCACCAGGTTCATGCGCTGCTCGTAGCGCTGACGCGAATCCGCGTGCACATCGAAGCCGCGATCGATTTCACCGACGAGGACATTGACCACTTGGCCGATCCCGCGCTGGTCGAGGGACTCGATGCGCTGCGTTGTGAACTGGACGAACTACTGGCCGCCGCGCGACGCGGGCGACAACTGCGCGACGGTCTCAATGTCGTCATCACCGGCGCTCCGAACACCGGCAAGTCCTCCCTGCTCAACGCGCTGGCTCGCAGCGAACGCGCCATCGTCACCGCCACACCCGGCACCACGCGCGACGTGCTGCGCGAAGTGGTGACCCTCGGCGGCGCACGCATCGAACTCATCGATACCGCTGGCCTGCGCGACACCGACGACCCCATCGAAGCCGAAGGCGTGCGCCGCGCGCACCACGAACGCGCGCACGCCGACCTCATCCTCGAAGTCGTAGACGCCCGCAACGACAACCCCCCAACCCCGCTCCGCAAACGCGAACCCGGCGCAACCGAACAATCGCCCGCGAGCTCCAACGCACAAAGCCCCTCTCCCACCGGGAGAGGGGTTGGGGTGAGGGTCCGACAGCGCACAAACTCATCAACACACCAGGACGATCACAGCCGCCAGATCACCATCACCATCCACAACAAAATAGATCTCACCAACGTCGTCCCCCGCGTCGAACAATCACCCGAAACCACCCACATCTGGCTAAGCGCCCATGACGGCCGCGGCGTCGATCAACTCGAAGCGCTGCTCGCGCAAGCCGCCGGGGCCGGCGCGGAAGCAGACGGCGCCTTCAGCGCCCGCGCCCGCCACGTCGAAGCACTCGAACGCGCAGCGCAGCACCTCACCACCGCGCAAGCACAACTCGTCGAGGCCCAAGCTGGCGAGATCGCCGCAGAAGAACTCCGCCAAGCCCAGAACGCACTCGGAGAAATCACCGGCGCCTTCACCCCCGACGACCTCCTCGGCGCCATCTTCTCCACCTTCTGCATCGGCAAGTAGGATGCGCGAAAATCACTCGCCTCCAGACCCGCATCGCGACTTGATTACCTCCGTCGCCTTAGTTCCACTGGGCACTGTCGCCCTCGAGAGCGGCGGGCAGTCGCTGCAGTGCGAGCAACTGCTGGCGGTATCCGTGCAGACCTTGGGGCGGGGAGTCATTCCACGGCGACTGACTGACGCCGCTGGTGAAGCGCTATGTCGCCGCAGCACGGATTGACCGGCCCGGTGCGTGTCACCTCTTCCGGCACAGGATGGCGACGCAGATGCTCGAGAACGGCGTCGATGTCCATTTCATTCAGGCGATGCTCGGCCACACCAGTATCGAGACCACGACCATCAACACCCGCGTGAGCCTCACCAAGCTGAGCGCAGTCTACGAGCGCACGAATCCAGCCAGGGCCGCGCGTGCGCTGGCGCGTGAAACCAACGGTGAGCGTGAATCACTGCTCGAATCGCTTGATGCCGACGCGGACGAAGACGGAACCGCAGCGTAGAATCGGCCACAAGGCTACATTGCCACATGCCCACCATCCCACAGCCTTTCTGGCCGCCGAGTGACCGATGAACGCGACTGCAAAACAGGAAGTGGAGCATCTGCTACAGCAGCTGCCCGACGATGCCACGCTCGAAGACATCCAGTACCACGTCTACGTGCTGGAGAAGATCAAGCGCGGTCGCGATGACATCGCGGAAGGCCGCAGCTACACCACCGAGGAAGCACGCCAGCGTCTGGGTCGATGGCTGCAACCCTGATCTGGTCCAAAGAGGCGCTCGATGACATCGACGCCATTGCCGAATTCATCAGTCGCGACTCGCCGTACCACGCTCAGCGGGTGGTCGATGCGCTGTTCGAGCTGGGCGACAAAATAGCGCAGCAGCCGCTGATCGGACGCATCGTGCCGGAGCTTGAGGATCCGCAACTGCGCGAGCGCTTTCTCTACAGCTACCGCGTGCTGTACGGGATCAACGCGCAGCACCGCGAGATCATTGCCATCATCCACGGGCGACGCTTGTTGGAATCGATCGGCGAGCGCTTCGACTGAGCCCGTCGGCTGTGATGCGGACTCAACGGTAGTCGACGATTTCGACGCGACTGGCGTGGCTGCCCTTCCACGTGAAGCAGATGCGCCAGCTGATTTGCATCTATGTGGGAGTGGCGCTTCGCGTGTGGCAAGCATGACGCGGGGACTCGGACCCTCACCCCGGCCCTCTCCCGGTGGGAGAGGGAGAGAAGCAGCACCGCGCGTGCTTGCCGAACTGACGCTACGTCGGGAATCCTCACCGGTTCCCTCTCCCAGCGGGAGAGGGAAACAAGGCGCATCAGCTACGCCGACTTGAGCGATCGGGTTACGCGGAGATGGCGAGCTGTTCGCGACGGTAGAGGCGCGAGGCGAAGAACCAGAGCAGGGTGCACGCAAGCACCGCACCGGCGAAGCCGACGGCCCACTCCTGCGCGAACACGGCCTGGCCGCGCAGTACGCGCACCAGCATCTGGTTCTGCGCCAGGAACGGTACCGCGAACATCCAGAGCTTGTCCTTCACCGGCGACACCATCAACACGATGGTGGGGATCATCGGCAGCAGCATGAGGATGCCGAACCAGCTCTGCGCTTCCTTGACGGTCTTCGAATTGGCGGACACGACCGTGAACATCGCCGTGCCGATCACCGCCACCGGCGCGGTGACGAGGAACAGCTTGAGCATGTTGATCCACGACACGTCGAACGCGATGCCGGCCTTGTTCGCCGGCATCAGCGCGAAGCTGAACTTGAAGGCGAGCATGGTCAGCAGCACGCTCAGCAGCGCGAACACCGCGGCCGCCGCCATCTTGCCGCTCATGATGGCCTCGCGACTCACGGGATTGGCGAGCAAGGGTTCGAGCGACTGGCGCTCACGCTCGCCCGCGGTCGAGTCGATCGCGATGTAGGCGCCGCCAAGAAACGCGCTCAGCAACAGGATGTAGGGCAGGAACATGAGCGCCATGCCCTGCTTGGCCTCGGGTGTCGCCAGATCGCGATGCGCCACGCGCAGTGGCGCGATCACCCCGGGATGGATGCCACGCACAACGAGCCGCAGCGTGCCGGCTTGCCGCCCGTAGTTTTCGAGCAGGTTTTCGATCCTTGAGACCACGGTTCCCGCGTACATGCGCGAGGAGTCGTGGATGATCTCGACCGCGGCGGGCTCGTTCGCACGCCACGATTCGCCGTAGCCCTTGGCTATCGAGAGGATCGCGTCCTCATCCTGATTGCGGATGGCGGCATCGATGTCGGATGGCGGCTTCTTGACCTCGACGCCCTGCGCGCGCAACCAGTGCACCAGGTTCGGAGCATTCTCCTGGCCTTCCACCGCGAGCACGAGATCCTTGTCCAGCTTCTCGGTTTCCTTCTTCACGCTGAGCGTGATGAGGCCCATCATCAACAGCGGCGTGAGCAACGGACTGAACACCAGCGCCATCAGCATCATGCGGCGATCGCGGAAGCTCTCGCGCAGTTCCTTCACCATCACGGTCACGGTGTGTTTCATGCGAGCAGCCCTTCTTCCGAACCGATGATCTTGACGAAGGCATCCTCGAGGTTGCTCTCGCCCGTCTGTTGACGCAGATCCCCTGCGCTCCCCTGCGCGACGACGCGTCCCTTGGCGATCACCACGATGTGATCGCAGAGCGCGGCGACCTCCTGCATGATGTGGCTCGAAAACAGTACGCAATGTCCGGCGACGCGCAGCTCCTGCAGGAATCGCCGCAGACCGCGTGTGGTCATGACGTCGAGGCCGTTGGTGGGCTCATCGAGGATGACGTTCTTCGGGTCGTGGATCAGCGCGCGCGCGATCGCGGTCTTGGTGCGCTGGCCCTGCGAGAATCCTTCGGTGCGCCGGTCGAGAAAATCATGCATGTCGAGCGCGTCGGCCAGATGCTCGAGGCGGGCATCGATGGTTTTCGGATCGAGTCCGTGCAGTTCCCCGAAGTAGCGGATGTTCTCGCGCGCGGTCAGTCGCTTGTAGACACCGCGCGCATCGGGAAGCACCGCCAGCTGACGTCGCACAGCCGTGGCGTCTCCGGCAACGTCGATGCCGTCGACTTCGATGTGACCCGCATCCGGCTTCATCAGCGTGTAGAGCATGCGCAGCGTCGTGGTCTTGCCGGCGCCGTTGGGCCCGAGCAATCCAGTGATGCGACCGTTCTCGGCAGTGAAGCTGACGTTGTCGACCGCGACGACGTCGCCGGTCTTGGTCTTGAACTTCTTGTGCAGGCCTTCGACGTGGATCATGAGCGAGCGATTCCCGGATTCGTGGTGTGCGGTGCGGCGTGTCTGGTGCGCGCGCCGGCGGCGATGACGACCGTGCGCCTCACGGCTCCCAACCGTAGTAGCCAGCGAACGGCGGCGCGTAGTCGAGCTGCTTCAGGCAATCGACCTTGAGCGATTTCGGGTCCGAACTCTCCAGATACTCGGCCAGCAGGCGCGGCATGCAGCCGGCACCGATGACGTTGTGGCCCTGTCCACGCAGCACCAGGTGGCGGGCATTGGAGAGCGACCGGCCGACTTCCTCGCCATAGCGCGGCGGAGTCACGGGATCGAATTCCCCCGAGAGCAGCAGCACGGGTCGATCGGTCTTGAGTGGATCATGGAAATTCGGCGGTCGCGCGCCCTTGGGCCACACCTCGCACTGGGCCTGCAGCAATTCGATCAGGCTGTTGCCGAGGACGGTACCGGCGTCGTCGGGATTGATCTGCATGAGATCGGCGTCCTCGCTGCAGATGACGGACAGTTGCATCCCGTGCGAAATCTCTTCGCTCAGTGACGATGTGATCATGTCGGACTGCGCCATCAGCGGCGCGGCGTGGCCGTCGACCGCTTCCTTGAGCGTCATGGGCAGGGACGCGGCCAGCAACGGTGCGTAGGCAAACATGCGCACCAGCGCCGCGATCGCGCCTGGGGTCAGCGCCTTCTCGCGCACCTCGTTGCTGCGCGAATCGCGATAGGAGACGGTGCGCGGCGCCACGCGTGCCTCGGCCAGCAGGCGGTTCAAGTTCGAGCGCGGATTGCCGAAGCGCTCCTTGCATGCGGGCACTCCGGCGCAGCGCGCGAACTGCAGGTCGAGCGAATTCTCGAGGTTGCGCGCGAAGTCACCGCCCAGAATGAGGGAGTTGGGCGCCACTCCATCGAGTACTGCGGCGTGCACGTGTTCGGGATAGCGCGCCAGGAACTGCTGCGCCACGCGCGTGCCGTAGGAGATACCGACCAGGCTGACGCGTTCCACGCCCAGCTTGCGCCGCACCAGATCCAGGTCCTCGACCGCCACCGTGGTGGTGAAGAAGCGGGGATCGTGCCGGCGCACGATGTCGTCGCGACAGCGCTCGGTGAAGGCGCGCAGCGCGTCCGCGGTCGGATCCTCGTCGTCGAGCACCGCGGGCTTGCCCTCGCGGTCGCGGCAGATGAGTGGCGCGGACTTGCCGGTACCGCGCTGGTCGAGCAGCAGCACGTGGCGCCGGTGACGCACTTCGCGGAAGGCCGGCGCGATTCCGGGATAGGACGCACCTGCCGCCTGACCCGGTCCGCCCGCCAGCATGAAGACCGGATCGGCGGCGGGACGCGCATCGTTGGCGGGAATCCAGGCCAGCGCCAGATCCAGCTGGCGACCCTTTGGAGCGGCAGGATTCTCCGGCACCGAGACCGTGGTGCAGAAGGCATCGACATTGTTCGGCGCGTCGGCCGAGGCGAGATTGCAGGGCTCGAAATGGAGGCTGCCGTAATCGCGCCCGCCCGCCAGCACGCCGTCCGCCGCCGCGTTGGGCGCTTTTTTCGGAACGAGATCGGCTTCCGGAGCGAGCTCCGCGGCGGCGAGGGTGGCGCTCAGGGCGAGACACGCAGCCAACTGCATCAACCTGGACATCGGGATTCTCACGGCGGAAAGGGGATGGTCTTTCATGGCGTCGGCTCGAACAGATCCTCGATGGACCGTTCGAAAATGGCGGCGAGGGTAAACGCCAGCGGCAGGCTGGGATCATACCTGCCGGTTTCGATGGCATTGATGGTCTGGCGCGAAACGCCCGCGCGCGTCGCCAGTTCCGCCTGCGACCAGCCGCGTGCCTCGCGCCGACCACGTATGTCGTTTTTCACTGGTAGCGCCGGGCCGCCCAGGCGCGGGCGAAGCCATAGGCGATCCAAAGCGCAGGGAACACCCAGGCCATCGCCTGGCGGCCCGTTGTGTGGAAGACGCCCGCGATCATGAGCAAGCTCAGCGTGAGGGTACCGAGGCTGACGACGATGCCCGCGACCGCGATCGCCTCGAGATCGATGCGCTGCTGCATCTCATCACCGGACATCACGTGCTGCAGCAGCAGTCGCACCACGTAGGTGATCGGCAGCATCGGCAGCAGCGCCACTACCGCACGTACGCTCGTGTCCGCGTCGAGCAGCGGATGCTTGAGCAGCCAGACGACGCACCAGACGGTGACGACATAGACAAGAGTGCTCAGAAAACAGCGACGGAGGAACTGCGGGACGTTGGATTGCATGTGTGGTGGCCTGTCAAGGTAACTTGACACGTACTTTGCCTCCCGAACTCGGTTATGTCAAGCGTACTTGACACACCCTGTCGGATTTCGAAGGTCGAGGAGCCGGGCCCCAGACTGCCAGGCGTGTTGGGCGACGGCTATGCTTGCGCCATGACGAAGCATGAGAATGAAGGCGCACCCCCTTCCGGCACCGCCGTGGTGCAATTGCGGCAGCCGCGCCGTTCGGGTCACCCATGGGTGTTCCAGCGGATGCTTGTGACCCCGGAGCCGCGGCCACCGGCCGGAGCGCTTGCTGAATTGCGCAATCCTGACGGCAGCTTTGCCGGTCGCGGGTTGTGGAACGGCCGGGCCCGAGTGGGTTTCCGGGTGCTGGAGGAAAATGAGGCGACGCCGCTTGATCGCGCATGGTTTGCGGCGCGGATCGACCGGGCAATTGCACTCCGCCGCGACATCTTGCGCCTGCCGGAGACGACCGATGCCTTCCGGCTGGTCCACGCCGAAGGTGACGGTCTGGGGGGTCTGGTCATCGATCACTTCGCTGATCTGCTGGTGATCGAGTGGTTCGCGGCGGGCATGTGGCGGCAACGCGCATTGATCTCGGAGTTGCTGCAGGAACGCTTTCCCGACTCAAAGCAGTTCGCTTTCGCCGATCGCCACGCGCAGAAGCAGGAGAGCTTCGACACCGGCCGCGTCGATCCCCCGGCCGCGGTCATCGTCCACGAAAACGGAGTCCGCTATCGCGTCGAGCCGGGCGCTGGTCACAAGACAGGATTCTTTGCCGACCAGCGCGACAACCGCGCGCGCCTCGCGCAACTGTGCAAGGGGCGTCGCGTGCTCGATCTGTGCTGCAACTCCGGAGGCTTTGCGCTCAATGCCGCTGTGCGGGGCGACGCGCGGCAGGTGACGGGTGTGGACCGGGACGCAGCCGTGGTCGCGCTCGCCCGTGAAAACGCAACACTCAATAGTGCCGAGGTGGCATTCGTCGAGGCCGACCTTTTCGACTGGCTGGAAGCTGCGCGCGAACGGCAGGAACGGTTCGATGTCGTCGTGCTCGATCCCGCGCGCCAGACCCGCGACGGACGCCGCATTGACCAGGCGCTCGCGGCGTACTACCGCATGAATCTCGCAGCCATGGAGGTGGTGGCGCCGGGCGGCGTGCTGCTCACGTGCTCATGCACCGGGCTGGTCTCTGCCGACCAGTTCCTCGAAACCCTGCGTCGCTCTGCATGGGCCGCGCAGCGCACTCTGCAGATTCTGGATGTGCAGGGCGCGGCGCCAGATCATCCGGTACTCGCCCAGGTTCCGGAGTCGCGTTACCTCAAGGCCGTGTTCTGCCGCGTCTGGTGACGCGTCGTCGCGGCGGTTGCGACCGGCAGCGATAGACTCCGGCGGAATCCCGTGCGGGTCGCAGCCCGCGCCGCCGACATACCGAACGGAGCCGCAGCATGCTGGAAGCACAGACCGTCGCAGCGATCTTCCTGGGCGTATTCGCGCTCATCGCCAGCGTCGTCGCGATATTGCTCGGCCGTGGCCGTAACGAAGCCCGCGCCGCCGCCGCGCAAGCGCGCGAGCTGCTGCGCGATCAGGAACGCGACGTCGGCCTCGCCCGGCAGAGCGTCGGCACGCTTGAGCTGGCGAGCGCACGCACGCAGGACGAGCTCGCCCGTGAACGCGAGCGCGCCATATCCGCGGAAGTGAGGCGCGCGGCCAGCGATGCACGCCTGGCGGAGATCGAGCCGCAGGCCGTCGAGCGCGCGCAGCTCGCGACGCGCGTGGTGGAACTGGTCGCCGAAAACGCGCAGATGCGCACGCGCGTCGAGGAGTCGACCCGCGAGATCGCGCGCATGCAGGGCTGGGTCACCACGTCCACCGATACGCTGAAGGCGCAGATGGCGGAAATTTCCGCACGCGTCATCCGGGATTCAACCGCGAATTTCCGTGCCGAGAGCAAGGAACAGCTGGAGCTGCTGCTCAAGCCCTTCGACAAGGACCTGCTGGCCTTCCGCAGCCGCATCGAGCAGCTTTATCTGGACGAGACCAAGGAGCGCAATTCGCTCCAGGGCGAAGTGCGGCGACTCGCGGAGAGCAGCCTCAGGGTCTCGCAGGACGCACAGAATCTCGCGACCGCGCTGCGCGGCGACTCGCGCGCGCGCGGGCACTGGGGCGAAGTCATCCTCGCCCGAGTGCTCGAGATGTCCGGCCTGCGCGAGAATCACGAGTTCTTCCTGCAGCACCATCTCCAGGATGAGGACGGTGAGCGCGGTCGACTCGACGTACTGGTGAAGCTGCCCCAGGACCGCTGCATCGTCATTGACAGCAAGGTGTCGCTGGTGGACTGGGACCGCTACGTCAACTGCGCCGATGATGAGGACGAGAAGGTGCCGCTGCGTGCGCACATTGCGTCCGTGCGCCGCCACATCCACGAGCTGTCCGGCAAGGACTACGCCGGCCGTGTGGGCGCCGAAGCCATCCAGTATGTCCTCATGTTCGTGCCCATCGAGCCGGCGCTCATGGCGGCATTGCAACACGACACCGGGCTGGCGGAGTACGCGCATGGGAAGAACATCGCGCTGGTCAGTCCCAATACCTTGAGCTCGATGCTCAAGACCATCGACTATCTGTGGCAGGTCGAGAAGCGCACGCGCAACTCCGAGGACATCGCGCAGCGTGCGGGCAGACTCATCGACGCCATCGTGGGCGCGAACGAGGTCGTGGGTAAGCTGGAGGGCCAGATGAAGACCGCGCGCAAGACGCTCGGCACGCTGAGCACGAAGTTCAACGGCCAGCGCGGACTGCTGCAGCAGACCCGCGCGATCCAGGATCTCGGCGCCAGAGGTCAGCGTTCCGTACCCAAAAGCATCGGCGAGGACCCGCACCTCGATGACGCAGAGGATGCTGCGCCCGACACGGGTGCCGAGTCCGACGAGCCGTCCGGCATGCGCGCGCTCGAACAACCGGAAAGCTGACAGGCGATCCCGGCAAGAGCGCCATCCCAACGCGCCGCGGCCGTCCTGATCGGGCTAGGATGCGCCTTCCGTGCCCATGCAGGTCCCGTCATGTCCGCCGACAAGAAACGCCGCGAAGCCGCACTTGCCGCCGCCGCTGCCGCCGCCGAGCGGCGACCCGCCCGCACGTCCCGCAACGGCGGAGCCAAGACCCGCAGCCCGGTGGAGGAAAGCCCGGTTCGGACCGTCTCGCGCGAGGACGCGCTGGATGCGGTTCGCACCCTGCTGGCCTGGGCGGGAGACAACCCGGATCGCGAAGGTCTGCTCGACACACCGCGCCGCGTGGTCGATGCCTACGGCGACTGGTACCAGGGTTATGCGCTGGATCCCGACGAGTATCTCGGCCGCACGTTTGAGGAGGTCGGCGGCTACGACGAGATGATCGTGCTGCGCGATATCGAATTCGAGAGCCATTGCGAGCATCACATGGCGCCGATCATCGGGCGTGCCCACGTCGGCTATCTGCCGCGCGGCAAAGTCGTCGGCATCAGCAAGCTGGCGCGGGTCGTCGATGCGTACGCGCGCCGCTTCCAGGTGCAGGAAAAACTCACCGCGCAGATCGCCCATTGCATCGAGCGTGCACTGGCGCCGCTCGGAGTCGGCGTGGTGGTGGAGGCGACGCACGAATGCATGACCACGCGCGGCATCCACAAGCGCGGCGTGAGCATGACCACGTCGATGATGCTCGGCACCTTCCGCGAGGACGCGCGTACGCGCGACGAGTTCCTGCGCTTCATGGAAGGCGGCCGCCATCGTTGAACGCGCGCTCATCCGCAAGCGGCATCTCGACAACAGGCTGACGCGCGCAATCTCACCACCGTTCGGCGAGATGTTCGAATGCGCGCCTTCGCGCTACACGCGGTGGGCTCAGCGTCATCGCTTCCAACCATGAATGGACCTGTCCGGTCATCACGTTTTCATACCGGCGAGCGGATAATCTCCGGCGTTCCCCGTGCCACAGCGTGACCCGTCGAGCATGACGACCGCCACCCTGCCCCGAGCTCACACGGAGCGCCCTGTCACCGACTTGCCAGCTCGCTTTGACGCCGTGCGCGCCGCCACGCGTGCGCTGGCCGCGCCGCTCTCGGCCGAAGACGCGCTGCTGCAGAGCATGCCGGACGCGAGCCCGAGCAAGTGGCATCTGGCCCACACCACCTGGTTCTTCGAGCAGTTCATTCTTGCGGAGTTGCCGGGTTTTTCGGCTTTCGATCCCGCGTACGATTTCCTGTTCAACAGTTACTACGAGAGTGTCGGCCCCCGCCATGCACGTCCGCAGCGTGGAGTTCTGTCGCGGCCCGGCCTCGAGCGCGTACTGGAATACCGCGACTCAGTGGAGGAGCGCATGCGCGGGCATTTCGCGCGCGGCGCATTGCCCGACGAGCTTGCGCGTCGTCTCGAACTCGGACTGCACCATGAGCAGCAGCACCAGGAGTTGCTGTTGACCGACATCAAGCACGCGTTCTCGCTCAATCCACTCGAGCCGGCCTATCGTGCGCGCCCACAGGCGGCGCCGGCAAGCCGGAATACGGGCGAGCGGGAGTGGTGCGAAGGCGCGCAGGGCAGCGTCCGGGTGGGCGCGAGCGCCTGGCCGTCCGCAGCCGTATTCGCCTTCGATCACGAATCGCCGCCGCACCTGTCACAGCTGGCGCCGCACGCGCTCGCGCGGCATCCCGTCGACAATGCGGCCTATCGGGATTTCGTGGGCGAAGGCGCTTACGCCAATCCCCTGCTCTGGCTGAGCGCGGGCTGGGACTGGATCTGCGCGAACGACATCGCCCGACCGATCTACTGGGGCGAGGATCTTGAATCCGAGTTCACGCTGCAGGGGCGCCGTGCGCTCGATCCCGCCGCGCCCGTCGTGCACCTCAACTATTTCGAGGCGGATGCCTTCGCGCGCTGGGCCGGCGCGCGCCTACCCACCGAAATCGAATGGGAAAGCGCGGCAGCAGCGCTTGCCGTCGCGGGCAACTTCGCCGACAGCGGACTGCTGCACCCCGCGTCAAGCCCGGTGACGAATAGCGCCGCGGCGCCGCTGCAGATGTTCGGCGACGTGTGGGAATGGACCGCCAGCGCCTACCTGCCATACCCCGGCTACCGGCCGCTGGAGGGCGCGCTCGGCGAGTACAACGGCAAGTTCATGTGTGGCCAGTTCGTGTTGCGCGGCGGCAGCTGTGCCAGCCCCGGGAGCCATCTGCGTGCCAGCTACCGGAACTTCTTCATGCCGGCGGATCGGTGGCAGTTCAGCGGCATCCGGCTGGCGCGGGACCTGTGATCCGCGCGCGCAATCTCACCGATCTGCAGCCCACGCGCGCCGCCATCGAGCGCGAAGTGCTGGCGGGTCTCGCGCGCTCGCCGCGGCGGCTGCCGTCGAAATATTTCTACGACGCGCGCGGCTCGGAACTGTTCGAGGAGATCACCCAGCAGCCCGAGTATTACCTGACGCGCGTTGAACTCGACCTGCTGGAGTCGATCGGCGACGACATGGCCCGACTCGTCGGGTCGCACGCGCATGTTGTCGAATACGGCAGCGGTTCCGGACGCAAGACCGACCTGCTGCTCGAGGCGCTCGACGATGTCGTTGCCTACACGCCGATCGAGATTTCCCGCTCCGCACTGCTCGAAAGCGTGGAGGCGCTGCGCGAAAGCCACCCCGGGATCGAAATGCTGCCGGTGTGCGCGGACTTCACGCACGCGGTCGAGCTGCCGCATCCCTCGCGCGAAGTGGACCGCACGCTGCTGTTCTTTCCGGGCTCGACGCTCGGCAATTTCGAGCAGGCTGAAGCCGTCGCGCTGTTACGTGCAATGCACGAGACCATGGGCCCACGCGGCGCGGCGCTGATCGGCATCGACCTGGTCAAATCAGCGCCCGTGCTCGACGCGGCCTACAACGACGCCGCCGGCGTCACTGCCGAGTTCACGCTCAATCTTCTGGCCCGATTGAATCGCGATATCGGCAGCGATTTCGACCTGGGCCGCTTCGAGCACCGCGCCGAATTTGTCGAGGACCACAGCCGGATCGAAACGCGTCTCGTGAGCCTCGCCGCACAGACCGTGCACGTCGGCGGCAACTCATTCGACTTCGCCGCCGGCGACTCGATGTTGGTGGAAATGTCGCACAAGTACACCGACGCGGACTTCGCGGAACTGGCGGCGGAAGCCGGGCTGTTCGTCAAGCAGGCGTGGAACGACGCCGACGACCTGTTCGGCCTGCGCCTGCTCAACCGCATGGGCAGCTGACCCGCATCCGGTAGTCGCCGCAGATCCCCGCCGCGACCTTCCGGGCCTGTCGTAGGAGCTTCCACCCCGACTTCGTCGGCGCGCTGTCGCGTAGCAAACAGGTTGCGGGCATGCCTTGAGTCATCCGCTGGTGGCACGACTGACCGCGCACTGTCGCGATTTACGTCGACCTCGGACCCTCATCCGGCGCTACGCGCCACCTTACGCACC
>JBBQNY010000002.1:0-67496 GCA_038330365.1 Lysobacterales bacterium | reverse complement strand
GCGTTCTACGTCGGCAAGCTGGGCTTCGAGCTCGTCGAAGACAGCTACCAACCGGCGCAGGACAAGCGTTGGGTTGTCATTGCGCCTCCGGGTAGCACGGGTGCAAATCTGTTGCTGGCGCGCGCTTCGACGGCGGAACAGGAAGCGTGCATCGGCAACCAGACCGGCGGACGGGTATTCCTGTTTTTGCATACGGACGACTTCTGGCGGGACCACGAGCGCATGGTCGCTGCCGGCATACGCTTTGTCAGACCGCCCAGCGAAGAAGATTACGCAACGGTCGCCGTGTTCGAGGATCTCTACGGCAATCGATGGGACCTGCTTCAGACCAGGGATTCGGTGCGAACCCGTCCCGATCCGGAGTGACGCCTTCCGTCCTACGCTGGGCGATCCGGGAGATTCATCGCGCTTGATGCTGCGCGAGTGCCCACGCGACATGTTCGCGAACGAGCGCGGACGCGTCATTCGTCCGCGTGAGCAGCGCAGCTTCCGCCGCAGGTGAGGGCGCGGCGTTGCCGAGCGCGATCGCGATGTTGCGCAGCCAGCGCTCGAAGCCGATGCGGCGGATCGCGCTGCCCTCGGTGCGGGCGAGAAAGATTTCTTCGCTCCAGGCGAACAAGTCGCCCAAACCCGCCGCGTCGAGGCCATGCCGGACACTGAAGTCGCCCTCGCGGGTCGGCTGCGCGAACTTGTTCCAGGGGCATACGAGCTGGCAGTCATCACAACCGTAGATCCGGTTGCCGATCAGCGGCCGGAGTTCCTCCGCTATGACGCCCTTGTGCTCGATAGTCAGGTAGGAAATGCAAAGTCGCGCGTCGAGCCGGTACGGCGCCACTATCGCGCCGGTGGGACAGACATCGATGCAGCGACGGCAGGTGCCGCAGTGATCCGATGCCGGCTCGTCGACAGGCAGCGGCAGATCGACGTACAGCTCGCCCAGGAAAAACCAGGACCCGGCGCGGGCATTGATGAGGTTGGTGTGCTTGCCGATCCAGCCGAGGCCGGCATTGCGCGCCAGCGGCTTCTCCAGCACGGGCGCCGAATCGACGAAGGCGCGATGACCGAACGGACCCACTTCCGACTCGATGCGACGTGCAAGTCGCGCAATTCGCGCACGCATCAACTTGTGATAGTCGCGCCCCAGTGCATAGCGGGAAACATAAGCGAGTCCGGGTGATTCGAGGATCGACCATGCCTCCGCTGCATCGGATGGAAAGTAGTCCATCCGCAGCGACAGTACCCGGAGGGTCCCGGGCTTCAGTTCCGCGGGTCGCGCGCGCATGGTGCCGTGTCGCTGCATGTACTCCATGTCGCCGTGCTCACCGCGTTCGAGCCACTGCAGCAGCCGCGCTTCATCCTGCGCGAGTTCCAGCCCCGCGACGCCGAGCTGCTGGAAGCCGAGTTCGGCAGACCATTCGCGGATGCGCGCCAGCAGCGCTGCCGGATCCAGTGGGTCGCGCGTGAGGGAGTTCTGCATGCACGCGAGTATAGAATCGTGCAGATGCGCCACCTCGATCGGCTTGCCTGTGTGTCCATGATCCGTGCGCTCGAGCGCAGCGCGATCGCGACACTCGGCGGCGATGGCTTCGCCTTGATGCAGCGCGCGGGCGAAGCCGCCTGGCGCCACACTTGCATCCATCACGCAGCGCGACGGCGCTGGCTTGTCTGTTGCGGCACGGGCAACAACGGCGGCGATGGCTATCTTCTGGCCGCGCACGCAGCGCGCGCGGGCTTCGATGTGCGCGTCGTGCGCCTCGGTTCTCCGTCAACGGAAGACGCTCGCCGTGCCGCCGGCATCGCGCGCGAGGCCGGTGTGGAATTCGAGGACTTCAGCGCTGCGCCCTTGCCGGATGCCGATCTCATGGTCGACGCCGTGCTGGGCATCGGACTGACTGATGCGCCGCGGGAGCAGGCGGCCCGTCTCATCGATGCCATCAACGCGCATCCGGCGCCCGTGCTTGCGCTCGACGTGGCTTCGGGAGTCGATGCGGATACGGGTCACACGCCCGGCGCCTGCATCCAGGCGCAACAGACCCTGACGTTCCTGGCACACAAGCCCGGTCTCAACACCGGTGACGGTCTGGTGCGCAGCGGCGCCGTCACGCTTGCGTGTCTTGGTGTGGAAAGCGTCGAAAGCGACCCTGTAAACGCGACGTGGCGTCTGTACGGTCGCGCCGCGGATGAAATCGAGCCACCGCGCGGGGGCGACCATAAAGGTCGGCGTGGCCACGCGGTGTTGATCGGCGGCGACGACGGCATGGGCGGCGCCGTGATTCTCGCCGGCGAGGCCTGCGCGCGTGCGGGCGCAGGTCGCACGACGCTGTTCACGCGGGAACAGCATGTGGGCGGCGCAATCGGGCGCTGTCCTGGGTTGATGGTGCGCGGCATCAACGTCGGAGCGCTGCAGAGTCTGCGCGATGCGGCGAGCAAGGCGGAGGTGCTGGCCATCGGTCCGGGACTCGGCACATCGGAGTGGTCACGGGCTTTGCTCGACGTGGCGCTTGATTGCGCGCTGCCGCGCATTTTCGATGCCGACGCCCTCAATCTCCTCTCGCAGTCCAATGTCGTGCTCACACCCGATGACATCCTGACGCCGCATCCGGGCGAGGCGGCACGACTGCTCGGAATGAACCCCGGTGACATTGCGCGCGACCGCGTTGGTGCGGCGCGCAGGCTGGCCCGCGGCCGCGGCGCAGTTGTCGTTCTGAAAGGCGCCGGCAGCGTCATTGCAGAGCCCGACGGACGCATCGCAATCGCACCGCACGCCGTGCCCGCGCTCGCCACCGCAGGCAGCGGCGATGTGCTGACCGGAATGATCGCGGGTTTGCGCGCGCAGGGGATGGATGCTTTCGACGCGGCGTGCACCGGCGTACTCGCACACGCGGAATGCGGCATGCGGCTAAGCGCTGCGCATGGTGCACGGGGCCATATCGCCAGCGATCTTGCCGCTCACCTTCCGGCGGTGTTGAACCGATGAGCCCGAATCGATGCGTGCTGCGGCTAATCGATGAGGCTGCAACCCTTGCTGCTGGCGACGCCCTGGGTGCCGCTCTGGTGGCGCCTGCGGTCATCCATCTCGACGGCGACCTTGGTGCAGGCAAGACGACGCTGGCGCGGGCTGCGATACAGCATCACGAACCGACGATGCGCGTGAAAAGCCCGACCTACGCGCTGATCGAGACCTATACGTTGCGCGGATTGACCGTGCACCACCTGGATCTCTACCGGATCCGCGACCAATCGGAACTCGAGGCGCTGTCCCTGCGCGAGCTGCTCGCGGACGTGTTGCTGATCGAATGGCCGGAAAAAGGCGGATTCAGTACTCCATCAGCCGATCTCGTGATCCGGCTGGCACACGCGGACGAAGGACGGGAAATCGCTTTGGAGCCCACGACCACCATCGGAATACAGATTGCCGCTCACCTGCAGCACATTCTTCAGGGGGATACTCACGAACAATCTGCAGACGACGGATTTGTAACGAAAAAGACTTGATGTTTGCCCGAGAAGTCTGTTTCAATCGGTTTCATGGATATAGCGGTCTCCACTCGTTTCCGTGCCGTGCTCCTGGCATCTGCATGGTTCGCGGCTGCGGTCGCGAACGCGGCGGCGGTCGAGGTCCGCTCGGCCAGCATCGAACCGACCGACAGCCGCACGGAAATCGCGTTCGACCTTTCGGCGCCCTGCCAGTACAAGGTTTTCACGCTCGCCAATCCCAATCGTCTGGTGATCGACATTGCGGATGGAGCCCTCGGGCCGCGCTTCAAACCTGATCGAGGCGGCGTCATCCGGTCCATCCGCACGGGTCGGCCGACTCCCGGCAATCTGCGGATCGTGCTGGATCTGGAAACTCCGGCGCGTCCGAAATCCTTCCTCAAGGCCGGCGGCTCAGGCCGGATCCTCATGGTCGAACTCGATGCGGGCGCTCCCGAGCGCGTGGCGCGCAGCGTCGAGACGATCAATCCGGGCGTATCCGCGCGCGACGTGCTGGTCGCCATCGACGCGGGGCATGGCGGTGTGGATCCCGGGTCGTCGGGACCCTCCGGAGTGCGCGAGAAAAACGTGACGCTCGCGCTGGCCCAGGAGCTGGCCGCCGCGATCAATGCAGAGCCCGGCATGCGCGCGGTGCTGACGCGGGACCGTGATGTCTTCATCCCCCTTGAAAAGCGCTACCAGATCGCGCGCGAGGCCAAGGCGGACCTGTTCGTGTCGGTGCACGCCGATGCCTTCGCCAATCGCTCGGCGCGCGGCTCTTCGGTGTTCATGCTCTCGCGCCGGGGCGCATCGAGCGAAGCGGCGCGGTGGCTGGCGCAGAAGGAAAATGCCGCAGACCTGGTCGGGGGCGTGAAACTGGTCGAGCGGGACTCGACGCTCGCCGCGGTGCTGCTCGATCTTTCACAGGGTGCCACGCTGGAGGCCAGCCAGCAGGTGGCCAACAACGTGCTGCGCGGCCTCGGCAAGGTCAATACCCTGCACAAGCGGGAAGTGCAGCGCGCCAATTTCGTGGTGCTGCGCTCGCCCGACGTGCCATCGATCCTGGTGGAGTCGGCCTTCCTGTCCAATCCCGAAGAAGAGCGCAAGCTCAATTCCGTCGACGAGCGCCGCAAGCTCGCCGCTGCGGTGCTGGGCGGCATACGTGATTATTTCCACGCGCAGCCGCTGCCGGGAACCTGGATCGCGTCACACCGCAGGACCCCGAGCGAGCACATCGTTACGGCGGGCGAAACCCTCGCGGTGATTGCCATGCGACACGGCATCAGCGTGTCGTCGCTGCGCCAGGCCAACGACCTTCGCAGTGATCTCCTGCGGATCGGCCACGTCCTCAGGATCCCGCAACACCAGACCTGAGGCCTTCGCGGCCAACGCGCTGCGGGAGATCCCTGCGCCCCCGCGCGGGCGAGTGACCGGTGCGACGGTCGACATTACCGCTGGCAAGCAGGCGAGGCCGCTAGACTTCCGGGCCCCTCGACGGCGTGATTGAATGACCATCCGGCTGCTTCCCGATGCGCTTGTGAACCAGATTGCGGCCGGTGAAGTTGTTTCGCGCCCGAGCTCTGTCGTTAAAGAACTAGTAGAGAACAGTATAGATTCAGGTGCAGATCAAATTGAGATCTACACGGAGGGCGGTGGCGCACGTCTCATCCGTGTGATCGACAACGGCAGCGGTATTGCCCGTGAGGAATTGTTGTTGGCACTCACTCGGCACGCGACCAGCAAGATTGGTTCTCTGGACGATCTGGATCGAGTGCGTTCCCTGGGCTTCCGGGGCGAAGCGCTGCCCAGCATTGCTTCGGTGTCCCGCATGACGCTGAGCTCAAAGCGGGAGATCGACGAAGTTGGCAGCAAAATCGTCGTTGATCATGGAAATTCACGGGAGTTAGAATTGTGTCGCCGGGCGCCAGGAACCGAGGTCGAGGTTCGTGATCTCTTCTATTCGGTTCCCGCCCGCCGCAAGTTCCTGCGCTCAGAACGATCAGAAAACAGTCAAATAGAGGACGCACTGAGAACCATCGCCCTGTCGCGGCCTGAGCTCCGACTGCTGTGGGAGCGCGATGGAAGTCGCGTGTTCGACTTCGATGCATCAGAAAGCGATCCGATCAGGCGTGCCGCATCCGTTTTTGGTAAAGACGACATACGTTCTTCTTTGGTACTCGATAGTGAAGCCGCGGGCTTGCGTCTGCACGGCTGGGTTGGGCTGCCTGCCATGGCGCGCGGTCAGCCGGATCGCCAGTATTTCTATGTCAACGATCGCCCCGTCCGTGATCGCGTCGTGGCGCACGCGGTGCGGCAGGCCTTCTCCGACGTGCTGTTCCATGGACGGCACCCGGTGTTTGTCCTGCACCTCGAACTGGATCCGTCCGAGGTGGACGTCAACGTGCATCCGGCGAAGTCGGAAGTGCGCTTCCGTCAAACCCGCGCCGTTCACGACTTCATATTTCGCAGCCTGCACGGCGCCTTGGCGAGCACGATGCCCGGGCGCGAGACGCCGCTCGCTGAACCGGGCGGGATGACCGTGGGGGCGGACGCGCGATGGCCGACCCGCTCCGCTCCGATTCCTTTTCCCGTTGCGGAAAGTCCGGCGAACTGGGGTGGACTGTATGGACCTCGCGGGTCGCAGGATCCGGCAGGCCAGTATTCCGGAGCCGGAGGAGGAGAAGATCCCTTCAGTCTGCCGCGACCCGCGGCGATACCGCTCGCGCCGGATGCGACGGCGGAAATGCCCCCGTTGGGCCGCGCCATCGCGCAGCTGCATGGCATTTTCATCCTGTCCGAGAACGCCCGCGGTCTGGTCGTGGTGGACATGCATGCCGCGCATGAGCGGGTGTTGTTCGAACAGCTGAAAGCCCAGCGCGACTCGGGGTCCATCCCCCTGCAGCGCCTGCTGGTGTCAGTCCAGATCACCGTGTCGGTGGCCGAGGCCGATGCCGCAGAGCGCTGGCAAGGCGCGATTCGTGAAGCGGGCATCGAGTTGGTTCGCAGCGGCCCGTCCTCCGTTGCCGTGCACGGCGTGGCAAGCCAGCTGGAACGAGGCGATACCGAAAGGCTGGTAAGCGATCTGCTGGCCGAGTTGGCCAGTTCGGAGGGCGACGTGCACTGGTTGACGCGCCGGCAGGACGCGCTCCTTGCGAATGTGGCCTGCCGCGCGGCGGTGCATGCTCACCGGCGGCTGGAGATCGCCGAGATGGATGCGCTGCTGCGCGCCATGGAGCGCACCCAGCGCGCCGACCAGTGCAATCACGGACGTCCGACGTGGATACAGCTCGATCTGGAACAGATGGACCGCTTTTTCCTGCGCGGAAGGTGATCAAGGCGGGTGCATTGCAACCTCGCGCGGGTTTCCTCAACTTGCCGTCGGCAAGCATTGCGATGGATGACCATGCCGCCGGCCTGCTGCCGGCGCAACTGCCCAGGCAACCTGGCGAGACCGGCTGCGGCATGATGTCGGCTGACCCAGGGAACCCGCCGGAGCCAAACCGTGAAAATTATCCTCTCGATCGTCCTGCTCGGCGCCTTCGGCGGCCTGGCGGCGCACGCGAATCACGCCGACTCCGATGCGTTTCGAGTCGAAACAGAAAAATGGCGTGCCGACCGCGTGGCGCGGCTTTCGGCCCCGGACGGCTGGCTGAGTCTGGTCGGACTGCACTGGCTCGAGTCGGGCTGGCAGACGCTGGGCCACGCCGAGGACAACGATCTGGTGCTGGCGGTGGGACCCGCGCACCTGGGCCGTATCGGCCTGATTGAAGGACGCGTGCTGTTTGAGCCTTCCGCAAAGTCAGGCGCTGAGGTGCTGATTGAAGAGTCCGATACCGCGGCCGACAGCAACGCGAAAAGCACGCTTCGCGTGCTGAAACCGGACTCCACCGGCAAACCCACCGTCGTCCGGCTGGGCGAGGCCCAGTTCACGGTGATTGAGCGGTCCGGGCGATTCGGCTTGCGCGTGAAGGATCCCAGAGCCGCCACGCGCACGGAATTCAGCGAGATCGAGCAATTTCCCATCGACAGCGAATGGCGTTTGAATGCCCGCTTCGAGCCACACGAGGCCGGTCGCACCATCGACATCGCTTCGGTCATCAACACCCTCGAGCCCATGCCCAATCCGGGCGCCGTCGTATTCGAAAAGGACGGTCGTACCTGGCGGCTGGAGGCGGTCGACGAGGGCGACGGGGAGCTGTTCCTGATCTTTGCCGATCGCACCAATGGCAAGCTCACCTATGGACCCGGGCGTTTCCTGTACGCGCCGCTGCCGAAGGACGGGAAGACCGTCGTTGACTTCAACCGCGCGTACAACCCTCCGTGCGCATTCAACGCCTATTCGACCTGCCCGCTACCGCCGCCCGAAAACCGGTTGGACATGGCGGTGACCGCCGGCGAGAAGAAGTACGCCCACGGCCCTGCGTCGCATTGACCGGCCGCGGTGTGCGCCACGTGCTTGCGACTCCAGGGGAGTGCCGCGCGGCGACCCTGGGCTCTTTCCTTCTCCCCGTGGGAGACTGCAGCTGCAGGAGCAGCTGCGAACGCCGCAGGCGGCCCGCAGGGCGCACCACAGGATGTGGTGCGTAAGGTGGCGCGCAGCGCCGGATGAGGGTCCGAGGTCGACATAAGTCCCGAAAGTGCGTGTTCAATGGCCATGACGCGGGGACTCGCACCCTCACCCCCCGCCCCTCTCCCACTGGAGAGGGGAGTGCCTCGCGGCGACTCTGCGCTCTTCCTTTCTCCCTGTGGGAGACTGAAGCTGGCCGGTGAGGATTACCGGCCCGTGAATACCGGCTTGCGGCGTTCCAGGAATGCGGTGGTTCCTTCGCGCATGTCTGCGGTCGCGACGCTGACGGCAAACGCGTTGGATTCGTAGTCGAGGCCCACGTCGATCCCGGCTTCGCTGCCGAGCAGCACTGCATCCAGAACGCCGCGCAAGGCATGCGGTGCGCTCGACGCCAGCGACTGCGCCAGTGCATCCACCGCGGCCTCGAGATCTCCGGGTTCATGCAGCGAATGCACGATGCCGAGATCACGCGCGCGCGCCGCGTCGATGGTGGCGCCTCCAAGGCAGAGTTCGAGCGCCACCGCGCGACCAGCGATGCGGACCAGACGCTGGGTGCCGCCAAATCCCGGGATGATGCCGAGGTTGATCTCCGGCTGGCCGAACTTTGCGCGCGTACTGGCCAGGCGCAGGTGGCAGGCCATGGCCAGTTCCATGCCGCCCCCCAGCGCGAATCCGTTGATCGCCGCGATAACGGGTTTTCCGAGGCGTTCGATGCGCGTCATCAATGCCTGTCCGAAACGCGAAAACTCGAGCGCTTCCACGGCGGAAAGACCGGCAAGCTCGGAAATGTCGGCTCCGGCGACGAATGCCTTTTCGCCGGCACCCGTCACAACCACTACACGCACGTCCGCATCGTCGCGAGCCGCCGCGAATGCACTTTGCAACTCGACCAGCGTCTGCCGGTTCAGCGCATTGAGCTTGTCGGGCCGGTTGATGGTCAGGCGAAGTACGCCGCCATTGCATTGGGAGAGGACGCAAGCTTGGTTCACGGGAACTCCGATGGCAGCGCAGAAGCCTGAAGCTTACGTCGACTCGGCGTCTGACCGTACGCAGCTTCGCAATCCGAGCGACCGATCGCCGCGCATTCGGCGCGTCGAGAGCATGCCTCCTGCAGCGGCGACGGCGATTGGTGAAGGCGGCGCGAGCCGACAGCCCGGGAACTCAATCCGCGTCGCGGAAGTTTCGCGCCTGCCGCCGGATGAGCACATTGGCCATCGGAGTGGGCAGATACTTGAAGAGTGAGGTAATCACGCGATTGACCCGTCCGGTAACGTGGCGCGCACGACCGCACTCGACCGCGTCCATGCCTTCCATCACCACTTCTTCTGCGCTCTGCCAGAGCCATGCCGGCATCTTGCCCATGCGTGCACGCATGCCGTTGGCGTCGTGGAATTCCGTCCACGTGAAGCCGGGGCAAAGCGCGCAGACGTGAACACCGCTGCCAGCCAGTTCCAGTGCCAGCGACTCGGAAAATCGGATCAGGAAACTCTTGCTCGCAGCGTAGAGCGTGTGACCGGCGCTACTGGGAACGAGTCCCGCAAGCGATGCGACATTGATGATCCGGCCGTAACCGCGCTCGCGCATGGCAGGCAGCAGCCGGTGCGCCAGCTCGCACGGCGCCGTGACCATCACTCGGAAGAATTCGTCGTGCGTCTGCCACTCGCGCGAAAGGAATCCGCCGGTGACGCCATAGCCGGCGTTGTTGACCAGCGTGTCGATCACCAGGCCGTGGGCAAGACATGCCGCATGAATGGCGGCCGGCGCGGCTGCATCGGCCAGATCGGCTTCCACGATTTCACAGCGAACGCCAGATAACTCCTCCGCCAACGCCCGCAGTCGGTCGCCGCGTCGTGCTGTCAGCACGAGAGTTCGGCCTTGCGCGGCGTAGGCACGAGCGAAAGCGGTGCCGATTCCGGCGGAGGCGCCCGTGACCAGGACTGCCCTGGATGGATCGGCGACATCGGGCAAGCTGGGTCGGTTCACCCGGAGAGGATAGCGGCGCGGCGCTGCGAGCTGCTGCGGATCGGAACGGTTTTCTGCAACCATCGCCGGCATCAGCGTAAAAGGGAATCGAGCGATGCGCAGAAAAATGGTGGCGGGCAACTGGAAGATGCACGGCGACCGCAGAGGCGCCGCGGACCTCGCTGGTGCGGTAGCCGCGCATCAGTGCCAATGCGACGTGGTCGTGTTGCCGCCATTCGTGCACATCGGCGAGGTGGCCACGGCGCTGCGGTCGAGCGCGGTCGCATTCGGCGCACAGGATCTGAGCCGCCATGACGAGGGTGCTCACACGGGTGAGGTTTCCGGAGCGATGCTCGCGGACATGGGTTGTGACTACGCGCTGGTCGGTCACTCCGAGCGTCGGCAGAATCTGAAGGAAGACGACGCGCTGGTCGTGGCCAAGTTCCAGGCGGCCCTCCGGGCTGGACTCGCACCCATCCTCTGCGTGGGCGAAACCCTCGCAGAGCGGGAAGCCGAGCTTACGTTCGAGGTGCTTCGCAGGCAGCTTGGCGCAGTGATGGAGTCGGTCGGGCGCGAAGGATTCGAGCGTGCGGTACTGGCCTACGAGCCGGTTTGGGCGATTGGCACGGGTCGAACCGCCAGTCCGGAGCAGGCGCAGGAAGTGCACGGGTTCCTGCGTAGCGAGCTGGCCGGACTCGATGCTAGAATCGCCGGCTCGCTGCGCATCCTGTACGGAGGCAGCGTCAAGCCCGGCAACGCCGGGGCGTTGTTCGGTCAGCCGGACATCGACGGCGGACTCATCGGCGGCGCATCGCTGGTGGCAGGGGACTTCCTCGCCATCGTCGACGCGGCAACCTGAGCCGCGACGCGTTCCGGCAAATGCCGGTTCGCGCCTCACCCACTCAAGGCTGGAATCGCAATGCTGCTCAATGCACTCAATGTCATCTACGTGCTCATCGCCATCGCGATGGTCGCCTTCATCCTGCTGCAACGCGGCGCAGGCGCCACCGCCGGTGCCAGCTTCGGCGCGGGCGCTTCGGCCACTGTCTTCGGCTCGCGCGGCGCAAGTTCGTTCCTGACCCGCACCACCGCGGTGCTGGCGACCAGCTTCTTCATCCTCAGTCTCGGCATGGGCGTCTATGTTTCGCGCGGTGCGGGCATCGCGCGCAGCGTGGATCTTGGTGTGATGGGAGCCACCTCCGACGTGCCGCAGGCACCGGGTGTGGGCACACCGGCAGCACCCGCTCCTGCGAAGGGTGTGCCGGCTGCGCCGCCAGCGGTGAAGGTGCCGGCGAATGGCGTCCCGACTGCGACGCCCGTCGCAAAGGTACCCGCGGGTACCTTGAGCGCACCGATCGCGGCCAACAAGGTGCCAGCGGCACCCGACGCGGAGACGAAAGACCAGCCGACACGTTAGACTTCGTGTCGGCGCGCGCCCACGGTCTTGAGGATCGCTGGGCGCATGCAGTTTCAAAGCCCAGGTGGCGGAATTGGTAGACGCACTACCTTGAGGTGGTAGCGGCGAAAGTCGTGGAGGTTCGAGTCCTCTCTTGGGCACCAATCAAGACGGCGCGTTGAGTTGACGCGCCGTTGGCGTTTTCGGGGATTGGCTGGCGAACGCCGGTTGTCTCCGGTACGCCGCATCGACTCCGGCTTCGGCCGAGGCCGGTGGAGTTCGACAAAACCGTTGCGCCCGCTAGCAATCGGTACGGGGTGCGACCCGTCTCGCGGCGATGGTCCCGGCCAGACTCGCAAGGCGGCCAAATCTCCGGATGGGGTCCGGTCGTCTTCAGGTATTGGATCGAGGAACGATGGATCTTTCGCAATACCTTCCGGTGTTGCTGTTTCTGGCGGTTGCGACGGCGATTGCGCTGGCCCTTCTGGTGCTCGGCTATCTGCTCGGACCGCGCACCCCCGGCGTGGACAAGCTCGTTCCCTACGAGTGCGGCTTCGACGCGTTCGAAGATGCGCGCATGAAGTTCGACGTGCGCTACTACCTGTTCGCGATCCTGTTCATCGTGTTCGATCTCGAGATCGCCTTCCTCGTGCCCTGGGCCGTGGTTTTCACCAAGATCGGAGCGCTGGCGTTGATTGAAGTGGCCATGTTCCTCGCGCTGCTGCTCGTCGGTTTTATCTACGCCTGGAAAAAGGGAGCGCTCGAATGGGAGTGATCCAGCGCGTCGACGATGTCATGCACAACCCGGTTCCGGTGGGCCGGGTCGACGACATCCTGCGTCCTGCCGGTGACAACCCGCTGCTGGAAAAAGGCTTCGGCGTGACCAGCGTCGATGCGCTCGTGAACTGGGCGCGGACCGGCTCAATGTGGCCGATGACCTTCGGTCTTGCCTGCTGCGCGGTGGAGATGATGCACGCGGGCGCCGCGCGCCTGGACCTCGACCGATATGGCGTGGTGTTCCGGCCGAGCCCGCGGCAGTCCGACGTGATGATCGTGGCGGGTACGCTGGTCAACAAGATGGCGCCCGCACTGCGACGCGTGTACGACCAGATGCCGGAACCCAAGTGGGTCATCTCGATGGGCAGCTGCGCCAATGGCGGCGGCTACTACCACTACTCCTATGCCGTGGTTCGCGGCTGTGATCGCATCGTGCCGGTCGACATCTACGTGCCCGGTTGCCCGCCGACGGCGGAAGCGTTGATCTACGGAATTCTGCAACTGCAGAAAAAGATCCGCCGCACCAGTACGGTGGGACGCAAAGCGTGAGCCCGAACCAGACACTGCTGGAGTCGCTGCGCGCCCGGCTGGGTGATGCGGCCGTCTCGCTTGCGGAATCCGTAGGTCAGGTCACGCTGGAAGTTGCTCCCGAAAATTGGCTCTCCACAGCACGCACCCTGCGCGACACGCCGGATCTGGCGTTCGAGCAGTTGATCGATCTTTGCGGGCTCGACTATTTCGGCTTCGGTCAGGACGAGTGGGATACCGAGGATGTCTCCAACGAAGGCTTCTCGCGTGGCGTCGAGGGCAGGGCGGGTCCTGGGCGTTTCGACTGGGAAGAGCGGCCGCGCGGCGTCACGGAAAGCGGGCGCTTCGCCATCGTGGTGCATCTGCTCTCGGTGAGTGGCAACCGGCGCTTGCGCGTTCGCACTCGGTGCGCCGATACGCTGGCGCCTGCGCTCGATTCACTGGTCGGCGTGTGGCCGGTCGCTAACTGGTTCGAACGCGAGGCGTTTGATCTTTTCGGAGTGGTGTTCGCCGGTCACCCTGATCTGCGCCGCCTGCTCACCGACTACGGCTTCATCGGTCACCCTTTCCGCAAGGATTTTCCGCTGATCGGCAACGTCGAAGTGCGTTTTGATCCGGAAAAACAGCGCGTGGTGTACGAGCCAGTCTCCATTGAACCGCGCGTGCTGGTGCCCCGCGTCATTCGCGACGATTCCCGCTACGAGCAGGCACGCGCCGAAGAGCTGAGGGATCCGCCATGAGTCAAGTGGCGGAAATCCGCAATTACACGATGAATTTCGGCCCGCAGCACCCGGCTGCGCACGGCGTGCTGCGCCTGGTGCTGGAGATGGACGGCGAGACCATCGTGCGGGCGGATCCGCACGTGGGTCTGCTGCATCGCGCGACCGAGAAGCTGGCGGAGTCCAAGCCCTGGAACCAGTCCATCGGTTACATGGATCGTCTCGACTACGTTTCCATGATGTGCAACGAACACGCCTACGTGCGCGCGATCGAACAGTTGCTCGCCATCGATCCGACGCCGCGTGCGCAATGGATCCGCACGATGTTCGACGAGATCACGCGGATCCTCAATCATCTGATGTGGATCGGATCCAACGCGCTCGATCTCGGCGCCATGACGGTATTCCTCTATGCGTTCCGTGAGCGCGAGGAACTGATGGACTGTTACGAAGCGGTGAGCGGGGCGCGCATGCACGCGACCTACTACCGCCCCGGCGGCGTGTATCGCGATCTGCCGGAGCGCATGCCCCAGTACCGCGAGTCGCCGTGGCACAAGGGCCGCGATCTTGCGCGGATGAACGAATGGCGCGAGGGCTCGATGCTGGATTTCCTCGAAGCCTTCTGCGCGGATTTTCCACGGCGCGTGGACGAGTACGAGACGCTGCTTACGGACAACCGCATCTGGAAACAGCGCACCGTCGGTATCGGTGTGGTGTCGCCGGAGCAGGCGCTGGCCTGGGGCATGAGCGGTCCCATGCTGCGGGGCTCGGGCACCGCATGGGATCTGCGCAAGCAACAGCCGTACGCGAAGTACAGCGAAGTGGACTTCGACATCCCGGTTGGCGTTGCGGGTGACTGCTACGACCGCTACCTGGTGCGGGTAGAGGAGATGCGCCAGTCGAACCGTATCGTCCAGCAGTGCATCACCTGGCTGCGTGCCAATCCCGGCCCCGTGATGATCGAGAACTACAAGGTCGTCCCGCCCAGTCGTGTCGAGATGAAAGACGACATGGAAGCGCTCATCCATCATTTCAAACTCTTCACCGAGGGTTATTGCGTGCCGGCGGGCGAGACCTACGCCGCCGTCGAGGCACCCAAGGGCGAATTCGGTGCCTATATCGTCTCGGACGGCGCCAACAAACCGTTTCGCGTCAAGCTGCGGGCACCGGGTTTTGCGCATCTCTCGTCGATCGACGAGTTCGTACGCGGCCACATGCTGGCGGATGTGGTGGCGATGATCGGCACCTACGACCTGGTGTTCGGCGAGGTCGATCGATGAAGGCGACCGGCAATTTCGAGGCCGTGCGCGATATCGATCCGCTGCTGGCGTTGAGTGCGACGACGCGTGCCCATATTGATCACTGGCTGGCCAAGTTTCCGGAAGACCGCAGGCGCAGCGCGCTGCTGCAGGGCCTGATGGCAGCCCAGGAAGAGAGCGGTGGCCATCTCACGGATGCGCTGATGGCGGCAGTCGCGAAGTATCTGGGCGTGCCGCCGATCTGGGCGTACGAGGTCGCTACTTTCTATTCGATGTTCGATCTTGAGCCCGTTGGACGCCACAAGGTGGCGATCTGCACCAATATTTCGTGCTGGCTCAACGGTGCCGAGGACATCGTGCGCCATTGCGAGCGACGCCTCGGCGTGAAGCTGGGCGAGAGCACGCCGGACGGTCGCATCTATCTGAAGATCGAGGAAGAATGTCTGGCTGCGTGCACCGGCGCGCCGATGATGGTGATCGACGGGCACTACCACGAGCGACTGACCACCGAATCGGTTGACGCCCTGCTCGACGGGCTGTCGAAGGGAGATCCGTCGTGAGTTCCGGTCCCGTTCCGGAAGCGCACAACGTGTGCATGACCACGCTGCATTTCGAGCAGCCGTGGAGTTACGACAGTTACCTGAAATCCGGTGGCTACCAGGCCTGGCGCCGCATCCTCGCGGACAAGATCGCGCCGGAATCGGTCATCGAGGAAATCAAGAACTCCAACCTCCGCGGTCGTGGTGGCGCAGGCTTCCCCACCGGCCTCAAATGGAGCTTCATGCCGAAGGGGCGCGACGTGCAGAAGTATGTGCTCTGCAACTCGGACGAGTCCGAGCCGGGTACCTGCAAGGACCGCGACATCCTGCGCTACAACCCCCATTCGGTCGTCGAGGGCATGGCAATTGCCTGTTATGCGATGGGCTCATCGGTCGGTTACAACTATCTTCGCGGTGAGTTCCATCACGAGCCGTTTGAACGCTTCGAGCAGGCACTGGCCGAGGCGTATGAAAAAGGCTGGCTCGGAAGCGACATCCAGGGCTCGGGCGTGACGGTCGACCTCCACGGCGTGCTCGGCGCGGGCGCATACATCTGTGGCGAGGAAACCGCCCTGATGGAGTCGCTGGAGGGCAAGAAGGGACAGCCCCGCTTCAAGCCCCCGTTCCCCGCGAACTTTGGGCTCTACGGCAAGCCCACCACGATCAACAACACCGAGACCTTCGCATCGGTGCCGGCCATCATGCGCAATGGCGGGGACTGGTTCCTGGCACTCGGCAAGCCGAACAACGGCGGGCCGAAGATGTTTTCGGTTTCCGGACACGTGGCAAATCCCGGCAACTTCGAGGTCCGGCTTGGCACCCCGTTCCGAGATCTTCTCGCCATGGCGGGCGGCATGCGTCCGGGGCGCACGCTCAAGGGCGTCATTCCGGGTGGATCCTCCATGCCGGTGCTGCCGGCGGCGGTAATGCTTGAGTCGACGATGGACTACGACTGCCTGCAGAAGGCGGGATCGGGACTCGGATCCGGCGCCGTGATCGTGATGGACGACAGCACCTGCATGGTTCGCGCCTGTCATCGCATTTCGCGTTTCTACATGGCCGAGTCCTGCGGCCAGTGCACGCCCTGTCGTGAAGGCACGGGCTGGATGTATCGCCTGCTGACCCGCATCCTCGATGGCGAGGCGGTGATGGCGGATCTGGCGATGCTCAAGCGCGCCGCGGGGCAGATCGAAGGCCACACGATCTGCGCATTCGGCGAAGCGGCCGCGTGGCCGGTGCAGGGCTTCCTGCGCCACTACTGGCACGAGTTCGAGTACTACATTGCCAACGGGCGCTCGCTCGTTGACGATGAAAAAGCCGGTCGCGTGGTCGATCGTGCGGTGGCGGCATGAGCGCCGTAGTTTCCGACAGTGCCATGGAAAAGGCTCCGATCCCTGAAGGGCATGTGTCGATCGAGATCGATGGCGTCGCGCTGACTGCACCGAAAGGCTCGATGATCATCCACGCAGCCGATCGCATGGGTGTGGCCATCCCGCGTTTCTGCTACCACGACAAGCTGCCCATCGCGGCCAATTGCCGCATGTGCCTGGTCGATGTCGAGAAGTCTCCCAAGCCGCTGCCGGCCTGCGCGACCCCGGTTATGGAAGGCATGAAAATCCAGACTCAGTCCGTGCGCGCGCTCGACGCGCAGCGCAATGTCATGGAGTTCCTGCTGATCAACCATCCGCTCGACTGCCCGATCTGCGACCAGGGCGGCGAGTGTGAATTGCAGGACGTGGCGATGGGCTACGGCCGCTCCGTTTCCCGCTTCTCCGAACGCAAGCGCGTGGTACCCGACGAGAACATGGGCCCACTGGTCGCGACTGACATGACGCGCTGCATCCACTGCACGCGCTGCGTCCGCTTTGTATCCGAGATCTCGGGTACCTATGAGCTCGGCGGCATGGGCCGCGGCGAGAATCTTTCGATCGGTACCTACATCGGCAAGGCGGTTGATTCGGAACTGTCCGGCAACGTCATTGACGTATGCCCGGTTGGCGCCTTGACCAACAAGGTGTTCCGCTTCCGCGCGCGTCCGTGGGAGCTGATTGCGCGCGCGTCGATCGGCTATCACGATGCACTGGGATCGAACCTGTGGCTGCACGTGCGCCGCGGCGAGGTGATGCGCTGCGTACCCCGCGAAAACGAGGCCATCAACGAATGCTGGCTGTCGGATCGTGACCGCTATTCGCACCAGGGGCTCAACGCGCCCGATCGTCTCGTGGCGCCGATGGTGCGCAACCGCGATGGCGCGCTGGTCGAGGCCAGTTGGGACCAGGCGCTCGCTGCACTGGTGCCGGCTCTGACTGCGCATCGGGGCGATGATCTGGGCATGCTGTTGTCGCCGGCGACGTCGTGCGAGGAAGGTTTCCTGCTCGCGCGCCTCATGCAGGCACTCGGCCAGGGCTCGATCGACCATCGGCTGCGCGTGTCGGATCCGGCTGACCGCGCGGCCGCGCAGACCTTTGCCGTACCGCTGGCGGAAATCGAGAAGGCCGACGCCATCCTTCTCATCGGATCGGACCCGCGCCGTGAAGCGCCGCTGCTGTCGCATCGCATTCGCAAGGCTGCCGTGGGCGCCGGCAACGCACCCGTGTTCGTGCTCAATGCGGTGGACTTCGCTTTCAATTTCGATCTGGCAGGTCGCCTGCTGTCCCCGCCGCACCGTTGGGTGGAGGTGATCGACGCGCTTGCCGCCGGTCGCGCCGTTGCCGACTGCGAGGCCGAAACGGTCACCAAGTTGCGCAAGGCTTTCGAGAACGCGAAGCGACCGCTCGTGATCCTTGGCGATCAGGCCGTGCAGCACGCGCAGTCGCAGCGTGTCCGCGCGTCCGCGCATGCGCTTGCGGCCGCGCTCGGTGCGCGACTCAATGAGGTGCCGCAGGGCGCAAACGCGGTTGGCCTCGCGCGCATGGGCGCCTTGCCTGCGACTTCGGCGCGGCCGGCCGCGAGCGTGGTGGCGGAGGGTGCCAAGGCGATGGTCCTCTACGGCTGCGAGCCGGAAGACTTCGCGCAGCCGGCGCAGCTTGAGCGCGCGCTGGGCACCGCCGAGCTCAGCGTTGTTTTCGCGTCGTTCGCGCATCCGCTCTGGATGCAACATGCCGACGTGCTGCTACCCATCGGCTTGACGCCGGAGATCGAGGCCACGCTCGTCAATGCCGACGGATTCGTGCAGTCGACCGCCGCCGGGGGCGCGCTGCCCGGCCAGACGCGTCCGGGTTGGAAGGTGCTGCGTGCACTGGGTGCTGCCCTGCAAATCGAGGGCTTCGAATTCACCGATCTCGCCGGGCTGCGCGCGTCGATGCCGGATGCAGCCGTGCCGCTCGAGTTTGCTCCGCCGCACGGATCCGCGCTGCCACGGACTGAATCCGCAGCTTTGGCCGGCGGCGCGTTCTCGCGCCTCGCCAATGTGCCCATCTACCGCACCGATGCGGTGGTGCGTCGTGCCTCCGCGCTTCAGGCCAGTTCTCTTGCGGCCGATTTGGTCGCCGCGCTGCATCCTGACGACGCTGAAGCACTCGGCCTGTCCAATGGCGAGTGGATCGACGTCGGCACGAACGGCGTCCCGTGTGCGCTGACTCTCGTCACCGATGAACGTGTTGCGCGCGGCTGCGTGTGGATTCCGGCAGGCTTCCCGGTCACCGCCGCCCTCGGCGCGACCGGTGCGCCCGTGACCATCGGCGCGAGCCCGGGGAAGAAATCGTGATCGAGCAGGTCGCGGGATTCATCGACGGCGTCGCCACCGCATATCCCGCGGCGTGGACGGTTTCGCTGACGCTCGCGAAGATTCTCGCGATCTCGATTCCCCTGATCCTCACCGTCGCCTTCTATACCTATTTCGAGCGCAAGGTCATCGGCTACATGCAGGTCCGCCTCGGTCCCAACCAGGTCGGCCCGCTCGGGCTGCTGCAGCCTTTCGCCGATGTGTTCAAGATGCTGTTCAAGGAAATCGTGGTTCCGGCCAACGCCAACCGCTTTTTGTATTTCCTCGCGCCGGTGCTGGTGATGGCCCCGGCCTTCGCCGCGTGGGCGGTGGTGCCGTTCGACGACGGCGTGGTGCTGGCGGACCTTAATGTCGGGCTGCTTTATCTGCTCGCGATGACGTCCATGAGCGTCTACGGCATCATCCTCGCCGGCTGGGCATCGAACTCCAAGTACGCCTTCCTCGGCGCGATGCGTTCGGCCGCCCAGGTCGTGAGCTACGAGATCGCCATGGGTTTCGCGCTGCTCGGCGTGCTGATCCTGTCGGGCTCGCTCAATCTCACCGATATCGTCCTCGCCCAGGCCGGCAACGCCGGCGCGGCGGAATGGTTCTGGCTGCCCCTGTTTCCCCTGTTCGTGGTGTATCTCATCTCGGGAGTCGCCGAGACCAATCGCGCGCCATTCGACGTCGCGGAAGGTGAATCCGAAATCGTCGCCGGCTTTCACGTCGAATACGGCGGCGCGGCGTTCGCGGTGTTCTTCCTCGCCGAGTACGCGAACATGATCCTGATTTCGTTCCTCACCGCGATCCTGTTCTGGGGCGGTTGGCTGAGTCCGGTGCAGGGCCTTGTCGACATCGACGCGCCGGGCTGGATTTCGTGGCTGTGGCTCGGGGGATGGCCGTGGCTGTTCGTGAAGGCGATGTTCTTCATGTTCTCGTTCCTCTGGATCCGCGCCACCTTCCCGCGCTATCGCTACGACCAGATCATGCGGCTCGGCTGGAAAGTGTTCATTCCGGTGACGCTGGTGTGGGTCACGGTGGCAGCCATTTTCAAGTACTGGCATGTCGTGGTGGCGGGCGCATGAAACGTATCGTCGAATATTTCCGCAGCCTGATGCTCTGGGAACTGATCCAGGGACTTGCACTGACCAGTCGCTACTTCGTGCGTCCCAAGTACACGATGCAGTACCCGATGGAGAAGATTCCGCAATCCGGGCGCTTCCGCGGTCTGCACGCGCTCAGGCGCTATCCGAACGGCGAAGAACGCTGTATCGCCTGCAAGCTTTGCGAGGCGGTCTGCCCGGCACTCGCCATCACGATTGATTCGGAACAGCGCGAGGACGGTTCGCGCCGCACCACCCGCTACGACATCGACCTTTTCAAGTGCATCTACTGTGGATTCTGCGAGGAGAGTTGTCCGGTCGATTCCATCGTCGAGACACAGATCCACGAATATCATTTCGAATCACGCGGCGAGAACATCGTGACCAAGCAGCAGTTGCTTGCGATCGGTGACCGGTTCGAGGCCCAGATCGCGGAGGCGCGCGCGTTCGACGCGCCGTTCCGTTGATGCGCATGCCCCTGCCAGCATCCTTGTTTGCGACCCGTTTCTGCGGGACGGCTGCGGTGCATTCACGAGCGATCGTGACCCTGTCCATGGGCGTGCGGACATGACCCTCGAAGCCGCGCTGTTCTATGCCTTTGCCGGTCTACTGGTGGCAGCGGCGCTGGGCGTGGTGCTGGTGCGCAATTCCGTACATGCGGTGCTGCTGCTGGTACTGACCTTTTTCACCGCGGCGTGTCTCTGGCTGCAGCTTCGGGCCGAGTTCCTGGCCGTCACCCTGGTGCTGGTCTACGTCGGTGCAGTGATGGTCCTGTTCCTGTTCGTGGTCATGATGCTTGACGTCGAATACGAGTCGCTGGGCAAGGGCTTCGCGCGTTTCGTGCCGGCCGCACTGCTGGTGGCGGGCACGATGGGCCTGGAACTCATTCTGGTGCTTGCGACCCGCGCCCGATTCCTGCAGTCGGCACCCGCCCTCGACATGGCCACCGCGGCCGGAGTCGGCAACACCGAACTGGTTGGTCTCGCGATGTTCGAGCGCTTCCTGCTCCCGTTCGAGATCGCGGCCGTGATCCTGACGGTCGGCATCGTCGCCGCGGTCGCCCTGACGCTGCGCCCACGCACGGGCAAGAAGTACCTGAGCGCCTCCGAGCAGGTCCGAGTCCGCAGCGAAGACCGCATCCGCCTGATCAAGGTCGAGAGCGTGGCGCCCGCCTCTGACGGGACTGATCCATGATCTCGCTCGCGCACTATCTCGTGCTCGGCGCCGTGCTGTTTTCGATTTCAGTCGCCGGCATCATCATCAATCGCAAGAACATGATCATGCTGTTGATGGCGATCGAGCTGATGCTGCTGTCCGTCAACATGAACTTCGTGGCGTTTTCGCGCTATCTCGGGGACATTTCGGGCCAGATCTTCGTGTTCTTCATCCTGACGGTCGCCGCAGCGGAGGCGGCGATCGGACTCGCGATCCTCGTGGTGGTGTTCCGCAACCGGCGCACGATCAATGTTGCTGAACTCGACCGGCTGAAGCACTGAGCATGATCGACGTCCGCGAACTTCTCGTGATTGCGCTCGCGCCCT
Organism: Lysobacterales bacterium; assembly: GCA_038330365.1. Lineage (GTDB taxonomy): Bacteria > Pseudomonadota > Gammaproteobacteria > Xanthomonadales > Ahniellaceae > JBBQNY01. The sequence goes on along the minus strand of JBBQNY010000002.1, from coordinate 45,928 downwards.
TGATCGGTGCGGTCGTGGCGGGCCTGTTCGGCCGCCGTATCGGCCGCGCCGGGTCGCACTGGATCACCATCCTCGGGGTCGGCACGAGTTTCGCCTTGTCGCTGCACGTGCTCTACCTGCTCGTGCACCAGAACGCACCGGTCTTCAATCGAGATCTGTACACCTGGTTCGAGGTGGGCAACATCTCCGCCCACGTCGGCTTCCTGGTCGACCGTCTGACCGCGATGATGATGGTGGTCGTCACCTTCGTGTCGTTGATGGTCCACATCTACACCATCGGCTACATGGCCGAGGACGACGGCTACCAGCGGTTCTTCAGCTACATCGCACTGTTCACGTTTTCGATGCTGATGCTGGTCATGAGCAACAACTTCCTGCAGCTGTTCTTCGGGTGGGAAGCCGTAGGACTTGTTTCATATCTGCTGATCGGGTTCTGGTTCAAGCGCCCCACGGCGATCTTCGCCAATCTCAAGGCCTTCCTCGTAAACCGGGTCGGTGACTTCGGGTTTCTGCTCGGAATCTGCGGTGTCCTGTACTGGCTTGGCACGCTCGATTACGCAACCGCGTTCGCGTCGCGGGATGCGTTGGCGACGGCAACTCTGTCGCCATGGTCGGGCGCAGAGTGGAGTGCGGCAAGCTTCGTGTGCATCTGCCTCTTCATCGGAGCGATGGGAAAGTCCGCGCAGGTCCCGCTGCACGTATGGCTGCCCGATTCGATGGAAGGCCCGACGCCGATCTCGGCGTTGATCCACGCGGCAACGATGGTGACCGCCGGCATTTTCATGGTGGCGCGAATGTCCCCGCTGTTCGAACTGTCGGACACCGCCTTGACGTTCGTGCTGTTCATCGGCGCCACCACGGCGTTCTTCACCGGCCTCATCGGCATCGTGCAGAACGACATCAAGCGCGTGGTGGCTTATTCGACACTGTCGCAGCTGGGCTACATGACGGTAGCGCTCGGCGTGTCCGCCGACTCGGCCGCCGTCTTTCACCTGATGACGCACGCGTTCTTCAAGGCGCTGCTGTTCCTGGCGGCAGGCAGCGTCATCATCGGCATGCACCACGAGCAGGACATGCGCCGCATGGGCGGCTTGCGTCGGTACATGCCCATTACCTGGATCACGGCGCTGATCGGCACGCTGGCCCTGGTCGGAACGCCGTTCTTCTCCGGCTTCTATTCCAAGGACACGATCATCGAAGCCGTGCATTTCGCGTCGGGCCACAACGGCGGCTGGGTTGCCCACTACGCTTACTGGGCGGTGCTGCTCGGCGTGTTCGTCACCAGCTTCTACAGCTTCCGCCTGCTGTACATGACCTTCCACGGGCGTGAGCGTTTCCGTGATGTGCAGGAGGCTCGTGCAGATCCAGGTGACTCTGCGCACATTGACCACCCGGTGGCCACGGCGAACACTCACTCTGAACCGCACGGTGCCGATACCCATCATCCAGTGCACGTGCCGCACGAGTCGCCCTGGGTGGTGACCCTGCCACTGGTGCTGCTCGCGATTCCCTCGATCCTCATTGGCTTTTTCACAATCGGACCGATGTTGTTTGGCGATTACTTTGCCGGTGCGATCTTCGTGGACCCGGCTGCTCGCGGCCATGCCGCCATGGCGCACATCGGCGAGGAGTTCCACGGTCCGGTCGCGTTCGCGCTGCACGGACTCACGCAGCCCGCATTCTGGCTTGCGCTGGCGGGATTTGGCGCGGCGACCTGGATCTACCTGCTGCGTCCCGGTACGTCGGCGCGCTTCCGCAGCGCGTTCGCACCCGCGGTGCGCGTGCTGGAGAACAAGTACGGCTTCGATGACCTCTACCAGGCGGTATTCGCGCGCGGCAGCCTGCGTCTGGGTCGAGGCCTGTGGCGCTTCGGCGACGTGGCGCTGATCGACAACGGACTGGTGAATGGGCCGGCGATCGTGATCGACCGTGTGGCAGGGGTGCTTCGCAATCTGCAGTCGGGTTACCTCTACCACTACGCCATTGCGATGATCCTCGGCCTGATTGCGCTGCTGGCCTACATGCGATGGATGACCTGACGCCGTGACGCTCGATCTCGCATTCCGGCTGCCTCTTCTCAGCGTATTGATCTGGCTGCCGATCGTCGGTGGCGTCGCGGTGCTGGCGCTCGGTGAAAAGCGTGCCGTTGCGGCTCGCTGGCTTTCCCTGCTGGTGATGCTGGCCGGTCTGCTGCTCTCGGTTTTCCTCTACACGGCGTTCGATCCCGCGGGCGAGGGCATGCAGCTGGTCGAGAAGCTGTCGTGGCTGCCGGCCATGAACGCGTGGTATCGCCTCGGAGTCGATGGCATCTCGGTTGCCTTGATCCTCCTGACCACCTTCACCGGCGTGCTGGTGGTGGCGGGGGCGTGGAGCGCCGTCACCTCGCGCGTGCACCAGTACTTCGCTGCTTTCCTGTTCCTGCAGGGGCTGATGATCGGCGTCTTCTGCGCCCAGGATGCGCTGCTCTTCTACATGTTCTTCGAGGGCATGTTGATCCCCATGTTTCTCATCATCGGCATCTGGGGCGGCGACCGGCGTGTCTACGCCACGCTCAAGTTTTTCCTCTACACCTTCTTCGGCTCGGTCTTCATGCTGGTCGCGCTGATCTGGCTGTATCTCAAGACCGGCAGTTTTGACCTTGCCGAGCTCGGCGACGCGGTGCTCACCCGGACCGAGCAGAGCTGGCTGTTTTTCGCCTTCCTGCTGGCGTTCGCGGTCAAGGTGCCGATGTTCCCTGTGCATACCTGGTTGCCGGATGCGCACGTGCAGGCGCCGACTGCGGGCTCGGTGGTGCTGGCGGCCATCCTGCTCAAAATCGGTGGTTACGGGTTCCTCAGGTTCAATCTTCCGATCACACCCGACGCCTCGCAGGACTTCGCCTGGCTGGTGATTGCACTGTCGCTGATCGCGATCGTGTACATCGGGTTCGTGGCGCTGGTGCAGGAAGACATGAAGAAGCTCATTGCCTATTCGTCGATCTCGCACATGGGTTTCGTCACCCTCGGCGTGTTCGTGGCCATGGCGCTGGTGCGCGACTATGCCAATCCGGACGCGGCGCAACTCGCGGTGCAGGGCGCCATGGTGCAGATGATCTCGCACGGGTTCGTTTCCGGAGCGCTCTTTACGTGCGTCGGAATCCTGTACGAGCGGCGTCACAGCCGCATGATCCGCGACTACGGCGGCGTGGCGAACGTGATGCCGTGGTTCGCCGCATTCTGGGTCCTGTTTGCAATGGCCAACTGCGGCCTGCCGGGTACGTCGGGATTCGTCGGCGAGTTCATGGTCATCCTCGCGGTATTCCAGTCGAACGTCTGGCTCGCTTTCGGCGCCGCGATCACGCTGGTGCTGGGCGCGGCCTACACCCTGTGGCTGACCAAGCGCGTGATATTCGGCGCGGTGGTGCACGCAGACATCGCCAACCTGCGCGACGTCAATGCGCGCGAGATGTTCGTCCTCGCGGCCTTTGCGGTGCCGACCCTGCTGCTCGGTATCTGGCCCAAGCCCCTCATTGATCTCATGAACCCCGCCGTGGTGGATCTCGTGCTGCGCCTCGCGGCGGGGAAGGCCTGAGCCATGAACGTTCCTGCCTTCTCGATCCAGGATCTGACCGCCATGGCGCCCGAGCTGTTCCTGCTCGCTGCCACCTGCGTGATCCTGCTTGCGGATCTTTTCATTTCCGAATCGCGCCGCGTGGTGACACACGTGTTGTCGCTGCTGGCGCTGCTGCTGACGGGTGTGCTGGTTTGGGCCCTGCCTGCAACCGATGGGGGAGCTGTCACCGCATTCGCTGGAATGCACCTGCGCGACGGTCTGGCTGACCTGCTCAAGCTGTTCATCCTCGGCACCACTGCGCTGGTGCTGATCTATGCCAAGCCTTATCTGATTCGCACCTCACTGTTCAGTGGCGAGTTCTATCTGCTGGTGCTGTTCGCCGTACTCGGAATGATGTTGCAGGTTTCGAGCGGAAACCTGCTGATGCTTTATCTCGGGCTCGAGCTCATGTCGTTGTCGAGCTACGCGCTGGTCGCACTGAATCGTGATTCGGGCCGATCGTCGGAAGCCGCGATGAAGTACTTCGTGCTCGGCGCGCTCGCATCCGGACTGCTGCTTTACGGCATGTCGCTGCTCTACGGCGCGACCGGAACGTTGCAGCTCGACGAGTTGGCGGCAATCAGCACCGTCGGCTACGAGCGCGGGCTGCTCGCATTCGGGCTGGTGTTCGCGATCGTCGGGCTGGCGTTCAAGCTCGGAGCGGTGCCATTCCACATGTGGATTCCCGACGTTTACGAGGGCGCACCCACGGCGGTCACGTTGTTCATCGCCTCGGCACCCAAGATTGCCGCGTTCGGAATGCTGTTCCGCATGCTGGTGAGTGGGCTGCCCTCGATGAGCCTGAACTGGACGCTGATCCTCGGCGTGATGGCGGTGGCCTCGATGGGCCTCGGCAATGTCTTCGCGCTGGCGCAGAAAAACATCAAGCGCATGCTCGCCTATTCCACCATTTCGCATATGGGGTTCCTGCTCATGGGCATGGTGGCCGCGGACCGGTCCGGCTACCAGGCTGCGACGTTCTATGCCGTGACCTACGCACTCGCGACCGCGGCGGCCTTCGGCGTGCTGCTGGTGCTGCGCCGTGACGGGCGCGAAATCGAAGACATCGATGATCTGCGCGGACTCAATCGCCAGCATCCCTGGCTGGCGCTGGTGATGCTCGGCGTCATGGCTTCGCTCACCGGAATTCCGGGCTTTATCGGCTTCAGTGCGAAGATCCTGGTGATCCGCTCCGCGCTCGACGCCGGCATGCTGTGGCTCGCGATCGCGGCCGTTGCGTTCGCCGTGATCGGGGCGTTCTATTACCTCAGAGTCATCAAGGTCATGTATTTCGATGACCTCCCTGTCGACGATCATTTCGAGATGACGGCCGACCGCACAGCGCGCTGGACACTCGGCGCCAACGGCATGGCACTGGTCGCCCTGTTCCTGTTCGGCGCCCCGCTTCTGACGTGGTGCCTGCGCGCCATCCCGACATGAACGAGGCTGAATCGAGTCGGGTCCCTGCAACCTTCAGCAGAACACTCGGCTTGCGGCACAAGGGCACGGGCGGCTAGAATGCGCGACGGCTGATGCGGGGTGGAGCAGTCTGGCAGCTCGTCGGGCTCATAACCCGAAGGTCGCAGGTTCAAATCCTGCCCCCGCTACCAACGATTCTGGAAGGCCTCCGTCGTGGGGCCTTTTTTGTTCGACTCTCCGGAGTTCCGATCGTGGGTACCGCAAGGACGCGGGCGCTTGACATCCGTGTTTTTCAGGATGGGCCGTTGGCCCATTTTTTTTTGCCGCAATTGGCAAGTTTCGACAGGAATCGCATTCGCCGGGATGAAAGAAGACCGCCTCATCGCACTGATCTCGCCCGCGCTCGAAGCGCTCGGACTCGAATGTCTCGGCATCGAGTACGCGCCGCACGCGAGCAACAGCCTGTTGCGTGTCTACATCGACACGGCGGGACGGGCAGTGACGGTTGAGGATTGCGAACGCGCCAGTCGCGAAATCGCGGCGCTTATGGATGTCGAAGATCCGATCCAGAGTCGTTACACCCTGGAGGTTTCGTCTCCCGGGCTGGACCGGCCCCTGTTCAGCGCTGCGCAGTTCGAGAAGCACATGGGCGAGGTCGCGAAAGTGACACTCAACGTGCCGCAGGACGGAAGGCGGCGTCTGCAGGGTCGCATCATGCAGGTGCAGGGTACTTCGGTGGTCGTGGACGTTGATGGCAACGATTTCAAGTTCGAGTTTGGAAACGTCGCCAAGGCGCGGCTGGTTCCCGACTTCGACACGATCCTTCCGGGCCGATCCAACAAGCCGGGCAGCAAATCCGCCGGCGTAAAGGCGGCAAAGCCGCAAGACAAGAATCCGAACAACCGGGCACGCCAGCCGCGTGCCCCGCAGGAGTCCAGATAATGAGCAGAGAAATGCTGCTGGTGGTCGATGCAGTCGCGAACGAGAAGGGAGTGCCCAAGGCCGTCATCATCGACGCGCTTGAGGCGGCTCTGGCCTCGGCCGCCAAGAAGCGTTACGACGAACAGGACGTGGAGATCCGCGTCCACATTGATCCGAATTCCGGCGAGTACGAGACCTTCCGCCGTTGGGAAATCGTGGCCGATGAAGTCGTGATGGAGTCGCCGGAGCGGCAGTTGCGACTCATGGACGCGCTCGATGAAAAGGACGACTCCGAAGTCGGCGGCTACATTGAAGAGCAGATCGCCAACGCGGAGTTCGGTCGCATCCAGGCGCAGGCCGCCAAGCAGGTCATTGTGCAGCGCGTGCGCGAGGCCGAGCGTGCGCAGGTCGCGGACGACTACAAGGACCGGGTTGGCGAGCTGGTGACGGGCATCGTCAAGCGGGTCGAGCGCGGCAACATATATGTCGACCTTGGCGGCAACGCCGAGGCTTTCGTGCCGCGCGAGCGCGCGATTCCGCGCGAAGCGGTACGCCCGGGTGACCGGTTGCGCGGTTTTCTGCAGGAAATCCGCACCGAAGCACGCGGCCCGCAGTTGTTCATTTCCCGCAGCGCTCCGGAACTGATGATGGAGCTGTTCAAGATCGAGGTACCGGAGGTGGGGCAGGGTCTGGTTGAGATCATGGCCTGCGCCCGCGACGCGGGGGATCGCGCCAAAATCGCAGTGCGCGCGCACGACCATCGCACCGATCCGATCGGCGCCTGCATCGGCATGCGCGGTTCGCGCGTGCAGGCCGTGACCAACGAGCTCAACGGCGAGCGCGTCGACATCATCCTGTGGAATGACAATCCGGCGCAGTTCGTTATCAATGCGATGGCGCCGGCCGAGGTCCAGTCGATCATCGTCGACGAGGACAAGCACAGCATGGATCTGGCGGTTGCCGAAGCCGAGCTGTCCAAGGCCATCGGTCGCGGTGGCCAGAACGTGCGACTGGCGAGCAAGCTCACGGGCTGGCATCTCAACGTGATGACGCAGGACCAGGTGCGGCAGAAATCCGAGGCCGAACAGGATGCTGCACGCGAACTGTTCATGCTGAAGCTCGAGGTCGACAGCGAGATTGCATCGATCCTGGTGCAGGAGGGTTTCTCGAGCGTCGAGGAAATCGCCTACGTACCGGACTCCGAGCTGCTGGCGGTCGAGGAGTTCGACGCCGACATCGTCGCCGAGCTGCGGGAGCGTGCGCGCGACGCGCTGCTCAACCAGATGCTCGCGGCCGAGGAGGACCTCGACGAACACGCGCCCAGCGCCGAACTGCTGGAACTGGAAGGCATGGACGATGCCGTTGCCTTCGCCCTGGCGGAGCGCGGTGTGCGCACGCTGGACGATCTGGCCGACATGGCGACGGACGAAATCAGCGACATTGAAGGGCTCGACGAGGAGCGCGCAGCGGCATTGATCATGGCCGCGCGAGCCCCGATGCTGGCTCGCATGGAGCTCGAACAGGCCCAGGGCTGAGCCCAGGCCGGTATCGCATTACGCAGCACGCAAAGCGGGAATACGCGGGAGCGCCCAGAATGTCAGAAGTAACCGTCAAGCAAATGGCCCAGACGCTCAATTTGAACGTCGACAAGCTGCTTGTGCAGCTGGCAGAAGCCGGCATGAAATTCAGTGGGCCGGAGCAGGCCATAACCAGCGCCGAGAAGATCAAGCTTCTGGGCTTTCTGCGTCGTGCCCATGGCAAGCAGGAATCCACTGGTGACGCGAATTCGGCCCCGCGGCAGATCACGCTGCGGCGAACGCGCGTGACCGAGCTGACCGTGCCGAGTGGCGTTGCCCGGGGCAAGACGGTCGCCGTCGAAGTGCGCGCCAAGCGCACCTACGTCAAGCGCGACGCTCTCTCGGATGCCCAGCAGCCCCCCACCAGCGAGCGCGAAGAAGCGATACGACTCCTGAAGGAGTCCGAAGACCGCCGGAGCGTCGAGGAAACGACACTGCGCGAGCAGGATCGCAAGCGCCGCGAGCAGGTGGAGCGCGAAGCGGCGGCAGCGACTGCCAAGGCTGAAGAGTCCGCAAAGGCAGCTGCCGAAGCGGCCGCCGCAGCGGCAGCAATGCCGCCCGAGGAAATTGCAGCTGCCGTGGACGCGAAGCCTGACAAGGACAAGCCACGCCGCATTTCGAGTCCTGGCAAGGCGCCGCCTCCGCCCGCACGTCGCGACGACCGGGGCCGCGACGAGCCGCACCGCCACAAGGGCAATCGCGGTTCGCATCGCATGCAGGACAACGATCTGTCCGTGGTTGACCCGACAGTGGGGCGCTACATGCAAGGACAGCTGCATCTGGCCGACGGCGCCGCGCGTCGCGCCAAGCGCAAATCGCGTCCGCGCATCGAGCCGAGTCGGACGGCCGGCGTTGGCCACGGATTCTCGCGCCCGACGGCGCCCATGGTCCGCGCAATTACTGTTGGTGATTCGATCATCGTTTCCGAGCTCGCTGTGAAGCTTGCGATCAAGGGTGCGGAAGTCGTCAAGATGCTGTTCAAGATGGGTGTCATGACGACCATCAACCAGGCGATCGATCACGACACCGCGGTGCTCGTGGTGGAGGAACTCGGCCATAACGCTACACGTGAAGAGGGCCGCGACGCCGAGACGGCGCTGATCGCGCATTCGGAATCCGACGTGCCCACAGAGCCGCGGCCCCCGGTCGTGACGATCATGGGTCACGTTGACCACGGCAAGACCTCGCTGCTCGACACCATCCGCCGCACCAAGGTTGCGGCGGGCGAAGCCGGCGGCATCACCCAGCACATCGGCGCGTATCACGTCGAGACGCCGAACGGCGTGATCAGTTTTCTCGACACTCCCGGCCACGCGGCATTTACATCGATGCGCTCGCGCGGTGCGCGCATGACCGACATGGTCGTTCTGGTGGTGGCGGCCGATGACGGCGTCAAGCCGCAGACGCTCGAGGCCATTCAGCACGCGCGTGCCGCCAAGGTGCCGCTGATTGTTGCGATCAACAAGATGGACAAGAACGACGCGGACGCCAATCGCGTCAAGCAGGAGCTGCTCTCGCATGAGGTCGTGGCCGAGGAATTCGGCGGCGACGTGCAGATGGTTCCGCTTTCCGCCAAGACGGGCGAGGGCATCGACACGCTGCTTGAGGCATTGAGCCTGCAGGCCGAGGTGCTTGAGCTCCGGGCTCCCGTCGAAGGCCGCGCCTCCGGCAGGGTGATCGAAGCCACACTCGACAAGGGTCGCGGTGCGGTCGCCACGGTGCTGGTGCAGGCGGGCACGCTGCGTCGCGGCGACTTCATGGTCTGCGGTGTCGAATACGGTCGCGTCCGCGGCCTGTTCGACGAGAACGGCGAACAGGTCGAGTCGGCGACGCCTTCCATTCCGGTGGTGGTGATCGGTCTCTCGGGCGTGCCGCACGCGGGCGACGACTTCGTGGTGGTCGAGGACGAACGTCTCGCCAAGGACGTGGCACGAGAGCGTGAGGATGCGCGTCGCGAAACGCGCCTGCTCGACAAGGCGTCCACCAACCGCTTCGAAGACATCATTGCCCAGATGGGCCAGGGCGAAGGTCAGATCGAGCTCAACCTCGTCATCAAGGCCGACGTGCATGGATCGGCGGAGGCGCTGCGTGAGTCGTTGACCGGACTCTCGACCGAGTTGATCCGCATCAACGTCATTTCCTCGGGGGTTGGCGGGCTGACCGAATCCGATGCCACTCTCGCGGCAGCATCCAAGGCCGTCATCATCGGCTTCAATGTCCGGGCCGACGCGTCCGCGCGTCGCATCATCGAGACCAACGGCCTTGATCTGCGCTACTTCTCGATCATCTATGACGTGATCGACCAGGTGAAGCAGGTCGCAACCGGCATGCTCGGCGTCGAGATCCGCGAAGAGATCATCGGCCTGGCGCAGGTGCGGGACGTGTTCCGTTCGTCCAAGTTCGGCGCCATCGCCGGCTCCATGGTCATCGAGGGCACGGTCAAGCGTTCGCGCCCCATCCGCGTGCTGCGCGACAGCGTGGTGGTGTTCGAGGGCGAGCTGGAATCGTTGCGGCGCTTCAAGGAAAACGTCGAGGAAGTGCGCAACGGCACCGAGTGCGGCATCGGCGTCAAGGCCTACAACGATGTGCGTGCTGGCGACCAGATCGAATGCTTCGAGCGGATCGAGGTGCAGCGCACGCTTTGATTCGGTGACCGAACCTGCCGGGTCCGGTACAGACGGGCCCGGCGTTCCCGATTCCCGGTTCAGCGGGTGACCGTAGACTCGGGTCCGACCATTGAACGGAGCAGCGACGCCATGTCCCAGCAAAGCTTCAAGCGAACCGATCGCGTCGCCTCCCTGCTGCGCAAGGATCTCGGCCAGCTCGTGCACGAAGCCGTGCGCGACGAAGGACTGCCATCGATGTCGGTTTCCGATGTCGAGATCACGCGGGATCTGGCGCACGCGAACGTCTTCGTCACGACGCTCGATCCGGCGCAGGCCGAGGCCGGCATCAAGGCGCTCAAGGGGCTTGGCAAGGAGATCCGCCGCCAACTGGCGAGCCGCGTGAAATTGCGCGCCGTCCCCGAGCTGCACTTCTTCTACGACGACTCCGTCGATCGCGGCGACCGTATCGAGCGCCTGCTGCAGGGTCTCGCTCCCGATTCCGAACTTCCGACGTCGGACGACGACACTTCCGAGTCGTGACGCAGGACAAGCCAGCCGCCGGCATCTGGAACCTGTTGGCAGGCCGCTGAAATGGGACGGACGAGCGAGCCCGTGCACGGCGTGCTGTTGCTGGACAAGCCGCTCGGATCCTCCTCCAGCCAGGTCCTGCAGCGTGCGCGCTTCGCTCTCGGTGCTGCCAAGGCGGGTCACACCGGTAGCCTCGACCCACTGGCGTCGGGAATGCTTCCGCTGTGCTTCGGCGAAGCCACCAAGATCGCCGGCCTTATCCTCGGTGCGCGCAAGCGTTACCGGGCGGAAATCCAGCTCGGAGTGGTTACCTCCACCGACGACGCCGAGGGCGAGGTACTCGCCGAATGCCCTCCCTCAGACGAGGTGCGGGAACGGTCCGTGCAGGAGCTGTCCCGATTCGTCGGCCGCATCCGCCAGCGTCCTCCCATGTTTTCCGCTCTGAAACAGCAGGGCGTGCCGCTCTACCGGCGCGCGCGTCGGGGTGAGACCTTCGAGGTGCCCGAGCGCGAGGTCGAAGTATTCGCGATCGATTCCATCCATTGCGAAGGCACCCGGATCGAATGCGAGATCGAATGCGGTAGTGGGACCTATATCCGCAGCATCGCGCGCGACCTCGGCGCCGCGCTGGGTTGCGGCGCGCACCTTGCGGGTCTGCGTCGACTGTGGGTGGATCCCTTCGCGGGTCAGGCGATGGTTACGCTCGACGAAGTCCTGGAGCAGGGTATTGGCCTGCGTCACCGCTTGCTGCCGATCGCCGCCGCATTGTCCCGGTTCGACCAGGTTCGTCTTGATGCGGCGTCATCGGCCCGCTTTCGGCAGGGTCAGGGAATCGGGGGCCACGGCGCACTCAGGCACGCGGATCCGGTCGTGGTGGCGGATGAAAGGGGAGAAATAGTCGGACTGGCCGTGGTAGACGAGCGCGGGACACTGCGCGCGCGGCGCGTGCTGGCGGACATCGCCGCTGCGGGTTCGGATTCGGGGCATTCATTGCCCGGAGCGGCGGCGGAACCGGACTGATTTTCAACTCGTGTGCCCAGATATTCATTAACCTGGCTTTGCCGCCGCAGACAAGCCCGCCAGGGTGAATCAAAGACTCGACGGGCGCCCTCCGTGGTTCGGGTGAGCGGCTGATCCTTGAAGCTCCGGGGTGAACCGGACTACAATGCCGGGCTTTTTCAAGCAGACCAATTCTGATCTGGCGGCTGCGACGCGATCGGCGCGCGCGGGCCCGGTCATCTGTTCCGGAGTTTCTCTCGCATGTCCCTTTCCACCGAACAAACCAGCCAGATCATCACCGATTACAAGCGCGGAGCCAGCGATACCGGCTCGCCCGAGGTGCAGGTCGCGCTTCTCTCTGCACGTATCACCCACCTGATGGGGCACTTCGGCACTCATGCCAAGGACCATCACTCGCGCCGCGGACTGCTGAAGATGGTCAATCAGCGCCGTCGGCTGCTGAATTATCTCAAGTCGAAGGACGTCGAGCGTTACAAGACGTTGATCGGCCGTCTCGGCATTCGCCGCTAACCCGCAATCAACGGAGAATCGCCCGTGGCGAAAGTCAGCAAGACGTTCCAGTTCGGAAATCACAAAGTCACGCTCGAAACCGGCGAGATCGCGCGCCAGGCCGGAGGTGCGGTCATGGTGTCGTGCGAAGGTACGGTGCTGCTGGTCAGCGCCGTCGCCAGCAGGTCCGCCCGCGAAGGCCAGGATTTCTTCCCGTTGACGGTCGACTACCAGGAAAAGTTCTACGCCGGTGGTCGCATTCCCGGTGGCTTCTTCAAGCGTGAAGGTCGCCAGACCGAGAAGGAAACGCTGATCTCGCGTCTGATTGATCGGCCGATCCGCCCGCTGTTTCCCGATGGCTTCCGCAACGAGGTTCAGATAGTTGCGACGGTCATGTCGATGAATCCGGAAGTCGACGGCGACATTCTCGCGCTGCTGGGTGCATCGGCAGCGGTTTCGCTGTCGGGCGCGCCCTTCGACGGCCCCATCGGCGCCGCCAAGGTGGGCTACAAGGACGGCCAGTACCTGCTCAATCCCTCCAAGTCCGAACTCGTTGATTCGAAGCTTGAACTCGTCGTCGCCGGTACTGCGAATGCGGTCCTGATGGTCGAATCCGAAGCCATGGAGCTGTCCGAGGACGTGATGCTCGGCGCGGTGATGTTCGGTCACCAGCAGATGCAGGTCGCGATCGAGGCGATCAACGCCATGGTCGCCGAAGCCGGCAAACCGAAGTGGACCTGGTCCGCTCCGCCGCCAAAGGAAGGCATGGTGGAAGCGCTCAAGACCGCTATCGGTGGCCGACTGACGCAGGCCTTCGCGGTACGCGACAAGCTTGAGCGCAAGGACGCCATCTCGGCGCTCAAGAAAGACGTGCTCGCCTCACTGGCACCGCAGTGCGAAAGCCAGGCATGGACAGCCGCGCAGCTGTCGAAGGAATTCGGCGAGCTTGAATACCAGACCATGCGCGATTCGGTACTGGCCAGCAAGATCCGCATCGACGGGCGCGCACTCGACACCGTGCGTCCAATCTCGTCCAGGGTCGGCATCCTGCCCCGCGTGCACGGCTCCTCGCTGTTCACGCGCGGCGAGACGCAGGCCATCGTCGCCGTCACTTTGGGTACGGCCCGCGATGGCCAGATCATCGATGCGGTGTCCGGCGAGTACAAGGAACACTTCCTGTTCCACTACAACTTCCCTCCTTATTCGGTCGGCGAAGCGGGCCGCATGATGGGTCCGAAGCGTCGCGAGATCGGCCACGGTCGCCTCGCCAAGCGCGGCGTGCTAGCCGTCATGCCGACCATGGAATCCTTCCCGTACACGATTCGTGTCGTGTCGGAGATCACCGAATCGAACGGTTCCTCGTCGATGGCCTCCGTCTGCGGCTCTTCGCTGGCGCTGATGGACGCGGGCGTGCCGATCAAGGCGCCCGTCGCCGGCATCGCCATGGGCCTGGTCAAGGAAGCCAATGATTTCGTGGTGCTGTCCGACATCCTCGGTGACGAGGATCATCTCGGCGACATGGACTTCAAGGTTGCGGGTACCGAGAACGGCATCTCCGCACTGCAGATGGACATCAAGATCCAGGGCATCACCGAAGAGATCATGAAGGTGGCGCTGGCCCAGGCCAAGCAGGGACGACTGCATATCCTCGGTGAGATGGCGAACGCGCTGAACGCGCCGCGCGCCGAGCTTTCCGATTTCGCGCCGCGCCTCATCACCATCAAGATCCATCCCGACAAGATCCGCGAAGTGATCGGCAAGGGTGGCTCGGTGATCCAGGCGATCACCAAGGAAACCGGCACCCAGATCGACATCCAGGACGACGGCACCATCACCATCGCTTCCGTCGACGCCGCCGCCGGCAAGGCTGCCAAGGACCGCATCGAGCAGATCACCTCGGACGTCGAGCCGGGTCGTGTCTACGAGGGCAAGGTCGCGAAGATCATGGACTTCGGCGCGTTCGTCACCATCTCGCCCGGCAAGGACGGACTGGTGCACGTCTCGCAGATCTCCAACGATCGCGTCGAGAAGGTCTCCGACAAGCTCAAGGAAGGCGACATCGTTCGCGTCAAGGTGCTGGAAGTCGACAAGCAGGGTCGCATCCGCCTGTCGATGAAGGCACTGGAAGACGATGCCGCGGCGGCACCGGCACCGGCCGAAGCCGCCAGCTGAGTTTCTGTTTCGACTCAAAGTGTTGAAGGAAAGCGGACTCAGGTCCGCTTTCCTGTTTTCAGGGTCCGGTGTTGTCTCCGGGAGCGGCTTCGGAATGTCCTGGCAAGGCCTTCGAATGCTTGTACGCGCGCATCCTTCCGCGCCACGATGCGCTATCGCCATTGAATGGGAAGACCATGTCCGAGCGCCGCCATTTCTCCATGATCCGCGAGTTCCATCTTGCCGACTGGCTGACTCTGGGTAACGCCTTTTGTGGCACTGGCGCTGTATTCGCCTCCATGCGCTTCCTGCAGGATGGGCGGGTCACGGACCTGTTGATCGGCATGGCGCTGATCCCTGTCGCTTTCGTGCTCGACGCTCTCGACGGACGGGTCGCGCGCTGGCGCCAGCAGCAGTCGATCCTTGGTCGCGAACTCGATTCACTGGCGGACGTCATCTCTTTCGGACTGGCACCGGCCGCGCTGGCCTACGCCTGTGGCATGCAGGGCGGGTGGGACTGGCTGGTGCTGTCCTGGTTCGTTGGCTGCGGTGTGAGCCGGCTCGCGCGCTACAACGTCACCGCGTCCTCGATGGCCGGCGCCGACGACAAGGTCGCGTATTTCGAGGGCACGCCCATCCCCACCAGCCTGGTGCTGGTGCTGGGTATGGCTATCGCCGCGTGGACCGGAAACATCGGCAGTGAGCTCTGGTGGGGCGTGTGGAAGCTCGGGCCCTGGCAGTTGCATCCGCTGGTCGGATGGTTCGCGCTTTCGGGATCGTTGATGATCAGCAAGACCCTGCACATTCCCAAGCCCTGAGGCGCGTTGCCGGGTCCCCTGCACGAGTAATGTTGCACTGCAGCATGTCGCGTTGTTACCATACACGGTGAATTTTTGGAGCGCAGAGCCATGGCAACGCAGTCCCAGGATCAGAACTGGATGAGCGACTGGAGCGCGATTGGCGAGCAGTTCTGGAACGCCTGGCAACAAGGCGCCCGCCAGGCCAACGTGGGCACGGCAGGCAACCCGGCCATGGACCAGTGGCAGCGTCTGCTGGATCAGGCGAGCACGACGGGCGGGGCGCCGTCCGAGCTGCTCGAACGCGGCATGGACGGCGTGCGCCAGTACGTGGACTTCATGCAGAACGCAGCCCGTCAGCTCTCCGGCGATGCAGGCGGTCGATTCGATCCCGCAGGATTGATGCACGGCGCGTTCCGCGCCTTCGACGTGCGCCAGAATCCGCTGTTTACGGCGTTTCGTGGCTCGGTGGGGCAGGGCGTTCCGGGCGTCGAGGAGATGCTCCGCGGCGTGCAGGGTCTCGCCGATCCCATGCGTGAGCAGATGACAGCGGGTCTGAGAATGCCGGCGTTTGGTCAGCACCGCGAAGTCGTCGAGCGGCAGCAGCAGATGGCCGAAGCGATGCTCGGGCTGCAGGAACCCGTCGCGCTCTATCAGGCAGAGATCTGGAAAGCCCTCAAGCGCGGAGTCGAGATTTTCGAACTCAAGCTGGCCGAGAGGTCCGAGCCCGGCCGCGAGATCACGTCCATGCGCGCGCTCTACGATCTGTGGATCGACGCGGCGGAAGAAGGCTACGCCGAGATCGCACTGTCAGTGGGTTTCCGGCGTGCCTACGGCGCGCTTGCGAACGCGCAGATGCGGATGCGCCAGCTCGTGCAGCAGAGTGTGGAGCGCGCGACCGCGGAAGTGGGTATGCCGGGCCGCACCGAGATGGACAGCGTGCTGCGCCAGTTGCACGACCTGCGGCGTCGCCTCGGCGATGCCGAGGAGGCGCTTGCCGCCGCGCGCGCGCCAGCTGCCGAACCTGCCCGCAAGCCGGTCGCAGCCAAGCGCAAACCCGCCACCAGGGCAGCGGCCTCCAAGCCGCGCAAACCGGGCCGGAAAGCGGCCCGCAGTGCACGCTCGGACGCTGCGGCCAAGCCCGCTGTGAAAGTCGAAGCCGCCGCCAAGGTGGCTGCGAAGAAATCCCCGCCCGCCAGGAAGCGCAAGCGCGCGGCCAAGGCGGCTGGAGGATTCGATGAGCGTCTGGCCGCAACACGCAAATCCAGCCGGAAGAGGAAATAGACCATGGGCGCGATCCGCATCTCCCCCGAAACCGTGCTCAACGAGGCGCAGACGCTTGGGCGCAAGCTGGCCGCCGCCAGCACAGTCCTGAAACAGATCGATTCCAGCCGGGTCAGTTACGGCGCGACTGAAAAGGAAGAGATCTTCCGCATCGACAAGGTCGTGCTCTACCGTTTCCGTGGCTCCAAGCCGCCGACAGCGGAGGTTCCGATCGTCATTACCTATGCGCTGGTCAACCGGCCCTACATGATCGATCTGCAGCAGGACCGTTCGATCGTGCGCAACCTGCTGGAGCAGGGTGAGGACGTGTATCTGATCGACTGGGGCTATCCCGACGCTGCCGATCGCTTCGTGTCCATGGACGACTACATCAATCGCTACATGCGCCGCTGCATCGACGCGGTCTGCCGCGCGCACGATATCGATGCGATCAACCTGCTGGGAATCTGCCAGGGCGGGGTGTTCTCGATGTGTTTCGCATCGATCTATCCCGAGCGCGTGCAGAACCTCATCACGATGGTCACGCCCGTCGACTTCCATACGCCAGACAACATGCTTTCGAACTGGACGCAGGGGGTGGATGTCGATCTCGCGGTCGATACCCTGGGCAATATTCCGGGGGACCTGATGAATTCGTCCTACCTCTCGCTCAAGCCATTCCGGTTGCACTTGCAGAAGTACGTCGGTCTCGTCGATATCCTCGACGATCCGGTCGAAGTCGAGAACTTCCTGCGCATGGAAAAATGGATCTTCGATTCGCCGGACCAGGCTGGAGAAGCGTTCCGCCAGTTCAACAAGGATTTCTACCAGGAAAACCGCATGATGAAGGGCGGCACCATGGTCGGCGACAAGCGCGTGGATCCGGGCAATATCACCATGCCCGTGCTCAACATCTTCGCGTTGCAGGATCATCTCGTGCCGCCGAGTGCGTCCCGGCCCATGCGCGACGTGGTCGGGAGCGACGACTATTCCGAGATCGCCTTCAAGGGCGGGCACATCGGTCTCTACGTCTCCGGCCGTGCCCAGCGCGAAGTGCCGAGCGCGATCCACCAGTGGTTGTCGGCTCGCACCTGATCGAGCGGTCCTGCCGAGCACCGCGCGCTTCGCCTGAGTGTTGCGGAAGCGCGCAATGCCTTTGACGTTCAAGAGCGGACTGGCGCGTGCTGGAATCGCAGCCGGCGCGCTCTGGACTCTGCCGAACACGCTGATCGGTCTCGCAGTCGGTCTGGTCGGATGCGCGGGCGGGGCCCGCATCCGCTGGAGCCCTGACGCCTTTGCCATCGAGTTCTGCAGATGGCCATGGGGTCCGGGCGGCGCGATCACTTTCGGCAACTGCATCGTGCACAGCGGAGAGTCGCTCGACGCGCCCTGCGGGGTGTACGGTCCGGTCGAAGGCTGCACCATCGCGCGCGATCCGCGCTTCGTGGATCACGAACGCGCGCATGTCTTCCAGTACATGGTGCTGGGGCCGCTGTTCCTGCCGGTTTATCTCGCGTGCGGGGGCGTATCGGCCCGCAACCCTTTCGAGCGCGCCGCGGATCGCTACGCCGTCACCGGCGCAGGCTGGTGGCCCAGGCGCACCACGTAGGAGCTTCCACTTCGACTTCGTCGGCGGGACCAAAAATCTTTTGTAGGAGCGCGCTCGCGCGCGATGGCGTCATGGCGGATCGGAGCGCGCGGCAAGGCTGTGCATTGCGCCATCGCGCACAAGCACGCTCCTACACGAGCAGGGGGCATTGCAGGGCTCTTATCGGAGCGTGCTCGCGCGCGATGGCGTGATGCCAGAGCATGTACCGCGCACCGTCTCAAGATGGCGCCACCGCGCGCGAGCGCGCTCCTACACGAGCAGGGGGCGTTGGGCTTGCTGCCTGCGACGCAGGTGCGCGTGTTTCCTAGAAGCTGATGAACAGTCCGCCGTTGACCGGGATATTCGCCCCCGTGATGAAGCCGGCCTCGTCCGCCGTCAGGAACTCCACGGTGCGCGCAATCTCGCTCGGCTTGCCGAGACGACCGACCGGAACGTTCGCCAGGATTTTTTCGCGAACGTCCTCCGGCACCTTCATGACCAGGGCCGTTTCGCAGTAGCCAGGGCTCACACTGTTGACGGTCACGCCCTTGCGGGCAACTTCTCGCGCCAACGCCATCGTGAAGCCATGCATGCCGGCCTTGGCAGCCGAGTAGTTGGTCTGGCCAAACTGCCCGGTCTGGCCGTTGACCGACGAGATGTTCACGATGCGCCCGAACCCACGTTCCGTCATGCCGTCGATGACCAGTCGGCACAGGTTGAAGACCGAGTCCAGATTGACGCGCATCACGTCGGTCCACTGGGACGGCGTCATCTTGCGCAGCGTCGCGTCGCGCGTGATCCCTGCGGCGTTCACGAGGATGTCCACGGGGCCGTAACGGTCCGTGACGCGCTGCACCAATCCGGCGCAGGATTCCCCGTCGCTGACGTCGACGGGCTCAAACCCGACCAGGTCGCCAAACGCCGCCATCTCGCGCTTGAATTCCGGAATACGCTCCTCGCGGGTCAAAAGATCCGCCGCGATCACCCGGCGTCCAGCCTGTGCAAGAGCGAGACACATGGAAGTACCGAGGCCACCGATGCCACCGGTGACGATTGCGACGCGTGAGTCTTGAGGCATACCGAGTTCCGAAAAAGCTTGCTGCGACGCAGCAAACCGCCGATGTTATGGGCGCGATTGCGCGAGTGTCAATCGCAGCGAGCCGTAATGCTTCAGGAATCGGAGCTGGACTTGCCGGATTTTGGCGAAGGCGGCGACGAGCCAGGCGGCGATGCGGCAGACAGGAATTGCTCCTGCATCGATTTCCACACCTGCAGGTTTCGATCCGTCATGTCGTTGAACATGTCCCAGGGCGTCTTGCCCAGCATGTCGTTCAACTGGCTGCGGAACTGCTGCTGCTGCGAAACGAACGTATCCATGGAGCGCTCGAGGTAGGTGCCCATGAGGCCCTGCAATGAGTCGCCATAGAAACGGATGATTTGCGACAGCAGATTCGTGGAGAACATAGGCTGCCCGCGCTCTTCGTGCTCGGCGATGATCTGGAGCAGCACGGTGCGCGTCAGATCCTCACCGGACTTGGCATCGCGCACCAGGAAGGGATGCCCATCCACCACCAGCTGTCGCACATCCTCAAGCGTGATGTAGCTGGAGATCTCCGCGTCATAGAGTCGCCGGTTCGGATACTTCTTGATGATGCGTGGCTCTTCCATGCGTGAACGCTAACAGAGTCGCCACACGCGGCCAATCCGAGTGCGCGGCGTTGCCGCGACGCACTGAATCAGAGGAACCTTCACGGTCCCCGTCGAAGTCGGCGCCACCGCGCAGCGAGCGGCCGGCGACGCGGCGCGGATTTCACGACCGACCCTGGGCCGAGGGTCGGCCTCGATCATCCAGCTCACCAGCCCATGTAGTGCCCGCCATTGGCGGACAGGTTTGCTCCGGTTATCCAGCCTGCCTGATCATCGGTCAGGAAGGCCACGGCGTACGCGATCTCGCTCGGTTCGCCCAGACGCCCGGTAGGGATTTGCGCGACGATTTTCGCGCGTACCTCCTCGGGCACCGCCATCACCATGTCGGTCGCGATGTAGCCGGGCGACACCGTGTTGACGGTGATGCCGAACTTGGCGTTTTCCTGTGCCAGCGAGATCGTGAAGCCGTGCATTCCCGCCTTGGCAGCGGCGTAGTTGGCCTGGCCGTACTGGCCCTTCTGACCGTTGATCGAACTGATCTGGACGATGCGCCCCCACTTGCCGTCGCGCATCGATTCAATGACCGGACGCGTCACGTTGTAGCAGGAGTTGAGGTTGGTATTGATGACGTCCTGCCACTGCTGCGGCGACATGCGATGAAAGGTTGTATCGCGCGTGATGCCCGCATTGTTGACGAGAATTTCAACCGGCCCAAGCGCCTTCTCGACCCCGGCGATCATCGCCTGCGATTCGTCGACGTCGCCGACATCGCCCTTGACGATTTCAACGTTGACTCCCTTGGACTTGAGGTCGGCCTGCCAGGCTTTCGCCTTGGCCTCGTCGCGATAGTTGGTCGCGACACGATGACCCTGCCCGGCGAGATGGCGGACGATGGCGGTGCCGATTCCACCGGTGCCTCCGGTGACCAGAGCGACGCGTGACTGCATGGGATTCTCCTTGGTGAATGGCGGTTGCAAACGGAAGTACAAAAGAGACCTGCATTCGAGTGCCCGGGGGGGGGCAGCGATCACGCGGGCTCAGGCGATGCAGTATTGCGGTGCGGGCAGGGTGGAAGCATGCGGCAGTGCAGCGAAGTCGAATTGTGCAAGCGCGGCGGACAGCAGTTCGGGCGCGTCCCGGGCCGTCCGGTCAACCTGCTGGCCCAGCACGGCAAGTGCCGCACGCAACCCCGGCAGAGGATTCCCCGGGTCAACAGGAGCACTCCGCGCCTGCTTGGAAAGCTTGACACCGCGGATGTCGACGATCATCGGAAGATGAGCATAGTCGGGTTGCGGCAGGCCGAGCGCCCGCTGCAGCAGTATCTGGCGTGGCGTCGAATCGAGAAGGTCGCCGCCACGCACGACCTCGGTGATGCATTGAGACGCATCGTCGATCACGGTGGCCAGCTGGTAGGTGTATTCGCCGTTCGACCGTCGAATCACGAAGTCGCCGGTGGTCTGCGCCACGTTCTGGCGCTGCGGTCCTTGCAGCCGGTCTTCGAATTCGACGAGAGACTCGGGAGCGCGGAAGCGCCAGCTCGGCTCTGCCGTGCCTGCGGATGAGCGTGGCGTCTGGTGCACGCAATGCCGATGCACTCCACCCGAGCGCAGGACATCGCGACGACTGCAGTGGCAGGCAAAAGCGTGACCCTGCGCCACGAGTTGTGCCAGGGCGTTGTCGAACCGGGTCCGGTCGTCACTCTGATGCACGACCTGCAAGTCCGATGCGAGGCCGTGGGCGTGCAAGGTGGACAGCATTTCCTCCGTCAGCCCCGGTAGACAGCGACTGCGATCCAGGTCCTCCATTCGTACCAGCCACTTGCCACCACCGGCGCGAACGTGCAGCCAGCTGCCGAGCGCGACCATGAGCGAGCCGAAATGCAATGCGCCGGTGGGGGAGGGGGCGAACCGGCCGATGGCGTGACTTGAAGTCTCCCGCATGGCCATATGTTCGCAGCTCAGGCCCGCCCGCGGGCAGGCCCGCATTCTCGCGGGGCTGAGGGTGGCAGCAGACCGACATCGAATCGATGACTTGATTCACGGTGCGTTGCCCCGACAATGCCAACGTGCGGTACAAAGCCGCAACCCTTTCAGGAGATCGTTCGATGCGCGTACTGCTTCTGCTCGGCACCAACTTTGCAGTGCTGATCCTGCTCGGCTTCGTGATGCAGATCGCCCAGGTCTATTTTGGTATCCAGTTGGGTAACACCACAGGGCTGCTGGTCATGGCCGCGGTGTTCGGCATGGGTGGTGCCTTCATTTCACTGGCGATTTCGAAGTGGATGGCCAAGCGAAGCACGGGCGCCAAGGTCATCGGAGAGCCGCGCAACGACACCGAACGCTGGCTGCTCGAGACGGTCCGCCGCCAGGCTGAGGCTGCCGGCATTGGCATGCCCGAAGTTGCGGTTTACGACGCACCGGACGTCAATGCATTTGCGACCGGCATGCGCCGCGACAATGCCCTGGTGGCGGTCAGTTCCGGGCTGCTCGCCAATATGAGCCGCGACGAGGCCGAGGCGGTTCTCGGCCACGAAATCAGCCACGTCGCCAACGGCGACATGGTGACGCTGACCCTGATCCAGGGCGTGCTCAACACGTTTGTGATTTTCCTGGCGCGGATCATCGGTTCGGTGGTCGACGGCGCGCTCCGCGGTGGCCGCGAGGGCGGCGGCGGGATCGCCTATTTCGCCGTTGTCATGATCCTGCAGGTTGTGTTCGGCCTGTTCGCCTCGATGATCGTGATGTGGTTCTCACGACGCCGCGAGTTCCGCGCGGACGAGGGCGGCGCGTCGCTTGCCGGGCGCCAGAAGATGATTGCCGCGCTCGAACGCCTGGCCGTCAACCACAACCAGACCGCTCTGCCCAAGGAAGTCGCCGCACTCGGAGTTTCCGGCCACGTCGAATCGGGCTTCAAGCGCCTGTTCATGACGCATCCGCCGCTCGCCGAGCGTATCGCTGCGTTGCGCCAGGCTGTGTGAACCGCCGGTCGATGCGGCAACTGATTCCGGCGGCGGTTGTGTTTTGCATTGACCCTCCGCAGTGGCGGACGTACCATGCCGCCCCCCGGTGCTGCGGCTTGCCGCGTCGTCGGGATCACGGGGTATAGCGCAGCCTGGTAGCGCACCTGCTTTGGGAGCAGGGGGTCGTGGGTTCGAATCCCCCTACCCCGACCAAGTCTGCAGCCGCTTCGGCGGCGCGGGCCGGCGGAGCGGCAATCGGTGCGAGAATCGGCAAGCCTCGCGCCCGTAGCTCAACTGGATAGAGCACCGGCCTTCTAAGCCGGTGGTTACAGGTTCGATTCCTGTCGGGCGCGCCAGATTCGAAGTCGGATGAGTGACATGAGTGCGGCGATCTCTCGCCGGTCGGGGATGATCCGCTCCGGGAGACGCTCCCGGTTTTGTTATTCTGCGGTCCATGGTGGGTGTAGCTCAGTTGGTTAGAGTCCCGGATTGTGATTCCGGTTGTCGTGGGTTCGAATCCCATCATCCACCCCAATTCAATGGCTACGCGGCAACGCTGCGTTGCCCGTGACAAGACGGCACAGGAAGTGCGCAGGTTGAGTCGCGTCGTCAAGTTCGCACAGGATTTGCGGAGTGGAGGTCGCAGGAGGCGACCCACGGATGGGTCGCACGCGGAGGCGCAAGGCGTATGCGGGCGTGCACCGCGAACGCCGCCGTCAAACTCGCACCGGATGTGCGATGTTTGACAAAAAGTCGGGCCGTTAGCTCAGTTGGTAGAGCAGTTGACTCTTAATCAATAGGTCGTAGGTTCGAATCCTACACGGCCCACCATCCCTCCCCGCGGTGCTCGCGGGGCCGCGATCTCAGGGCGTCCGACTCTTGCGCGGCGCACCCCGCTATCATCGCCCCGCGCGAAAGTGGCGGAACTGGTAGACGCACTGGATTTAGGTTCCAGCGGGTAACCCCCGTGCGGGTTCGAGTCCCGCCTTTCGCACCACAGGGAGCCCTGGCGATACGAGTCACCAGGCGCTGCGAACATTGCCTTGGCGAGGTTTTACCCCGCGAAATTCCGGTTCCTCACGCCCACAAACACAGGTTCGCAACCGAGCCCGGTTCGCGCGATAATGCGCGGCTAATTTTCCATCCGGGTCCAACCCGGCTCCGCAGAGGATCTTCAATGCAGGTTTCCGTCGAGAACACAGGCGCGCTCGGGCGCAAGCTCACGGTGCGAGTGCCGTCCGAGCGCGTCGAGTCCCGAGTCCGGGATCGCATGCGCGAAATGGGTCGAACGGTGCGGATGAAAGGCTTCCGCCCCGGCAAGATTCCGCCCAAGGTCATCGAGCAGCGCTTCGGCGCCCAGGTTCGCAATGAGATCATGGGCGACGTGATTGGCTCCAGCTTCCAGCAGGCGGTGGCTGAACAGAAACTGCGGCCGGCGGCGCCGCCGCGCATTTCGACGTCCGGATCAAAAGATGGCGAGTTCGAATTCACCGCCACCTTCGACGTGATGCCGGAACTCGACACCATCGACGTGGCATCGCTTTCAATTGAGCGTCCCAAGTCCGAAGTGCGCGAACAGGACGTGGACCGCATGATCGAGACGCTGCGTCACCAGCGCCGCGAGTGGCGTTCGGTCGAGCGCGCAGCGGCGGTCGGCGATCTCGTCATGTTCAGCTATCGCGTCGAGCAGGATGATGCGCGATTCCCTGCCTCAGACGACGAACGCGCGGGTACGGTGATCGGGTCCAACGCGATGTTCCCGGAAGTGGAGACCGGGCTCGTCGGGCTTGCAGCCGGCGAATCCTCGAGCGTGGACGTGACATTGCCGGCGGAGTTTCGCGAGCCGGCGATGGCGGGCAAGCCCGCAAAGGTGAGTTTTTCGGTATTGCGCGTGCAGGAAATGCTGCTGCCCGATGCCGACGAATCTTTCGCGACCAGTTTCGGCGTCACCGCGGGTGGCATGGAGCAGTTCCGCAAGGATGTGCGCGCAAACCTCGATCGCGAGCTCGGCAATGCGCTGCGCTCGCGGCTGAAGGGTCAGACCATCGAGAAGTTGCTCGTGGCTTATGCCGACGTCGAGGTTCCTGAATCGATGGTGCAGTCCGAAGCGCGTGCCCTGCACCAGGGCCAGCTGCAGCAGGCGAAGCAGCGGCAGGAGGATGCTTCCGGTTTGCCGAGCGAGGAGGCGCTGCTGCCTGCAGCCCGCCAGCGCGTACGCGCGTTCGTGTTGCTGAGCGAACTGGCACGCCAGAACGGCATCCAGATCGACTCGCAACGCGTGCAGGACATGCTGCTCTCGATCGCATCGACCTATGAGGATCCCCAGGAAGTCGTGGACCTTTACGCACGCGACCAGGAAATGCTCTCGGGACTGCGCAATCGCGTACTCGAGGACCAGGTCATCGACTGGGTGGCGGATCACGCCAGCACCGAAGACAAGAATATTCCGTTCGACGAGTTGATGCGCCCGTCGGCTCAGGCTTGAAACGCGAGTCGGCGGCCGCATTGCTCCAGTACGCGCACAGGAAACCGCAGCGATGATCCAGAACCTCAATCTCGTGCCGATGGTGGTCGAGCAGACTTCGCGCGGCGAGCGCGCCTACGACATCTATTCCCGCCTGCTCAAGGAGCGGGTCGTGTTCCTGGTCGGGCCGGTTGACGATTTCATGGCCAACGTCGTGGTCGCCCAGTTGCTGTTCCTCGAGTCGGAAAATCCCGACAAGGACATCAATCTCTACATCAACAGTCCCGGCGGCTCGGTGACGGCGGGTCTCGCGATCTACGACACGATGCAGTTCCTGCGGCCCGACGTGAGCACCATGTGCGTGGGGCAGGCGGCCAGCATGGGCGCGCTGCTGCTGGCGGCGGGCGCCAAAGGCAAGCGCTACTCCCTGCCGAACGCACGGATCATGATTCATCAACCCTGGGCCGGCGGCATCTCGGGACAGGCGACGGATATCGACATCCATGCCCGTGAGATTCTCGCCACGCGTGCCCGGCTCAACGAGATCCTGGCGCGTCACACCGGCCAGAGCCTTGAGCGCATCGCCTCGGATACCGAGAGGGATCGCTTCATGGGCGCGCTGGATGCCCGCGAGTACGGCGTCGTGGACTCCGTGCTCGAGAAGCGCGCCGACGAGAGCGTCCGCTCTGCCTGATCGATATTCCCTTCCGAATGCGGCTGCGGCCGATCTCGGCGCTTCGGGCCCCATGCTATTCTCGCGCCCGACTGCGCGCGGGACGCCTGCGGTCGGCGATCAGACCATGAGGCAGTGCACGCAATGACCGAGGAACGCCCAGGAAGGTCCGGAGACGGAGGCAAGATTCTCTATTGCTCGTTCTGCGGCAAGAGCCAGCACGAAGTGCGCAAGCTCATCGCCGGACCCAGCGTGTTCATCTGTGACGAGTGCGTCGAGCTCTGCAATGACATCATCCGCGACGAACTCGAGGAAAAGGCGGCCAGCACGCGTAGCCAGCTGCCGAAGCCGCGCGAGATTCTCGACGTCCTCGACGAATATGTCATCGGCCAGCCGGGTGCCAAGAAGACGCTGGCAGTGGCCGTATACAACCACTACAAGCGGCTCGAGTCCCGCAACCGCAACGACGATATCGAGCTCTCGAAGTCAAATATCCTGCTGATCGGACCGACCGGTTCGGGCAAGACACTGCTGGCGGAGACGCTGGCACGCATGCTCAACGTGCCGTTCACGATCGCAGATGCGACGACCCTGACTGAAGCGGGCTACGTCGGTGAGGATGTCGAAAACATCATCCAGAAGCTGCTGCAGAAGTGCGATTACGACGTCGAGAAGGCGCAGACGGGAATCGTCTACATCGACGAGATCGACAAGATCTCCCGCAAGAGCGAAAACCCTTCCATTACGCGTGATGTCTCCGGCGAGGGCGTGCAGCAGGCGTTGCTCAAGTTGATCGAAGGCACCACGGCATCGGTGCCGCCGCAGGGCGGGCGCAAACACCCGCAGCAGGAATTCCTGCAGGTGGACACCAAGAACATCCTCTTCATCTGCGGCGGCGCATTCGCCGGGCTGGAGAAGGTCATCCAGGCGCGCTCCGAGTCGACCAGCATCGGATTCGTTGCAGAGGTTCGTTCGCGCGACCGCAAGGTCAATGTCGGCACCATGCTGGCGCAGATCGAGCCGGAGGACCTGATCAAGTACGGTCTGATTCCCGAGTTCGTCGGTCGGCTGCCGGTCGTCGCCACGCTGGAAGAGCTCGACGAGGCTGCTCTGGTCAAGATCCTGACCGAGCCGAAGAACGCCATCACCAAGCAGTTCAAGAAATTGTTCGAGATGGAGAACGTCGAACTCGAGTTCCGTCCCGAGGCGCTCAACGCGGTTGCGCGCAAGGCACTCGCCCGCAAGACCGGCGCACGGGGATTGCGTACGATCCTCGAACAGGTACTCCTGGAAACGATGTTCCAGTTGCCATCACAGGAAAACGTGAGCAAGGTGGTGGTGGACGACGCGGTCATCAACGGCACCGCCGATCCGTATTTCATGTACACCAACACACAGCCTCTGCCTGCGCGCGCAGCTTCGGAATAATTCCGGTTTCCATCCCCGCGGAGCTTTCCGATTGCGCCGCACTGCAGGCGGAACGCGGGCGCACATCTCCCCTTTCCTTGCGCCTTCGCACTCGCGGCGGTCGCCTCTTGTGCCTTGCAATCGAGCGGGCTTTCCCCCATTTCGCAAGACAACGGTGTTTCGCCGTGTTCGCGCACCCTGATCCGGAGTCCGATTGATGACTGATGCAGTCAAAGCCACTTCCCGTACCGAATTGCCGGTACTGCCGCTGCGCGATGTCGTGGTCTACCCGTCGATGGTCATTCCATTGTTCGTCGGTCGCGCCCGCTCCATGCAAGCACTGGAAACCGCGATGGCGGGCGACCGGCAGGTGCTGCTGCTCGCCCAGCGCAGTCCCGAAGTGGATGATCCGACGCCTGAGGACCTGTTCGATGTCGGCACGGTGGCGACGCTGCTGCAACTACTCCGCCTTCCCGATGGCACCATCAAGGTGCTCGTGGAGGGCGTCGCACGCGCGCGCGTACTCGCCTTCACCGAAGCGGAAAGCGAGACCCGTGCCACGCTCGAGGTGATTCCGGGTATCGAGGCCGCGGCGCCGCGTGAAGCCGAGGCTGCGGCCAAGTCGCTCGTTACCCTGTTTGAGCAGTACGTCAAACTCAATCGCAAGATCCCGCCGGAGCTGCTGACCACGCTGTCGGGTCTTGACGATCCCGCACGCGTGGCGGACACCGTTGCTGCGCATCTGGGTGTGCGCGTGGCAGACAAGCAGCGCGTGCTCGAGGCCGAGGATGTCGGCGCGCGTCTGGAGTTGCTGATCGGTCTCGTCGATGGCGAGATCGATGTGCAGCAGATCGAAAAGCGCATCCGCGGGCGCGTCAAGTCCCAGATGGAAAAGAGCCAGCGCGAGTACTACCTCAACGAGCAGATGAAGGCGATCCAGAAGGAGCTGGGCGAACTCGACGAGGCGCCCAACGAGATCGAGGAACTCGCGCGGCGGATCGCCGAGGCGGGAATGCCTGAAGCCGTGGAAAAGAAGGCGCGGGGTGAATTCGCGAAGCTGAAGCAGATGCCGCCTATGTCGGCGGAAGCCACGGTGGTGCGCAACTACCTCGACTGGCTGCTGCAGGTGCCGTGGAAGAAGCGCACCAAGGTGCGTCGCGATCTGCTGGCAGCCGAAGCCGTGCTGGACCAGGACCACTATGGCCTGGAGAAGGTCAAGGAGCGCATTCTCGAGTACCTGGCCGTGCAGCAGCGCGTGCGCAAATTGAAAGGCCCGATTCTGTGCCTGGTCGGCCCTCCGGGCGTCGGCAAGACTTCGCTCGGTCAGTCGATCGCAAAGGCCACCAACCGCAAGTTCTCCCGTATTTCCCTCGGCGGCGTGCGCGACGAGGCTGAAATCCGCGGCCACCGTCGTACTTACGTCGGTTCGATGCCCGGACGCCTGATCCAGAATCTCGCCAAGGTCGGTTCGCGCAATGCGCTGCTGATGCTGGACGAGATCGACAAGATGAGCATGGATTTTCGAGGCGATCCGTCTTCCGCTCTGCTCGAAGTGCTGGATCCCGAACAGAACCACACCTTCAGCGATCATTACCTGGAGGTGGACGTCGATCTCTCCGAGGTCATGTTCATCGCCACCGCCAATACGCTGAATATTCCGGGTCCTTTGCTCGACCGCATGGAGGTCATCCGCATTCCGGGCTATACGGAAGACGAGAAGATCAACATCGGCGAGCGCTATCTCGTGCCGAAGCAGTTCAAGGCAAACGGCCTGCGCCGTGGCGAGATCGAGATCGATACCGAGGCACTGCGCGGAATCGTCCGCTACTACACGCGCGAATCCGGCGTTCGCAACCTCGAGCGCGAGATCGCGAAGATCTGCCGCAAGGCCGTCAAGAAGCTTACCCTCGCAAAATCATCGGCACGCAAGCAAGTCGCGGGCAAGGCAGCAGCTGTGCGCAAAGCGTCGAAGCGCGCGAGCGTCAAGGCTCCAAAGGCACTGGTCGTCAATCTCGACAATCTTGACGATTTCCTGGGCGTGCGCCGCTTCGACTTCGGTCGTGCGGAAGAACAGAACGAGATCGGAGTAGTGACGGGGCTTGCGTGGACGCAGGTCGGTGGAGAGCTGCTCAGCATCGAGACCAGCGTCGTCCCCGGCAAGGGCAAGACGCAGTTCACCGGCAAGCTTGGAGATGTCATGCGTGAATCGATCCAGGCTGCGATGTCGGTGGTGCGGGCGCGTGCCGAACGCATGGGCATCGACCGGGACTTCCATCAGAACCTTGATGTTCACGTGCACGTGCCGGAAGGCGCCACACCCAAGGACGGACCGAGTGCGGGCATCGCAATGTGCACGGCGCTGGTTTCGGCGCTCACCAAGGTGCCGGTGCGAGCCGATGTCGCGATGACAGGAGAGATCACGCTTCGCGGCCGGGTGCTGCCGATCGGTGGCCTCAAGGAGAAGTTGCTGGCCGCGCATCGTGGCGGACTCAAGCGCATCATCATTCCCTACGACAACGCCAAGGACCTCGTCGAGATCCCCACGAACATCACCGAGTCGCTCGAGATCTTTCCGGTCAAATGGATCGACGAAGTACTGGCACTGGCGCTGGTCGAGTCGGTGGACGTCGGGCCTGGCAAGGAAGAAGTTGAACTGCCGGCTGCGCCCGCCAAACGCGCGCCTGGCAGACGCGCCGCCAAGAATCCGGGAACGCGCCCGCACTGACCCGGAGGGCGTGTTGGGAATCTTGCGAATGCCGCGCTCCTGACCGCTGCTCGATTGCGTGCGTGTAGTGCCACTGGTATAACAAATTCCCTGTCGCGCGAGCGCACTCCGGTGCTTGAAGCGCCAGCGCATCGACAAGCACGAACGCAATCGAGTGGCGCGCGCTGGCTGTCGGCGCGCGGACACTCCTCCCAGGGAGAGCCCATGAACAAGAGCGAATTCATCAGTTCGGTCGCTGCAGCGGCGGAGCTCAGCAAGGCCGACGCCGCGCGGGCTATCGAGGGCGTGATCGAGGTCGTTCGCAAGACGCTGAAGGCCGGCGCCGA
The DNA here is from genome assembly GCA_038330365.1 of Lysobacterales bacterium. Lineage (GTDB taxonomy): Bacteria > Pseudomonadota > Gammaproteobacteria > Xanthomonadales > Ahniellaceae > JBBQNY01. Next base: position 15,777 of record JBBQNY010000002.1, on the reverse strand, counting down.
CGTTTCCCTGGTCGGCTTCGGAACCTTCACCGTACGCAAGCGTGCTGCGCGCACCGGGCGCAATCCCCAGACGGGTGCGACCATCAAGATCAAGGCATCGAAGGCACCGGCATTCAAGGCTGGCAAGGCGCTGAAGGACGCGTTAAACTGACCGGCTTGCGCGATCGGTTTGGATTGCGCATCGCCCGCCCGCATGGAAACGCGACCGGAAGCGCCTTGTTTGATGACGCGACTCCGGCCAGATTTGATGCGAGCGGGTTCGCGTTGTCAGGGTGCTTAGCTCAGCGGTAGAGCGTCGCCCTTACAAGGCGAGGGTCGGGGGTTCGAAACCCTCAGCACCCACCAGTTTATGGAGTGGTAGTTCAGTTGGTTAGAATATCGGCCTGTCACGCCGAGGGTCGCGGGTTCGAGTCCCGTCCACTCCGCCAATCAGCAAGGGCGCCACCGGCGCCCTTCTTTTTTCCGGTAGCTTGCGCATGCCGCGCACTGCCGCAGCAGAGGTTCGCAGTTCATGCTGGATTCCCTCAGAACCAAGACCACGGGCTGGGTCGCCGGACTCATCATTGGCATTGTCACGGTGCCGTTCCTGTTCTTTGGTATCAACAATTATTTCTCCGGCAGTACGTCCACGTACGTCGCTCGGGTCGGCAAGGAAGAAATCGCGCCTGACCAGTTCAGGAGCCGATTGCAGGAAGAGCGCAGTCGCGCCCAGTCTGCGATGGGCGAAGCGTTTGATCCAGCGATGTTCGAGGATCCGGTGCGCAAGCGCGCGCTGCTGGATCGAATGGTCGAAGAGGAGCTTCTGTTCCAGGCCGCGCGCGAGGCCGGCGCCGAGATGACCGACGCTCGACTGCGTCAGGAAATCGAATCACTCGACTCCTTCCAGACCGACGGAAAATTCGATCCGAACCAGTACCAGTTGCTGTTGCAGTCCCGGCAGATGTCGCCGCAGGGCTTCCAGGAACTGATCCGTCGTGACATGACCATGCGCGAAGTTCCGGCGCAGATCGCGGGGACCGCCGCGGTGAGTGAGCGCGAAGTCGACCGTTACCTTGCGCTTGAAGGACAGACGCGCGATGCGCGCTACTTCATGGTGCCGCCCGGGGAGACGGTGGCTCCCGATGCCAAGGCGGTCGCTCGCTACTATCGCGAGCATTCCTCTGAATTCATGAGCGAAGCGCTGGTCTCGATCGAGTACGTGGTACTGGATGGTTCGACCCTGCAAGTCGATACGACGCCCGACGAGGCGACGCTGCGCACGCGCTACGACGAGCAGAAATCGACATTCACCGTCCCCGAGCAACGACTCGCGTCACACATCCTGATCGCATTGCCCGAAGGTGCCGACGCGGCCGCGCAAAAGGCCGCAACGGCCAAGGCTGCGGCGCTGCTGGCGGAAATCCGCGCTGGCAAGTCTTTTGCTGAAGTCGCACAAGTGTCATCGGACGACCCGGGTTCCAAGGCGGCGGGCGGTGACCTGGGTTGGCTCGAGATCGGGATGACGGATCCCGCATTCGAGAAGGCCCTGTTCGCGCTCGATGTGGGTCAGATCTCCGAACCCGTTCGCAGCGCCGAGGGTTTGCACCTGATCGATCTGCGCGAGGTCAAGGCAGGTTCGAGCAAATCCTTTGAAGATGTCCGCGAGGAGTTGGCGCAGCAGTTGCTCGAATCCGAGCGCGAACGCGTCTACGCGGACACGTCGGGCGAACTGATCGACCAGGTCTACGCGGATCCATCGGCGCTGGAGCCGGCCGCCGAAGCACTCGGGCTCAAGCTTGAACGCAGCCCGTTCTTTTCGCGCGCGGGCGGACCTGGCATTGCCTCCAATCCCAAAGTTGTCGAGGCTGCGTTCTCGGAGGCGGTGCTCACGGAAGGAACGGTCAGTGATCCCATCGATCTCGGACCCAACCGGCTGGCGATGATCAAGCTCGCGGAACACAAGCCGAGCGTTCTGCGACCGATCAAGGAAGTCTACGCGGAGGCCGCGAGCCGACTGCAGCAGGACCTTGCGGCGGCGGACCGGCGCTCGCGTGCACAGGCGCTGGAAAGCAAGCTCAAGGCGGGCAAATCGATCGCCGAGCTGGCCACGGAAGCCGGCGCAGAACTCATCGATGCTGCCGACATTTCCCGCAAGGCACTCAATCATGATCGGGAGATCGTGGATGGCATCTTCAAGCTGCCCCGTCCGGGCAAGGACAAGCCGACGCGCTCGCTGCTTGATCTGCCTCAGGATCGGCACGTGCTCGTCGAGCTGACGCGCGTGAAGGCAGGGGATCCAGCGAAGGCTGACAAGGCCGCGCGGGAGCAGGCGCATACGCTGCTCCGCGCTGCGCTGGCCACTGCCGAGACACGCGCATTCATCGATTCGCTGCGCAAACGGACCGAGGTCGTCGTCGCCGAAGACCGGCTGTAGTTCGCACGCTGCAGCGCGTTTGCCGAGCAGGCAGCCTTTGCCGTCCGGTCGGGTGTGCTCCAGACGGCGAGGAGATGAATAGACACGCGCTTCCCGTCCCTTCCGGGCGATGCCCTGGTGCCAGATTGAGTGTCTCAGCTCCCCAGGTTTTGCCCGGCCATGCCCACGATGCTGTAACCGGCGTCCACGTACGTCACTTCCCCGGTGATGCCGGACGCGAGATCGGAGCAGAGGAACGCCGCCGCGTTGCCAACTTCCTCGATCGTGACCGATCGACGGAGCGGCGCCGCTTGCTCCACGTGGTCCAGCATGCGTCGCAGGTTGCCGATACCGGCAGCAGCCAGCGTCTTGATGGGACCGGATGAAATCGCATTGACTCGGATGCCTTCCGGTCCGAGGTTGTACGCGAGATATCGAACATTGGCCTCGAGGCTGGCCTTCGCCAGGCCCATCACGTTGTAGTTCGCCAGCGCCCGTTCTGCGCCGAGGTAGGACAGCGTGAGGATGGCGCCGTTGCGGCCCTTCATCATCGGCCGCGCGGCGCGCGCCAGAGCAGCCAGGCTGTAGCTTGAAATGTCATGCGCCACTGCGAAGGCTTCGCGGGTCAGTCCTTCCAGAAATTCACCCTGCAACGCCTCGCGTGGCGCAAAGCCAACGGAATGCACGAGGATGTCGAGTCCGTCCCATTTTGATTCGAGCGACTGGAAAACCGCGTCGATCTGCGCGTCTTCGGCGACGTCCAGCGGCAGCACGATCGAGGATCCCGCGGCCTCGGCAGCCGCCTCGACGCGGGAACGCAATCGATCGTTCTGGTAAGTGAACGCGAGTTCCGCGCCTTCGCGGTGCATGGCCTCCGCGATGCCGCTCGCGATCGAGCGCTGGCTCGCGATGCCGACGATCAGTGCGCGCTTGCCGGAAAGAAAGCCCATGAGTCCATCCGCTGCGGTTGTGGAAGTTCGGAATAATGCCACGCTGGCGTCACCGCCTTGCCTGCGCGCCGGTCAAGGCGCCGCGGTGGCGACGCTTCCAGGCTTGCGGAGAAGTGTAACGAAGCTGCGGGCCGCATCCGGAACGAAGGAAATTCAGGGCGCCATGACCTTGAGGATCTGACCGGGCCGCAGCAGGGATTTGCCGCCCAGTCCGTTCCAGCGCATCAGATCCGACAGTTGCACTCCGTAGCTTCGCGCAATCTTCCAGAGCGAATCCCCGCGCTCCACGACGTGCTCAAGGGCTTCGGCCGATGATCCGGAGATCCCCGCATCCGTCGGTTGCGGCACCACAGCGGCTGCGAGTGCGGGGTCCGACTGGTTCCCTGTCGCCAGTCGTGCACGCGGCACCAGCAACTGGCGCATTCGCGCAGGCACCGTGTTGCGCTTCGCGAGCGTCGGGTTGTAGCGCTCGAGCGTGGCGACACTCAGACCCAAGCGGGTTGCAAGGGAAGCGAGCGACGTGCCTGCGGAAATGGTCACGATTTCCAGTTGCGACTCGGGCGGGGCAGGGAGCTCGACGCCGTAGCGCGCGGGTTCCATGGAGATACAGCTGAGCGCCCGCAGCCTGGCGAGATGAGTACGGGTCGTGCGCCCGAGCTGCAGCCGGTCGACGTCGCCTTTCCAGTTCGGAGCCTTGCGCAAGGCATTCCGGATGCGTCCGTCCCCCGAGTTGAATGCGAGCAGCACCAGCGAATAGTCCCCGAATTGGGCATACAGTCGCTCGAGCAACCTGATTGCCGCCCCTGTGGAAGTCAGGAGATCGAGTCTTTCATCCAGTTGCGGACCGACGGCCAGGCCAAGCGATCGGGCCGTACCCGGCGTCAGTTGCCAGGGACCGGAGGGCCGCCGTTGACCGGATCGCTCGCCACCCAGCCGATAGCCGCTTTCGATCATGGGCAATAGCGCAAACTCGGGCGGAAGGTCGGCCAACCGCAGTTGTCCCGCGACGAAGTCGAGCGCTGCTCCCGCCTCGCGGAACATGAGTTCGACATCGCGTGGATGTGCCGCAAATCCACGCAATGCGCTTTCGAAACCCTTCGTCTCGCCGCATCGTGCGAACACGGGAGCTCGTGTGAGCGGACGCCAATCGCCCGCCGAAACTTCGGCAGGCAACGGCAGCGGCCCGGTCGTTGCCACGTCGCTTCCCGGTTTCGCTGGCGGTTCGTCAGCGGAATGAGCGACCCGGGTTTGCGCACGATGCGGACGCGCCGTGCGCTGCTGCAAAGACGATTTACTCGCGGCTGACGCGCCCGGATCGGTCGCTGACGCGGTGGAACTGCTGGAGACAGGCTTGGCTGCGCTCTCAGTTGCGGCTTGCTGGGGCCGCAAGGCAGGTGACTGGCACGCGCCGAGACCAATCGCGATCATCGTTGCGACCAGTACATAGCGGGTGCCGCACCGGACCCACGCGCTCACGAAAAGGCCGGTCGGAAGTTGTCTTTCCATGCGCGCAATTGCGCGAACGCTTGCACTTCATCGGTGGGTGGCGAACCGCTTCGCGCCGTCAGTGCCTTGCGGATTTCGGGGGCGTTGCAGCGCAGAAAGGGGTTGCTGGCGCGTTCGTGGGCCAGGCGCGATGGCAGCGTGGATCGACCTTGTTTTCGAAGGGCCAATACTTCGTCGCGCCGCTCCACCAGCAGACGGTTTCCCGCATCGACCGCGAGCGCAAACGCGGCATTGGCCTCCGTGTATTCATGCCCGCAGCAGACCAGGAGATCGTCGCCGAGACCTGCAAGTCGACTCAGCGAGTGATGAAACTGCTCAGGAGATCCCTCGAACATGCGTCCGCAGCCCAGCGAAAACAGCGTGTCGCCGCAGAACAGCATTCCCTCGCCGACGAATGCGATATGCGACAGCGTGTGGCCGGGGATCTCCAGGACTTCGAATGCAAGACCCATCTCGTGCATACGCACCGACGCACCCTCGGCAACGCGCTCGAGTGCGCCCGCGATGCGCCGGTCGTCCGGTCCGATCACGCGAGCGGCCGGAAATGCCTTCGTGAGCGCGACCGCTCCGGCCGTATGGTCGGCGTGGTGGTGGGTGAGCAGAATCGAATCGAGTTCCAGCGCGTCTCGTTGCAGGCACGCAAGCACGGGAGACGCATCGCCCGGATCCACCACAACGGCTCGCTTGCCGTCGTCGAGCACCCAGATGTAGTTGTCCTCGAGTGCCGCGATGGGACGCAGACGCATGCAAGGACTCCAATGGGGATGCGCCGACACGGTTCCGGGCGCGCCGCGCCGCTTTGTATCACAATCGATGCCGGTCGATTTCCGGCCCGGAAGCCTCTGATCAGTGCGACGCAGACGTTTGCGCAAGGTCTGCACGCAGATCAGGGCGCTGCTCTGAAGCGATACCCGCCGTTTTGCGAGCCGGTGCAATTGCTGCCGGCGTGCAGACAATGCGGCCCAGACATTTTATTCGAACCAGATGATTGGGCGATGGCCGGCAGGCCTCGAGACGGCGGCCCGCGACCTGCCCAGACCTTTGGCCATGCGCTGCGCGCCCACTCACCGGCGCGCTTGCTGGTCCGCTTGCCGACACCGTGACATTGATCAGAGGGTCCTTCAAGATGTCGAGAGTGGGGGAACAAGATGCCAGCGGGCGGAAAGTCACGGCGATCGCGCTGGATCGGTTGACCGCGATGGAGGCGACGTGGCTGCGTGAACAGGCGCCGCTGCACGCGGGCGATCGCATGCTCTGGATCGGCGTGTCGGGCTGTCCCGAAGCGGCTCCGCCCGGGGCGCTGCAGGCGAGCCTCATGATCGATGGCCAGTGTGGATTCGACGGCGATGCGAGGGGCGCCATCGATGCACTGCCGTTCACCGATGCCTGTGCGTCCCATTTGGTCCTGCAGCACGTGCTGGAGTCGCTGGACGACGGATCCGCCGATGCGCTCATCCAGCAATGCGCGCGTCTCCTCAAACCATCCGGTGTTCTGGCGTTGTACGGATTTCATCCCCATTCGCTCTGGCGGCGGCAGTTCGCCCATGCCGAGGTACTCGAGGTTCGAGGTCCCTCGCACTGGCGGCGAGCGCTGCATGCGCTCGGCTTCGAAGTCCAGCGCGCACAGCGCATCGGGGCCGCCTGGGACGGTGCGCCGCGATTGCTGGATCGCTTCGGTGTGGCCTACGGAATGCGCGCATGGCGTGCGGGCGCCGCGATCATTCCTTTTCGAGCCAGCCGGCACACTGCGGGTCGGCCCGCGCTTTCGATCGCGACCCGATCGGCTTCCGCCCCACGACGCACGGCTCTCTGAAAATGTCATCCGGCGAAGCGGTAGAACTTTTCACCGATGGCTCCTGTTCTGGCAATCCCGGTCCCGGTGGCTATGCGGCATTGCTGCAGTGCCGCGGCGAGGAACGCATGATCTCCGGCGGAGAAGAGGCGACTACCAATAACCGGATGGAACTGATGGCCGCCATCGCAGGTCTGGAGGCTTTGAAGCGACCGGCGTCCGTGGTTCTGCATACGGACTCGCGCTACGTTATGGATGGCATCACGCGCTGGATCGAGGGATGGAAGCGCAATGGCTGGAGGACCGCGGGCCGAGCGCCCGTCAAGAACGTGGATCTCTGGCAAAGGCTCGAACGCGCATCGGCACCGCATGATGTGCGCTGGGTCTGGGTGAAAGGTCACTCCGGCCACGCTGGCAACGAGCGCGTGGATGCCGCGGCACGCGCCGCCGTTCGCTGGCCTTCGCAGCATTCAACTTCCGGTGGAGAAACATCATGACCCGACAGATCGTGCTGGATACCGAGACCACCGGCCTCGACCCGATCCGTGGCGACCGGGTGGTCGAGCTCGGTTGCGTGGAGCTCGTCGAACGGCGTCCCACCGGTCGGGTGTTCCACGAATTCTTCAATCCGGATCGGCGCAGCGAAGCGGGGGCCCTCGCCAAGCACGGTATCCGGGACGAGTTTCTGCTCGACAAGCCACGTTTTCCGGAACGCGCGCAGGCCTTCGTCGAGTTTGTGTGCGGTGCCGAGATCATCATCCACAATGCGGCGTTCGACGTTGCGTTTCTCGACATGGAGCTCGAGCGGGCCGATCTAGAGTTCCGCTGCAGCAACGGCGAATGCACGATTGTCGACACGCTGGCGCTTGCCCGGCGCCAGTGGCCAGGGCAGCGCAACTCGCTGGACGCACTGTGTCGTCGATTGGGCGTCGACAGCAGCATGCGGGAGCTGCATGGGGCGCTGCTTGATGCGCGTCTGCTGGCGGACGTCTATCTTGCGATGACGGCAGGTCAGGGGGATCTCGCGCTGGTGGAAGTGACGGTGCGCGGGGCCGGTGTCCAGTCAAGGAACAGTGCGGAATTTCTCGATTCGCTGCGTCGCTTCGTGCCACAGGCTGCAGACCTCGCCGCACACGATGCGCGGATGCAGCGGATCGCAGGCAGCGGCGCCGAGTGCCGATCATGGCCTGCTACGCCACCCGTCCAAGCGCTGGAGCATCAGCATTGAACGGGAGATTGGGTCGGTAAGGTTCAGACCAGGCGCAGTCGGTGGCATAATCGAAGTGCCGGCAAAGGGGACCGGCGGTTGATTCGAAATCGTTTCCCCGTGGGGAGAACGCGCATCATGTATCAGCGATGGGTTTGGACACTGCTCCTGGCGCTTCCGGTCGCGGCTTTTGCGCAGTCGGCAATCGACCGAATCGAGCAGAATCGGCACCTCGGCGTTGCCAGTTGTTCCAGTGGTGTCTGCCACGGTTCCAACAAGCCATTCGAGAATTCGACGGTGATGCGCAATGAATTTGCGCTTTGGCAGCAGTTCGATCCGCATGCCACCAAGGCGCTGCAGGCGCTTTCGACTCCCAACGGTCAAGCCATCGCCCGCAAGCTCGGACTTGGAGACGCGACTCAGGCCAAGGTCTGTCTCGACTGTCATGCGGACAATATTTCAGCTGATCTGCGCGGCGCCAAGTTTCAGGCGGACGACGGCATCGGCTGCGAAACCTGCCATGGCGGCGCCGAAAAGTGGATCGCGTCGCATGCCGACAGCAAGGTCTCGCATGCGGACAATCTGGCGGCGGGGCTCTATCCAACCGAAGATCCGGTGGCGCGCGCCGAGCTGTGCATGGGATGCCATATGGGCACACCTGATCGGATGATCACCCATCGGATCATGGGCGCGGGCCATCCGCGACTCTCGTTCGAGCTCGACACCTTCACCTGGCTCAATCCGCATTACACGATCGACGCCGACTACGAAAAGCGCAAGGGCCGTTTCAACGGGCTGCGCGACTGGGGAGTGGGTCAGGGTGTTGCTGCGGCCAATCTGCTGGATATCCTCGTCGATCCCCGCCATGGATCGCAGGGCATTTTTCCCGAGCTCGTGCTCTTTGATTGTCATGCCTGCCATCGCTCGATGGGGGGCAAGCGCTGGGCGCCGCGCCAGGGCACCGGGCTTGGGCCTGGCGTGGTCCGACTCAATGATTCCAATCTCGTGATGTATCGCCATGTGCTGGCGGTGGTTGACCCCGGCGCAGCCAGCCGACTGCGGCAACAGACCCGGACATTGCATCAGGCGACCACCCGCAGCCGTGCTGCCACTGAACAGTCCGCGCGCGCCCTGCGTAGCAGCATCCGCTCCACCCTGCCGGCTGTTGCGGCATATTCGTTTGACGGCGACAGCCTCGGTCCGGTACTCGACAGCATGGTGCGGGACGCCGAAGCGGGTGAGTTCCGCGACTATGCGGCCGCAGAGCAGGGAAGCATGGCGGCGCAGTCCATCGTGGTGGCTTTCCAGAACGCGGGTGCTGTGGATGAGGCGAATCGCAAGAACCTCGATTCGCGTATCGATGCGCTGTACGCCACGGTAGAAAAGGACGAGCGTTACGACATGAGCCGGTTTGTCGCAGCGCTTCGGCAATTGCGGGCTGCGGCCCGCTGAGTCCGCAAGCCGCTCCGAGCCAAGGCGCTGTCGGGAGCGGCATGGCGGACATGAGGTTCTGCGATGCGTATCCGCGCATCGCAGCACTCCCGACGTGCGCGCCACGTTCCGCAGTCAGTTTGCGTGCGCCGATCGTAGCCCGGGGCAGGCTTGACCCCTGCACGGATGCGGCATCCGGTGGCGTTTGCTATCGTGCGCAATCCCTTCGCCTTCCAAGAGTGCTCCGGCCCCCCGCATGACGGAAACTGTGAATATCCCCGGTTACCGCGTCGTGGAGCCACTCGGAGTGGGCGGCATGGCTTCGGTCTATCTCGCGGTTCAGGAGTCTCTGGATCGGGAGGTGGCGCTCAAGGTGATGGCGCCCGCGCTCGCTGCCAACCAGGAATTCGCTGACCGCTTTCTCAAGGAAGGCCGAATAACGGCCAAGCTGAGCCATCCCAACCTTGTGACCGTGTTCGACATCGGGCGCCACGAGAATACGTATTACCTGGCAGCCGAGTACATCCCGGGCGGCACGCTGCGCGAGCGCATGAACCGCGGCATGAAGGTCATGGAAATCCTTGAGGTGGTTCGCGATCTCGCGGCCGGTCTTCACTTCGCGCACGACAAGGGTTTTGTCCACCGCGATGTCAAGCCGGGCAACATTCTCTTCCGCAACGACAACTCGGCCGTGCTGGCCGATTTCGGCATCGCCAAGTCGATGGACTCCAAGACGATGGCGACGCAGATCGGGTCGTCCATCGGAACGCCGCACTACATGAGTCCCGAGCAGGCGCGTGCCGAAAAGGTCGATGGCCGTTCGGACATCTACGCCCTCGGCGCCGTCATGTTCGAATGCCTCGCGGAGCGCGCACCGTACGAGGCGGCGGATCCCTTCACCATCGCGCTGATGCATGTCACGCATCCGCTGCCGCAATTGCCGGATGAAATGCGCTGGTTGCAACCGCTCATTGCAGGGTCGATGGCCAAGGACGCCAATGAGCGTTACGGGACCGGCGAGGAGTTTCTTGTTGCCATCGACAAGCTGGTTGCGAGTGCGCCCCAGGCGAAAGAAATGCGGGAGCGTCGGCCCGGATCCGCGCGTGCTTCACGCCCGTCGCAAACGCTGCCGGAAACGCCCGTGCCCACCGGTCGTGCGCCGAAGTCTGCAAAAAAGATCGACTCGCTCGACATCGATGGCGACGAAAGGCGTCGTTTCACGCCCAAGACGATGATCATTGCCGGCACGTCGCTGGCGTTTGCGCTGGCTGCGGCGTTCATCCTGATGCGCGGCGACGGCAAGAACAACGGAGTGGACGACGGTGCCGCCGTCACCACCACCGTCGCTGAGCAGGGGACTGGCGAATCATCGACCGGAACTCCTGACGATGCGACGCCAACGGCAGACAATCCCCAGTTGCCACCAAGCGGGATCATCACGCCGCTACCTGCGGGCTCTGACGCCGCGACGCTGATCCAGCGTGCCCAGGAATACGTCAAGATTGGATTGATCGAGAACGGCCGTCGGCTCAACGAGCCGGAAGGTGATTGCGCGACCGATCTTTTCCAACTGGTTCTGGCCGCCGACCCTGACAACGAGGACGCGAAGGCGGGCCTGAGCCAGGTTGCAGACTTCTACGAGAGCAAGGCCAAGGCGACATTCGATCGCGGCCTCTACGTCGGCAGCTCGATACTCGCGGAGGAAGGACTGAAGGCGCGCCCGGATGATCCAGAACTGCTCAAGCTGCTTGCCGACTCCAACCGCGCCCAGGGCCGTTAGGGCGCTGTCTTGCCGTCGGCGGAAGCGTCCCTAGATCTGCTGCACCGGCAACTCGACGCTCACCAGCAAAAGCTCTTCCCTGTTGCCCTCGCATTGCGCGATCACCCGATCCAATGGGTGAGTTACTTGCGACCTGCCCGATAGCACGCTTTTCGAACCTGCGTGGTGCAGAACACCAGCTGCGTTGCAGTAGACGAACACAATATTGTTCTCGAACGCGCGCGCGGTGCACAGCGAATCGATCAGCAGAATCTCGTCCCGCATGGCCTCGGCATCTTTCGGAGTGCCTTCCGGGAACGACCAGTACGTGGGAGAAATGACGAGCTGCACGCCCTGGGCGTTCATGGCGGTGAACATCTGGGGAAAGGAGATATCCCAGCAGATGATGAGACCAACAGCGCCGAAACGCGTCGGAAATACCACCGGACCATGGCCCGGGGTGATGACCGCTTTTTCGGTCTCCCACAGGTTGACCTTTCGATAGCTGCCTGCAACCGTTCCGTCTGCATTGATGTAGTACGACTGGTTGTGGAGTACGCCCTGTTCCGACACCGTCCAGCTGCCGGGTACAAGGTCGATGGCGTGATGTGCGGCGAGAGCCTGCATTCGCTGCAGGTAGGCAGGAGCGTGCTCGACGAACTGGGTCTGTCCCGTCAAGGGACCACACACGGCATCTTCGGGAAACACGACCAGGTCGGCCCCCTGCTTCTTGGCTTTCTGGACCAGCTGCTCGATGCGCTCCAGATTCCTGAGCGGATCATCCGGGTGCACATGCATCTGGGCCACGGCTATCGTGAGTGAACCCGTTGCGATTGGAAGGGCGGGTGTGCTCATCAGATTATGAGCGCCTGCTGTGGGGTCCACTCACTCGTCGTCCCAGTCATTGCGACTCTCCGGATCGGTACTGCCGCAGCCATCAGGTTGGCTGCGCATTCAAGCGCTGCGTTCGGATAGAAGTGTTCCGCAGATTGCGCTTGCCTGCGAAGTAGCCGATTTCGGCTCGCTACCCGGAGAGGGGTCGGCAAGGTTACTGGCGGCGAAGCAGAACCACCGTGACGTTGTCGGAACCGCCGCCATCCAGGGCCGCGACGATCAGGTGATCCACGGCTTCCTGGGCAGAAAATTCCTTGCGCGCGAGGATGGCGCCGATTTCGGCGTCGTCCACTTCCTCGGTGAGGCCATCGCTGCACAGAAGGATCTGCCAGCCCGATTCCAGTTTGCCCGACGTAGTCTCCACGCGCAGCGAGGCAGGATCGGTGACCCCGAGTGCCTGGGTCACCACGTTGCGGTGCGGATGCGTTCTTGCCTGCTCCGCGCTGATCGCGCCCTGTTCCACGAGCTCGCGAACGTAGGAGTGATCCTGCGAGATCTGCTTGAAGGTGCCATTCCAGAGGTAGGCACGACTGTCGCCGACCCAGCCGACCTCGTAGTCATCGCCAGTGAGGCGCAATGCGGCGATGGTGGTTCCCATCGGCAACGCCTGGGCACGCTTGCGCGAATGTCTGATGATCTCTTCGTCGGCCAGGCGGATTGCATCCGAAAGACTGGATCCCGCGGCGATCTCGCGAACGATCACGTCCCGCGCCAGAGCACTCGCGATCTCGCCGTTCTCGTGCCCTCCCATGCCGTCCGCCACCAGCCACAGGCCCGCTTCCGGATCGGCGTGGTAGGTGTCCTCGTTGTGCTCGCGACGCAAGCCCACGTGGCTGTGATGGCCAAATTCGATCGTCGTCATTATCGCAGCGTACCGCGACGGAGTTCTCTTGCGAAGCCCGTAGCGGGAGGCAGTCGTTCACTGCCTCCCGCATGCACGGAATCTCCTCGCAGCTGTTCGCGCATGGAGGATCCGGATCTCAGAACTCGATCCTCACGCCGATTGCGAGGCTGCTCTTGCTGGTGTTCTCCTGACCGAGCAGCTTTTCGTAGTAGAGGAAAGCCGAACGGCCATTGGCGAATACTGCAGATACTCCGAGGCCGAGATTCATGAAGCTCTGGTCCACCCTGGAGCCTGCAACCTGGATCTGCGATCCGGTCGGATCAAAGACCAACTGCGAGGTCAGCGCATCGGGATCGTCCTTGAACTCGCGTACGTACTCGAGCTGCGCGTGCGGTATCAAAATGCCCCACGCGGTACTCAGAGTGTAAGTGGCCTTGCCGCCGAGCGTTCCCTGGAAGGATTTGATCTCCCGCGGGTTCACCAGGAAGGTCAGGCCTGAGCCCGGCAATCCGGGGTTCGAGACCCGCTCGGTGTAGCCGTCGAAGTCGACACTGGTGTACGTCCAGCGCAGGAAGGGACCAAAGCCCCACGCCCCGCGCTGGAAGTCACGACCTGCCGTGAACGCGGCACTGAACTGGTCGCCATCATGCGAGGCGGAGTTCGTCTGGTTGACGGTAGTGGTGGAACCACTTGGCGTCGGCAGCGTGAATGCAACGTTGCGGGTGATGTCGTAGCTGTTGCTGCCATACGTCAAGACGCCGTCGGCGTACCAGGAATCGCCCTTGTAGAAGGTCGAATATCCCGAGAGGCTCCAGCCCGAACTCTCGAGCTTGCCCCGGCTGGCACCGATGTCGGTGTCGTTGTTGGCGTAACCCACTGCCGCACCGAAGATCAGCGAATCGCTGTAGCGGTAGTCGACGCCGGCGGTCAGGCCCCGGGTCTGGAAGTCGAAACCGCTGTTGCTGCCCGTGGCGTCCTTGTCGCCTTCGCCGATGGTGCCGGTGGCGAAGAAACCCCAGCGGTCGAACTCGGCGCCTGCTTCAGGCGGAGCGTCTTCCGTGGCACTGGCATTGTTCGATCCGAACGACAGCGGCACCGAACCATTGGCTCCCTGCAACGCGAGACCGCCGAAGCTCGAACCATTGGTGCCGCTGCGCAGAGCTGCGATGCGTGCCTTGAGGTTGTCGAACTGAGCGGCGGCGATGGTCAGGGCCGCGGTGTTCTGCGCTTCCGCCTCGTCGTTGAGGATCTGCTCCAGCGCATCCACGACCGTGTCGGGATTTGTGCCTGCGTTGAACTCCAGTTCCTGACAGCGCGCGAACAGATCCGATTGACCGGCGTTGAGCACCGTGCCGCCCTGGCTCAGGGTGCGCAACGCAGCGCAGGCATTGTCGAAGGCCTGCGCAATCTGGAAGGCCGTGTCGTCGGGATTGAGACCCAGGGTGTTCTGGATCGCACCGTTCAACGCGAAGTTGACCTGGCCCGTAGCGCTATTGCAGATGCGCGCGCTGACTACGGCTGGACCCACCGCCGTGACCCGCGCGATCGTCTGCGCCAGTCCATTGGCTCCCGAACCGACCTGTTGCGGACTCACCGTCGCATTGGTCACGCCGGCGAACTGCACGCAGGCGTTGCCGACTGGCGTGCCATCCGCCGCGTTGGTGACGCGCACAACCAGGGGCGCCGAATCCAGATTGGTGGCGATGTTCTGGTTGTTGCCTGAAACGATGGTCAGCTGGACCGTCGGCGTGGGCGTCGGACCTGCTGTCGCTGTGGCCGTGAAGATGACGAAGCTGCCGCCATCGGTCTCGACGCGCACCCGGTTGGTTCCGGCCTGCGGTCCCAGGATCAGCGTATTGCTGGCGCGGCCCGCCGCGTCCGTCACGGTGCTGGCGGACCCGATGGAGCCACCGCCCTCGATCACCGACCAGCGCAGCACGATGCCGGCGAGCGAGCCGCTGGCGCCAGCTGGCTGCGTGACCTCAACCACCAGTGGTTGCGGCAAGGGCGTGGCGACCGGCGCACTCTGGCCGTCACCGCTGACGATCCGCAGCGCGGGCGCAACTGCCGTGAGATTGGCCACCGCGGATGCCTGCTGTGTTCCGGTGCCTACCGTTGCACGAACCTGGATCGCTCCTGCAGTCGGGCCATAGCTGCCCCCGACACTGACGCGGCCGGCAGCGTCAGTGGTCGCAGATGCGGCATCGAGCGTTGCCGTGCCCTGCGTGACCGCGAAGCTGACCACGAGTCCCTGCTGGACCTGACCCTGACTGTTCCGAACCTCGAACACGAGGGGCTGGGCAAACGCCGAGTTGATCGTCCCCGACTGGCCACCGCCGCTGATGAGCGTGATGTTCAGCGGTCCCGCAGCCACGGTGTTGAGCGTGAACTGCACAGACAGCGTGCCATCTCCAGTGCGTGCTTCCACCACGATGGGTCCGAGCGACTGCCCGAACGTCAGGATGTTGCTCGCCCGGCCATTGACGTCGGTGGTGGTGTTGAAACTCTGCAGCTGTCCGTCGCCGCTGCGAATGAACCAGTTGATCGTCTCGCCGGGAGACGGATCGCCGCCGCGGTCGAGCTCGACGACCAGCGGTTGGCTCTGCGTACCCGGAGCGCCGTTTTGCCCATCACCGCTGACGATGGTGAGGGTGTCACCTGGGCCTGCGCCCTGGACCGTCAGATCAAACACCACACTGCCGAAATTGGTCGCGGACGCCTGGATCTGAACCGGGCCTGGCGAGTTGCCATATCGGAACGTGACTCGGGCGGTACCGTCGGCGGCCGAAGTGACCGTGACCTGCGAGCTTGGGTTGCCGTTCGCATCCAGCAGGCTGCCCGATCCGGACAGCAGCGTGTACGTCACCGGCACGCCGGATGTCGATCCCTGCGTTGAGCTCAGCTGCACCACCAGTGGATCGGACGTCGCTCCAGAGCCACCGGTCTGGTTGTTGCCCGAGACGATGGCAATGCTGCCGACCTGGCCGGCCACGATGTTGGCG
>JBBQNY010000001.1:0-68970 GCA_038330365.1 Lysobacterales bacterium | reverse complement strand
GGCATGCCACGCGGCGAGGGATCGATGCCCGCCAGGTCGAACTTGGCCAGCGACTTGTTGAAGCGTGCCTGCTCGCGCTCACCCTGCAGCACGTGCACGGTCACCGCGGTCTGGTTGTCGTCCGCGGTGGAGAAGGTCTGCCCAGCCTTGGTCGGGATCGTCGTGTTCTTCTCGATCAGCTTGGTGAAGACGCCACCCAGCGTCTCGATGCCGAGCGAAAGCGGAGTCACGTCCAGCAACAGGACGTCCTTGACGGCGCCGGAAAGCACGGCACCCTGCACCGCCGCGCCGACTGCCACGGCTTCGTCGGGATTGACGTCCTTGCGCGGCTCCTTGCCGAAGAACTCCGCCACCGCCGCCTGCACGCGGGGCATGCGCGTCTGGCCACCGACCAGGATCACCTCGTCGATGTCGCCCACCTTGACGCCGGCGTCCGTGAGCGCGGTGCGGCAGGGCTCGATCGTGCGCTTGACGAGTTCCTCGACCAGCGCTTCGAGCTTGGCTCGCGTCAGCTTGATATTCAGGTGCTTCGGACCGCTCGCGTCAGCCGTCACGTACGGGAGGTTGACGTCGGTCTGCTGCGATGACGACAGCTCGATCTTGGCGCGCTCGGCCGCGTCTTTCAGACGCTGCAGCGCGAGCGGATCCTTGCGCAGGTCAATGCCCTGCTCCTTGCGGAACTCGTCGACCAGGAAGTCGATGAGTCGCTTGTCGAAGTCCTCACCACCGAGGAAAGTGTCGCCATTGGTGGCGAGCACCTCGAACTGCTTCTCGCCATCGACATCGGCAATCTCGATGATCGATACGTCGAAAGTACCGCCGCCAAGGTCGTAGACCGCGATCTTGCGATCGCCCCCGGACTTGTCAAGGCCATAGGCCAGTGCGGCCGCAGTCGGCTCGTTGATGATGCGCTTCACCTCAAGACCGGCAATGCGGCCCGCGTCCTTGGTGGCCTGGCGCTGGCTGTCATTGAAGTACGCCGGAACCGTGATGACCGCATCGGTCACGGGCTCGCCGAGGTAATCCTCGGCGGTTTTCTTCATTTTCTGCAGGATCTTGGCGCTGATCTCCTGCGCGCTCATCTTGCGGCCGTCGCTGAGCTCAACCCAGGCGTCGCCGTTGTCGTGCGCGACGATGCCGTAGGGCACGAGATCCAGATCCTTCTTGACCTCTGCATCAGTGAACTTGCGGCCAATGAGCCGCTTCACCGCCGATATGGTGTTCTGGGGATTGGTCACGGCCTGCCGTTTGGCGGACGCTCCCACCAGAACTTCGCCGTCCTTGGTGAAGGCGACGATGGACGGAGTGGTACGGTCACCCTCGGAATTCTCGATGACGCGTGGCTTGCCGCCTTCCAGAACTGCTACGCACGAATTGGTCGTGCCAAGGTCGATGCCGATGATCTTGCTCAAGGGGATTCTCCTGAAATCGTGCGCACGAAATGCGCGTGTGGATCGTAAGTGTCGCGAATGCTTTATGAGCGACCTGCACGGAATCTGGGGGCCGCGCTCGCCGAATCAAGTCAGGGGCGCTGGGCGCGATGTGTTTCCGGAGCCGACTCAGCCCTCGGTCACTACCACCAGCGCCGGTCGCACCAGCCGATCGTTGAGCGTGTAGCCCTTCTGGTACACCTGCGCGACCTTCCCGGCACCGAGCTCGCCTGCGGCAATCGTGCTCATTGCCTGATGCAGCTCCGGGTCAAAATTCGACCCCGCGGGATCGACTTCCTTCATGCCGTGCTTGATGAGCGCATTGCGCAGCATCGAGAGCGTCAACCGCAGACCCTCGCGAACCTTGGCGGGATCGGCGTCGCTGGTACTCACGCCGCGCTCAAGGCTGTCGATTACCGGCAGCAGGTCCTCGAGCAGGCGCTCCGCCGCAAACTTGCGCGCCACCTCGACTTCACGCGCCGCCCGCTTGCGAAGATTGTCCATCTCGGCCAGCAGGCGCAGCGACTCTTCGCGCGATTTCAGCAGCTCGCCAATCTCGTCTGCCGCAGCAAGCTCATCGGCATCGAGTGCAGGCACTGCTTCCTCTTCGATGGGTTGATCCGGGGAAGTGTTCGGCATGATTGACCTGTCCGTTTTCAAGATGGGTTGCGGGAAGCAATAATGGGTTGCGTAAATCGAACCGGCGCTATGGGGTCGGCGCCGCCACGTTCAAGGCCTGCGACAGCGCCTGGGCGGTCGCCTGCACGACCGGAATGACGCGCTCGTAGCGCATGCGCGTGGGTCCGATGACGCCCAGCACACCGAGCACCTTGCCGCCGGCGCCATACGGCGTCGCCACCACGCTGCACTGTTCCAGCGACGCCACGCCCGACTCCTCGCCGATGAATAGGCGCACGCCGTCAGCATGGATACAGCCCTCCAGCACGCGCAGCAGGTCCTGCTTGCGCGCGAAGGCATCAAACAGCTCGCGCAGTCGATCGATGTCCGAGAGTTCCTGCACGCCGAGCAGATTGTTCTGCCCGGTCATGACCACGTCGGTGTCGCCCTCGGGACGAAGCGCCGCGTCAGCGAGCAACACGGTCGCGGCCATCATCCGATCCAGCCGGACGCGGTCGCCGTCCAGCTCGCGCACCAGCCGCCGCCGGATCTCGTCAAGCGTCAAGCCGGCGAAGTTGGCGTTGAGATAGTTCGCGATCCACTCAAGCTCTCCGGTGGCCAGCGGCCGCGCCAGTTCCACGATGCGGTTCTGGACCTCCTGATCGGTGAATACGAGGATCACCATCACCCGCGTCGCGTCGAGCGCCACAAAGTCGATGTGCCGGAACGCGAAGTGCTCGCGCCGCGGCACCGTCACGATCCCGACGAACCGCGTGATGCCCGAAAGCATGTTCGATACGCTGGCGAGCAGGTCGGAAGTGCCCGCCGTGGGCGGCAGTTGTCGGCGGATTGACTCCATGTCGGCCTCGCCCAGCGGCTGCATCTGCAGCAGCGAATCCACGAAGAGTCGATAACCGCGGGGTGTGGGTATGCGGCCGGCGGACGTATGCGCGGCCGACAGGAACCCGGATTCCTCGAGATCCGCCATCACGTTGCGGATGGTCGCGGGACTGACGTCGAGACCACAGGCTTGCGCCAGCGTGCGCGAGCCGACCGGCTGGCCGTCCCGTACATACTGGGCCACGAGCGCCCGCAGCAGATGGCGGGCGCGCGGGTCGAGCTGATTCTCGGTCTTGGGCGACATCTCGGTTTCCGCAAGTAGGGAGAAGCACGGGTCCGCCGCGCTGCAGTGTCCTACATATGGGCGCATTCGCCGCGTGGCAATGGCGCGCGTCGACGGCATCTTCGATGCGGCGCCCAGGAAGGGGGCCTCTATCCGGGACGTTGCGGCTCCCGTGCGTGCCTTTCGCTAACATCGCAGGCCGTCCATCTCATCGACGCGTCGGATCCGGGAATGTTGCAGCTTCTGAGTGTGCGGGACTTCGCCATTGTCGACCGCATCGAGATCGAGTTTGCGGCCGGCTTCAGCGTGGTCACGGGCGAGACCGGGGCCGGCAAGTCGCTGATTGTCGACGCGCTGTCGCTGATCGCGGGCGCCCGCGGCGATACCTCGTGGGTCCGCGAGGGAGCGGCGCGGGCGGAAATCGAAGCCGAGTTCGATGTTTCCCAACTGGCAGATGCCCGCGCCTGGCTCTGCAGCCACGAGCTGGAGGAGGAAGGACACGCCTGCCGTCTCCGACGGACCTTGCGCGCGGATGGCGGCTCGCGTGCATACATCAACGACCGCAGCGTGAGCGTCTCCCTGCTGCGTGAGCTGGCATCGCATCTGATCGAGATTCACGGCCAGCACGAGCACCAGTCGCTGCTGGAACGAAGAAGGCAGATGGCGATGCTCGACAGCGTCGCCGGTCACGACGCGCTGCTGTCGGAGGTGGCGGAAGCCACGGTGCGGTGGCGTCAGGGCGAACGCCGCCTGGCAGAGCTGGATGCACTGGGCGCGACCGACGCCGCAGCGATGGAACTGATGGAGCACCAGCTCGCAGAGCTCGAGGGTTTCGAGCTCGATCCCGACGCGCTCGAACAACTGGCTACTGACCACCGTCGCGCCGCGCATTTCCAGGATCTGCTGGACGGGACCCGGCAACTCACATCAATGCTCGAAGGCGGCAGCGGCAGCGACGGTGCTGGCATCTCCGGTCGCGTCGCTGCAGCACTCGCACTCACCGGGTCGCTGCTTGCCGTCGATCCCTCGCTGACGGCCGTGCGCGACGCTCTGATGCAAGCCTCGACGGGGGCCGATGACGCCTCGCTCGAACTGAACCGTTACCTCGACCGGCAGGAGGCCGACCCGTCCCAGCTGGAGGAGATGGATCGTCGTCTGACCGAATTGCACGCGCTCGCTCGCAAGCACCGATCAAAGCCCGAGCACCTTGCCGCGCTGCGCGCTGACCTGCGCGAGCGGTGCGAGGAAGTCCGCAGCGCCGCCGCGACCATTGACGCGCTGCGCACGCAGCAGGAAAGCGTCGTGCAGGAATACCGCGCGGCGGCGGCCAGGCTTTCGGCGGCGCGGCGCGAAGCTGCAGCCGCCCTGTCGCGTGATACGGGAACGCTGATGGCACAACTCGGAATGGCGGGCGGACGCTTCGCCATCGAGATCGAGACCACCGCTAGCGATGCACCGGTGATGCACGGGGCCGACAGCGTGGAAATGCAGGTCAGCGCAAATGCCGGGCAACCGCTGCGGCCGCTGCGGAAGGTCGCCTCCGGCGGCGAGCTCTCGCGCATTGCTTTGGCGCTGCAGGTTGCGGCGCGTGCGCAGCGACCCGCTCCGACACTGATATTCGACGAAGTCGACAGCGGCATTGGTGGCGCCGTCGCAGAAGTCGTGGGACGCCTGTTGCACCGGCTTGCCGAACGCGCCCAGGTGCTGTCAGTGACGCACCTGGCGCAGGTAGCCGCACAGGCTGACCATCACCTCGTGGCGAGCAAGGCCGAGCAGGACGGCAGCACGCTCACGGACATGCGGACCCTGAAGGTCGCGGAGCGCCCCAACGAGATCGCGCGCATGATGGGCGGCATTGAACTTCGCAGTGAAACGCTGGCCCATGCGCGCAGCATGCTGCGCAACGCCGCAGCCAGCGCCGCCTCCCGCGACCCTGCCTGAGCAACTGTCCCTGCACCGCCCAACATCACCTCTTCGAATTGCCGTCTCCCGGAAGGAGACGCGATCCCCCGCGAAGCTCAGCGACCTTTGTCGGAGCGGGACTTGCGGCGAGCCCGGACGTACAGCACCAGACTATGGTCTTCGATGTCGTAGCCGTGACGCGCGGCGATCTCGTGCTGGAGGCGCTCGATCTCCTCGCTCGTGAATTCGACGACCTTGCCGGTGTCCAGATCGACCATATGGTCGTGATGCTTGCCGCTGTCGATCTCGAATACGGCCTGGCCGCCCTCGAAATTGTGCTTGAGCACCAGCCCCGCTGCCTCGAACTGGGTCAATACGCGATAGACCGTGGCCAGTCCGATGTCGTCCCGATGTTCGAGCAATTCCCGGAAGATGTCTTCAGCCGACATGTGCCGCTCGCCGGCGGACTCGAGAATCTCGAGAATGCGCATGCGCGGCAGCGTGACCTTGAGCCCGGCCCTGCGCAGGTCCTGCGATTCCAAGGGGTCAGTCTCCAGAGGGCTGCAACGGACGGATTGCGCATCCGGGTAGTGCCGGGTCGGATGCGGCGCCAAGGACGCTGCCCAGTGTATCATTCGCGGCCTTCGCGCCTCTGGAATTCCCGATCAATGCTGCTGCGTACGCTTCTGATGTTTGTGTTGATCGCGGCCCTCGGCGGCTGCGGCCTGATCTACAAAGTCACCGTGCCCCAGGGCAATCTGCTCGACGCTGATCGCGTCAAGGAAGTTGAGGTGGGCATGACCAAACGGCAGGTTTCCCTGCTGCTCGGCACGCCGTCCATCGTCAGCCCCTTCGATCAGGACCAGTGGAACTACACCACCAGTGTCAGCCGACGGGGCCGAGAGGCTGAGCTCAAGAATCTGAGCCTGCGTTTCGAGAATGATGCACTCGTGACCATCGAGGGCGACTATCTTTCCGAGCAGGACGCCGAACTCCTGAAGGAGAATCTCAGGCTGCGCAAGGCGGGCGCCACCTTCGACGACGAAACACCCGATACCGGCAAGAAGCGCCGCAAGGCTGAGTAGATCGCTCAGGATGCAGCTTTGATCCGGCTTTCCCGCGCGCGCTGCCGACGCGCGGCCTTGGCGTCCAGCTCAAGCGGCCGGTAGAACTCCACCCGATCGCCAGGTGAGAGTTCACGCTCCAGGCTGCAGCGCTGGCCGAATACGCCTACCCGACCCGAGAAATCCTGATCGCGACCGCCCGGAGGCAGTGCATGGGTCGGCGCCGCTGCGATGGCGTCCGCCACCCGGGCGCCTGCAGGAAGAGTCAGAAATACCGCCGACTGGTTCTCGGGACCGGCGCAGGCGAGTTCCACTTCAATCCACGCGCCGCTCACTCCGGACCCTCGAACACCCGCGCCGCGCGCACGAATTCCTGCACCAGCCGGTCGGCGAAGGAACGGAAACCGATTGCCAGCGCCGACCCGATCAGATTGCCGGCGAAGCCGAACTCAAGATCCAGCTCGACCCGGCAGGCATCCTCCGCCAGCGCGATGAAGCGCCATTCACCATCAAGTCGGCGGAACGGCCCCTCGACGAGTTCGAGGTGGATTCTGCCCGGAGCCTCGGCGCGATTGCGGGTGGTGAAGGACGCAGCGACACCGCTGAAGCGGACCGACAAATGTGCCAATACGGCGCCCGAGGCATCCTTCGACACCGAGGCCGCGTCGCACCAGTCGAAATGCTTCGGGTACGCTGCCACGTCATTGACCAGCGCGAACATCCGCTCGGCGGGCAGCGATACCAGGGCCTGTCGCTTGATTCGACTCAAGAATGCGGTCAAAACGTGGGAACAAGCTGGAAGTCTAGTAGGAGAAGGCGCCCTTGGCGTTCTCCACATTGAATAGGTCAGGCATGGCGAAGCAGGCAGGCAGCAAGGGCGCAAAGACCGCGGGTGACAGCGGCCGGGGCGGCACGATCGCGCTCAACAAGCGTGCGCGGTACGAGTTCCATATCGACGAGCGCTTCGAGGCCGGGATCGTGCTGGAAGGCTGGGAGATCAAGAGCCTGCGCGCCGGCAAGGGTCAGCTGACCGACGCCTACGCGGTCATCCGCGAGGGCGAGATCTTCCTGTTCGGCGCGCAGATCGCGCCGCTGCTGTCCGCGTCCACCCACGTCGTACCCGAGGCCCGGCGCACCCGCAAGCTGCTCCTGCATCGCGGCCAGATCGACGAGTTGATCGGAGCGGTGGAGCGCAAGGGATTCACCCTGGTGCCGACCGCCATGTACTGGTCGAAAAACCGGGTGAAGCTGGAACTCGGACTCGCCAAGGGCAAGCAGGAGCACGACAAGCGCGACGTCGAAAAGGAACGCGACTGGCAGCGCGACAAGCTGCGCGTCATGCGCTCGCACAACCGCGCGAGCTAGGGTTTTCGGGGAGCCATGTCGTGAACGGGAGTCAGTGCCCCGCTGCCCCGGTCGGATCGGTTGCGCTCGAAAAAACGCGATGTGCGATGAACGCAGGATCGACGTTGCCTTGAGCGGCCGACTTCTGCCCCTATACTGGTCCCGTGACGAAACTCACCCGGGGGCGATCGGCTTCGACGGGGGTAGCGAAATCACTTGGTGCATGCCGAGGGGGCAGCTTTCCTCGTTAATCCAGCGGCAAAAACTCAGACGCCAACGACGACGTCTACGCTCTCGCGGCCTAAGGCCGCGTGACCCGATTGCCACCTGTGTCCGTGCGGGTGAGCCTTCGGTCATTTACACGGGATCGCGAGCAGACTGCGGTTTGTCGGTCGGCAGCTAAAACTTAACGAACTGGTCCGCCGGAGTGCTTCGCGCGTCGTGTTTCCGTCGGATGAGATCAAACGCCGCGCTAAGCATGTAGATCTGGGGATAGAGCATTCTCGGACGCGGGTTCGATTCCCGCCGCCTCCACCAACTTCAGGGCCCGGATTGTATCCGGGCCTTTTTTCTGCTCATGTTATTTATTTATCAATGCATTACAGTGTGTTTCTAATGTTTTTTATTATGACGTGACCGCGGCCTGAGCCGGGCCGGTTTCGCGACAGGCAGGGCTGCGGCACACTGCTTGATTCTTGAGCGGAGAGATCGATGGGTGTTGTGGGTTGGATGGTGGTGACCTTCCTGTTGGCCGCGGTGGCGATCGTTTTCCTGACGCTCGGCTGGCGGCGGTTGGCGCACCGCAATCTGCAGCGGAGCCTGGTCGATGGTGCGGACGCGCTTGAGGTCAGCCTGCAGCGCTGCCGCGAGCGCATGGGCGAGTTGCAGAAGATGCTGGGACGCCTGCCCAGCGAGATGGCGGCCAATGCCAATTCGTCGCTCGACGCGGGCGACGCTTTCCAGCAGGCGCTGCGTGAGGTCCTCGCCCATCGCCTGTGGATCCGGGACCATTCCGCTGCCGCTTCCCTGCGCGAACTGAAGACTGCGCGCGGAGCCCTGGCGTCGTCCAAGCACTCGGTGGATGTGCAGCTCGCGCGCCTCGACATCGTTCGTGGCGAACTGACCGACGCCTACGCCAGCGCCGCGTCGCTGCGTAAATCCGCCCGCGCCGCGCGTGCTCCCGTCGAGTGAACAGCCGGCGCATCGTGCTCGCATCGGGTTCGACGTATCGCGCGGAATTGCTCGGTCGACTGGTGCCGAAATTCGATACCGAAGTGCCCAACATCGATGAAGCGTCTGTTCCCGAAGAATCCGCCGTGGAGCAGGTGCAGCGTCTGTCGATTGCCAAGGCGCAGGCCGTACGCTGCCGATATCCAGAGGCGATCATCATCGGCTCCGACCAGATTGCGCTGACCGCGGATGGCAGGAGGCTCGGCAAACCCGGGACAGCGGAGGATGCGGTGCAGCAACTGCATTCGATATCCGGGCAGACCGTCCAGTTCCTGACCGGCCTGTGCGTGCTCGACGGCGCGTCGGGCCGATACCTGTACCGGCAGGTCGAGACGGCGGTGCACCTGCGCACGCTCGGACTCGGCGAAATCGAACGCTACGTTGCGCGCGAACGACCGCTCGACTGCGCCGCAAGCTTCAAGGCGGAAGGTCTCGGCATCGCGCTGTTCGAATGGATCCGCAGCGACGACCCGACTGCCCTGATCGGACTGCCGCTTATTGCAACGGCCACTCTGCTCCGGCAGGCGGGCTTTGAAGTGCTGGCCTGAGCTGCCCTGCGCGAGTCAGCGCCGGCGCAGCTCAACGCCCTGCGGCAATTCGAATCCCACTTCCCTGCCTGACCCGGTCACGGCCCATCCCCGCACACGCAGCACGCCGGGTTCGGCGTGACGGGCGTCGAGCGTGGCGCGAAAGCCAATGGCCGCGTCCGCAGGCCCGCCTTCGGCGAACAGAGGCGGCACGTCCGGCCGTGCCAATCCATAGATCGCCGGGGTACGTGGACCGTTTCCCAGCGCCAGCTCGAGTGCGCGTATCTTCTCGTTGCCGAGAAACACCCAGCCTGCGACTTCGACCGACGCCCCGGCAGTGACGGGCCTCGAGGATGCGGGATAGTCCAGCCTGCCGACCGGAGCGAGGGCGCAGCGCCGGCCCGCACCCGTTGTATTGCGTGACACGCGATAAGCGACCCAGCGGTCGCGCGTGGTCGGCACAACCAGTTCGGACCGCAGCTCCACCTGAGCAAAGAGGCTGCAAAAGTGCATTTGCCAGGCGGCCCAGTCCACCACCGCCAGAGCGCCGGGTTCCGCCACCAGCCATCCGGCTTCGCCTTCGTCCCAATCGCGCAGCGAAGACTCGTCACGTCGCCAGAGCGCCAGCTGGGCGCTCCGCCCATGCTTTTGGTTCAATCGGTGGTCGAGCGTGGCCACAGGTTGGTGCAGCTGATCGTCCAGTTCGGCGGCGAGCACGAAATTGTCGGCGACCAGGCGCGTGTCCGCATCGTCGACCCGCAACGCGTCGACCCAGGCTGCGACCTCACGCCAGCCCAGAAGGTTGTCGGGCAGTGGTGCACGCCAGTAGCGCGCCCGATCAACGCCGCCCGCCATCAGCGTGAGGCAGATGAGGGCAAGGCTGAGGCCGGTAGCCGCGACGGGAGTGCTGAGGCTCGCCACGAGACGCCGGAATCCAGACCCGCCGACGCGCGCGGATTGCACTGGAATCCACGCCGCAGCCCACGGCAGGATCAGCAGCCATGCGGGCAGCGTCCAGTGAAAGCGGCTGCGCAGGGAGTCGGCGAACAGGCCCACGGTCCAGACGAGCACGAGCAGTCCCACGCTCGAAAACGCGGCCGCGCGCGCGCGCACATTGTCTGCGCGCGCGCTCCGCCCGAGAACGACCATGGCGAAAATCATGGCGATGAACAAAGGCGGTGTCGCAATCAGCGCCTGCCACGCGGGATCAAGCAGTCCATCGGCGTGCCACTGCCACGGGTGCCGGTCGACGAACTGGAAGCGCAGTGCCGACCAGGCGTGTTCCGAATTGAAGAGAACGCTCGGCAACAAACCCATGAGGCCAATGATCTGCGCGATCCAGAACCCGCTTCGACGCCACTCCCTTGGGCCGCTGGCAATCAGCCACAACGCGCCGGCCGCGTACCAGAACACGAACCGGTAATGACTCAACCAGCCGATGGCGAGTGCCACGCCCAGCAGCAGCCAGTCGATGCTGTGGCCTTTTTCAAGCGCGCGATCGAGCGCGATCGCAGACAGCAGCATCGCCACGGTCAGGGGCACGTCCGGCAAGGCAAATATTCCGAGCTGCCCGGCGAGCGGCAGCAGGCAGGCCAGCAGGGCTGCCTGCCAGCGAAACGGCGCCGTGGCGGGGAAGCGCGCGGCCCATAGCAGCACCAGCCACGGCACCGCGGAGCCGAGCAGCAGGAACGGCAGCCGCAGCGCGAGGTGGTTGTCGCCGAACACCGACATCGAGATCGCACCAAGCCACGCCGTGAGCGGCGGCAGGTCGCTATAGCCCAGCGCGGGATGGAAGGCCTCCAGACGGTAGAACGCCTCATCGGCGAACAGATCGAGCCGGGCTGCCAGTCCCAACTTGATTGCAACCAGCAGCGACCAGAAAGCGACGAACAGTGCGCGCGGCGACGGCTTCCGCCAGGGGCTGATTTCGCCTGCAGCCCGTGTCGACTCCGGGCTCACCACCGACTGGTTACACTCGGTCGGTGGTCGAATTTGCGACCCCGCTGATGGCGAAGGCAGAGGCATTGGACACTGGCACCGAACCCTCCCTGCACGAAGAACGGGCTCGGCTTGCCGCAGCCATCGAGCAGGTCAACCGTATCGTGCTCGGCAAGCGTCACGCCGTGCGGCTTGCATTCGCGGGCGTGCTCGCGGGCGGCCACCTGCTGCTTGAAGATCTGCCCGGCATGGGCAAGACGACGCTCGCCCACGCACTGGCTGCGACCCTCGGGCTCACTTTCTCGCGCATCCAGTTCACCAGCGATCTGCTGCCATCCGACATTATCGGCGTATCCGTATTCGAGCGGGAGCATTCGACGTTTAGATTTCATCCCGGACCTGTGTTCGCGCAACTGGTCATGGCGGACGAGATCAACCGCGCCACCCCCAAGACACAAAGCGCGCTGCTTGAGGCGATGGCGGAGCATCAAGTCACGGTCGATGGCGAAATGCACCCGCTGCGCGAGCCCTTCGTGGTTATTGCAACCCAGAATCCGCTCGACCTTGCCGGCACTTATCCCTTGCCGGACTCCCAGCTCGACCGTTTCCTGCTGCGCATCAGCCTCGGCTATCCACCGCCTGAAGCCGAACGCGAAATGCTGACCTCGCGCGACCGCCGCGAGTTGCTCGACGAGCTCTCGCCGCAGCTCGATGCCGGCGCACTGATGGCGCTGCGTCGACGCGTCGACGCGGTCGTCGTCCGTCCTGCGCTGCTTGATTATCTGCAGGCCCTGTTGCTGGCTTCCCGCACGCGTGCGCAGCTGCGCACGGGACTTTCGCCACGCGCGGGCCTCGCATTGCTGCATGCGGCGCGCGCCTGGGCACTGCTCGGAAACCGCGACTTTGTGCTGCCGGAAGACGTGCAGGCTGTGTTCGTCGCGACTGCAGGCCACCGACTGGTGCCTGGCATGGATGGAACCGATCGCGATGAACTGGCGCGGCAACTCATCGCGAGCGTGCCGGTGGACCGGCAATAGGGGCACGGCGTTGCCGGCCGTCGTGATGCCCCCATGCGCAGCGAACGTTCCAGCCATTCAGGGAATCCGGATCCACATCCACGTGCTGGCCTGCGCGCGCGGATAGGCGCATTCGCCGAGCGCCGGCTGCCTGCACTGACTCGCTACCGGAAGCCCGAGCCGCTGCCGATCCGACTGCACCGCCGGCGCATCTATATCCTGCCCACGCGATTCGGCCTCTACGCCGGGGTACTGCTCGCCGTCATGCTGCTCGGTGCGCTGAACTTCAACAACAATGCCGCACTGCTGCTGACATTCTCGCTCGCCGGCATCCTGTTTCTGAGTCCGCTGCGCGCGGTGCAGTCGCTCCAGGGAGTCAGTCTGGAACGCGTGGAATGCAGGCCCGTCCATGCCGGGGATAGCGCTGAGCTGGCGTGCTCATTCGCGGCGGAGAGCCAGCGCGAGCGGGCCGGCATTGAACTCGCGGGACCCTTGGGCACTGCAAATGTCGATCTCAGCGCGGGCGGCGAATGCGCCTTGGGGTTTTCCACGGAACACCGAGGTTGGCAGCCGCTGCCCTGCATCACGGCTGCAAGCGATGCGCCGTTCGGATTCTTCAGGGCCTGGAGCGTGCTCCGGCCCCGGCAATCGGCACTCATCTGGCCGCGGCCGGAAGCGGACTCATGTCCGCTGCCCGACACGGGCATGGAAACCGATGGCCGGACTCGACACGCAGAGGGCGACGACTGGGATAGTCTCCGCGACTACCGCCCCGGCGACCCGCCCCGGCGCGTGGCGTGGAAGCCCTCGGCGCGCGTCGATCGATTGCTGGTGCGCGAGCCCGCGTTGCCGGCCGACGGGCCACTCAGACTTCGCTGGAGTGATACCGCCACCCTGCCCTTCGAAGCCCGCGTCAGTCGACTGACGCGCTGGGTTCTGGATGCGGCGAAGACGGGCCGCCGCTTCGCGCTTGAACTGCCGCAGCAGTCACTGGGGCCGGATCACGGCGCGGCATTCCGCGATCGATGCCTCACGGCACTGGCGCTGCTGTGAAACCCCTGCCGCCACCGCCCTCGGCTCGATCGCTGCTCGCGGTGGGCGCGGTCCTCACCGTCGCGCTCTTGCTGCACGCGAAGTGGCTGCCGTTGTGGCTCGTGGGCACGGCGCTGCCCGTGACCGTGCTCGCGCTGGTGGCGCGGTGGCGGGGTGCCGGCCCTGTGCCTGCACTCTGGCGATTGCTGTTGCTGGTGGCGGTTTGCGCCGCCATCACCGCGACGCAGCCGAGCTTTTTCGGACGCGAGGCCGGAGCGGCGCTGCTCGCTTCCATGCTCGTGCTCAAGCTGCTCGAGACGACCAGCGTGCGCGATGCCCGCCTCGTGGTCATGGTCGCGAACTTTCTGGCCATGGCTGCCTTCCTGCAGGATCAGGGCATCGGACAGATGATCGCCACCACGCTGCTGCTACTGCTGGTGCTGGTCGCGCTCCGGTGGCTGCGCGACGACGCAACCGGGGGCCCTGCACGCATGCCCTTCCGACGGGTCGCGGCCGACCTGCCGACAGCACTGCGGCAGGCGGCGTTCACGCTCGCGATCGTGATCCCTTTTGCCATCGCGTCCTTCATGTTCTTTCCCCGCCTGGGCTCGCCGCTCTGGGGGAGTCCCGACACGACGCCGCGGAGTCGGATCGGCATTGATGATGAACTGGAACTCGGCTCTCTGTCGGGATTGGCGCTGGACGACTCGCCCGCGTTCCGGGTTCGATTCCTTGGCGATGGCAACGCGCCTGCCTCACGCGACCGCTACTGGCGAGCGCTCGTGCTCTGGACCTTCGACGGTCGCGTGTGGCGCGGCTCCCGGCGCTTTGCGCGGCTGCGCGGCCCGGTTCCGGTGGAAGCAGGAACCCCGCGCTACGACTACGAAGTGATGCTGGCATCGGCGCCGCGCGAGTGGCGATTCGTGCTGGACGCGCCGCTTTCGGCCACCCCGGACATCGAGATTGGAGTCGACCTGCAAGCCCGCGGCGAGGCGGGATCACGCGCGGAACGTCGCTACCGCGCTATTTCCAGCCCCAGCTACCGGTTGCAGGCGCGCTTGCCCGAGGAGCAGCGCGAATCGGCCCTGAGCTTGCCGGAGCAGTCGAATCCTCGCGCCCGCGAGCTCGCGCTGCGATGGCGTACTGCCCATCCTGGCGATGACGACGCGGTGATCGGCGAAGCCCTCGCGATGGTGCGTGCGCGATTTGTCTACTCTCTCGATCCGCCGCCGCTTGACCGCAATGCGATCGACGAATTTCTTTTCCGCACCCGCATCGGGTTCTGCGAACACTACGCGTCGAGCTTCGTGTTCCTCATGCGCGCGGCCGGCATTCCGGCACGCATTGTCACGGGCTATCAGGGCGGCTATCGCAATGCCGCAGGCGGCTACTGGATCGTGCGGCAGTCCGACGCGCACGCCTGGGCCGAGGTCTGGCTGCAGAATCGCGGTTGGGTACGCGTCGACCCGACGGCCGCCGTTGCGCCCGAACGGGTGTTGCGCGGAGGCGCCGCCTACAGCAGTGAGGTGTCGGGCAATGCCTGGTTCGCATCGTCCGGATGGTGGAACGGGCTCCGGGATCGGGCCGATCTCCTGGGCGCGTGGTGGCAAAGGGCGGTGATCGAATTCGACGCGCTGCGCCAGCAAAACGTGCTCGAGCGACTGGGCGTCGAAGCCAACGATCGACTCCAGAGTTTGCTGGTCTGGGGCGCGATGACGCTGTCCGCGCTCGGTCTGGCAGGTTTGTTGCTCATGCTGCGTGGCACCGTGCGCGACTCCCGCTGGCGCTCGCTGTATCGCGAATTCGAACACCGTCTTGCGCGCGCCGGTGTCCCACGCGCGTCCTCGGAAGGCCCACGCGACTTCGCACAGCGGGCGGCGCTGGCGCATCCGGAGAGCGCCGATGCCATTCTCGGGATTGCGTCGGGATTCATCGCGCTTCGATATGCTCCGGAGGAGCGGGACGACGGCAGGGAATCCGTCAGGTTCGACAGTCTGTCGCGACAGATTCGGGCGCTGCGTCTGCAGCGTAGCCGCGACGCTGCCGCGCCCTGAATCGTCCTGCAGCATCGAATCGACAGCATCGAGGTGCTCACATGAAATGTTTCGCATGGTGTCTGGTTCCGGCGCTATTGGCCGGTTGTGCGACTGCACCCCGCCCCCTGCAGGGCGAATACGCCAGCGTCGTGCCGGCGCAGGCATCCGCACGTTCCGAGGGCGTGCGCGTGCGTTGGGGCGGCAGCATCGTCGGCGTGGAGACGCGCGCTGCTGAAACCTGCTTCGAGGTGCTGGGCCGGAGTCTCGACGTGCAGGCGAGGCCGAGGACCGTGGACGCCAGCCAGGGACGATTCCTTGCCTGCCGGTCAGGCTTCTACGATCCAGCGGTCTTCGCCAAGGGCCGCGACATCACGGTGACGGGAACGCTGCGCGGGCACGAGACGCGAAACGTGGGCAAGTATCCGTATGACTATCCGCGCGTCGAGTCAGACGCGGTGTATCTGTGGCCCAAACGGAGCGACATCATCGTCGATTATCGGCCGGGCCCGATCTTCTATTCGTCGCCTTTCGGATTCGGCTACAGCCGGCCGGTGCTGATTCATCGGCCGCGTCTCCACCGGCATCGCTGAAGGGTTTCTTCTGCGGCCTCTGTGGGTGCGCCGTTGGGCGCGACGGAGACAGGGTGACTTGGGGAACGGAACATTTGGGCACGGGCGCCCATGGCGCCATCGCGCGCTAGCGCGCTCCTACAACAGCGTTGAAGCTTCGGGGTGGGTGGATCGCGGGTGTCGTTGCGCATCCGCTGCTGCGTGCTACCCCGGTGGCCACGACATGCGACGCCCTGCGAGCAGGTGCAGGTGGATATGGTCGACGCTTTGCCCGCCATCGCGACCGCAGTTGATGACCAATCGGTAGCCATCCTGCGCGATGCCCGCGTCCCGTGCGTAGCGGGTGGCCGCAAACACCAGTCTGCCCATCAGCTCCGCGTCGTCCTCGACGAGGTCGTCAAGCGTCGGCACTCGACGCTTGGGAATGAAGAGGATGTGCTGCGGCGCCTGGGGATTGACGTCGCGAAACGCGAGGAGCTCGTCGTCCTCGAACACGATATCGGCTGGAATCTCGCGGCGGATAATGCGATCAAACACGGTCTCATTCATGCTCAGAGGGTTCCCAGCGAGGCGCGCGCGCCGAAAGCGTGCGCCAGTGTGCCCCGATCGATGAATTCAAGCTCGCCACCGAGCGGTACGCCGTGCGCCAGCCGCGTGGCGGGGACGCCCGCCTGCGCTGCCATCTGGGCCAGATAGTGCGCGGTCGCTTCGCCCTCGACCGTGGGATTGGTCGCGACGATCAACTCCCGCAATTCCTCCGAGTCGAGTCGTTGCTGCAGCAGGTCCAGCCCAAGCTCGGCCGGTCCCAGTGCGTCCAGAGGCGACAGACGGCCGAACAGCACGAAGTAGAGGCCGCGAAACCCGGTGGCCTGTTCAACGGCGATCAGGTCCACCGGGCCCTCCACCACGCAGAGCAACGACGCGTCGCGCGATGGATTGCTGCAGATGGCGCACTCCGCCGTCTCGCTGAGATTGCGGCAGCGCCGGCAGTTGCCGATGCGTTCGGCGGCTTCCATGACAGTCCGGGCCAGATGGCGAGCACCGTCGCGATCGCGCTCCAGCAGATGCAGAGCCATGCGCTGGGCCGTCTTTGCGCCTACCCCGGGCAGGCAGCGCAAGGCGTCGATCATCTGTTGCAAAAGTGGCACGGCGCCTTCGCGCGCCATCAGAACGGCAACTTGAAGCCGGGCGGCAGATTCATGCCACCAGCGACCTGACCCATCTTTGCCTGGCTGCCTTCGGCCACGCGGTTGACGGCATCGTTGAACGCTGCAGCGATGAGGTCCTCCAGCATCTCGGGATCATCCTGGAGCAGACTCCGCTCAATGGTGATTCGGCGTGTCTGATGCGCACCGTTCATGGCCACCCGGACCATGCCGCCGCCGGCTTCGCCCTCGACTTCCATGGCTGCGATCTCCTGCTGCACACGCGCCAAATCCTCCTGCATCTTCTGCGCCTGCTGCATCAAACCACCCAGCCCCGTCTTCATTTGCGCAGCTCCGTATCCTGGACTTTCACACTGCCCGGCAAAATGCGGGCGTCGAACGATTGCATCAACTGACGCACCAGCGGATCTTCGGCTACGGCGGCCTCCGCGTCCTGCTGGCGCTGCCGCGTCGCTTCGTTCGCACGTGTCGCCGCAGTCGAGCGTTCCGCCACATCCTCGGTCACCTCGAGTCGAACCAGGATTTCGCTCCCGCAACGCGGTATCAGTGCCTGCTGCAACTGGCGCGCGAGCAATTCGCTGCGCAGGTGGCTCTGCTGCGGCTTCAGGCCGAGCCGTATCACGTCGCCCGCGTGGGAAAGCAGCACGCTGTTGGCCGCGAGTTCCTTGACCGCACCGCGCAGACCAAGCACTTCCGGGATATCCAGCCACTGCGCGTGATCGAGCAAACCCTGCATGACTTGTCGCGGCGTCGGCGCCGGCGTCGGCGCGGGTGCGGTGTCCAGGGTCGAGAGCGTCGGCGGCGCAGGAACGGGTGCCGCCTGCGTTGCGGCGGCCACTGATGCCGGTGCTCGACTTGGGCGAGGCGATCCCTCCTGCGTCGGCAGCGACCCACTGGCGACCGCAGGATTCGCCAGGTGCCCGACGCGGGTTGCGACCATGGCGGCAGCGGGTTCGCGCACGGACAAGGCAGCGGCCGTCCCTGAATCCACACGCGCCCCCGCGGACTTCGATGCCCCCTCCGCTGCGGTCTGGCGCGGTGCGGCGGATTCGGGCGCATCAAGCGCCCGCTCCGGCCGGAACGCGAGCATCCGCAGCAGACACATCTCGAAACCCGCACGCGGCGACGGCGCCAGCGGCAGATCGCGGCGACCCATGATGGCGAGCTGATAGAAGAGCTGCAGCGTCGGCGCATCAAGTTTCTTGTCCAGCCGGGTCAGCAAGAGCTCGGACTTCGCCCAGGCTGCAAGCTGGTCGGGCAGGTACTTGCCGACCTGGAGTCGATGCACGAGCGTTGCCAACTCGTCCAGTACCAGCAGGAAGTCTGGCGCATTCACCGCGGCGCGTTCGATGCCGGCAAGGAGTCCGGCAGCATCGTCGTCGGCGATGGATTCGAGCAGGCTCGCCACATCGGCGCGGGAAAGCGTACCCAGCATCTGACGTACGTCGTCGCCGGCGATCGCGCCGCCCCCATGCGAAATGGCCTGATCCAGCAGCGAGAGTGCGTCGCGCATGGACCCGTTGCCGGCGCGCGCGAGCTGCGCCAGCGCGTCGGCATCGAAATCGATTTTCTCAGCCGTGACGATGCGCTCCAGTTGCCCGGCGATCTCGTCTTCTTCCAGCCGGCGCAGGTTGAACTGCAGGCATCGCGAGAGCACGGTGACCGGCAGACGCTGCGGGTCAGTTGTCGCCAGCAGGAATTTGACGTGCGGAGGCGGCTCCTCCAGCGTTTTCAGCAGCGCATTGAAGCTGCTGGTGGACAGCATGTGTACCTCGTCGATCAGGTACACCTTGAAGCGGCCCCGCGAAGGCGCGTACACGACGTTGTCGAGCAGCTCGCGCGTGTCATCGACCTTGGTGCGCGACGCCGCGTCGATTTCCAGCAGATCCGGATAGCGCCCCTCGTCGATGTCGACGCAGGTCGGACAGACACCGCACGGAGTCGAGCTGGTGCCGGTGTCGCAATTGAGCGACTTCGCCAGAATGCGCGCGATCGTGGTCTTGCCAACTCCGCGCGTACCGGAAAACAGGAAAGCGTGATGGATGCGGCCGGAATCCAGCGCATGGCTGAGCGCACGCACCACATGCTGCTGCCCAACCAGCTCCGCAAAAGCGCGCGGTCGCCACTGCCGCGCGAGCACCTGATACGACATGGTTACGCCTGGAGATACGGAACCCGATTGTGACAGCACCCGGGATGCCACCCAAAGCACTGGCACGTCCGCTTCAACGAATCCGCAGCGTGCGACGACTGGCGAGTCCAGGGTGAGTGCGTCCAGACACGCCTGATGACGCCCTTGAAGCGGGCGCAAGAGGATTTCGCGAAGAAGCGTGAGGGTTGCGGTGCAGGGATGCACCGCCCGCGCAGCGGGAACCGCTGTGGACCACGTCCGCAGCGAGCGACGTCTGGCGAGTCCAGGATGAGCGCAACCAGACACACCTGATGACGACCTTGAAGCGGGCGCAAGAGGATTTCGCGAAGAAGCGTGAGCGCTGCGGTGCACGGATGCCCGGCGCCCGAGAAATCCACACCAGGCGAAGAAGCGTGAGGGCTGCGGTGCATGGATGCACCGCCCGCGCAGCGGGAGCCGCTGTGGACCGCGTCCGCAGCGAGCGACGTCTGGCGAGTCCAGGATGGACTCGTCCAGACATAAAAGATGGCGTCCCCACGGGGATTCGAACCCCGGTCGCAACCGTGAAAGGGTTGTGTCCTAGGCCTCTAGACGATGGGGACCCAAGTAAAACGCGTGGTGGAGCCAGCCGGGATCGAACCGGCGACCTCTACAATGCCATTGTAGCGCTCTCCCAGCTGAGCTATGGCCCCACGCGGGAAAGACGCGGCAGGTTACGTGATGCATCCAGCAACGTCAACGCACACCTGCATTCACGCGGCTTCAGGTGCCGCACATGAATGGGGTCGACCCGAGAGAGTCTCGTGCACGGCAGGAAATTCCGGAGGCGTTATCCTGACAGGATCGGCGTTTGTGGCCGGTGACTATGGAATGGGCCCTTGATCGATCCAGCAGAACCGCGAACGGAGTCCGAGACGAGTTCCAGTAAACCCGAGTCGACGGCCGAGTCCGAGTCTGGATCCAGCTCGGCTCGAACAACGATGGCTGGAGAACGCTCCGCCCGGTCCACGGCCGGGCAACCGCCTGCTGGCGCCGACTCACGCGCGTCGAGCTCCGAATCGCTGTTCGAGGATGTGATCGACCGGTACTTCGAAGAGTCGGGTATCGCGGCCGCGAATTCTTCCGCGGTACTGGCGGCCAGTACCGCCCCAGCCCGGACCGGTTCGACCCCCCGCGCGTCGCAGAAGCAGCTGCTGCGCGACGCGTCGCGCGGCGTGCGTTCCCACAGCTCCATCTACCAGCGCATGCGCCGCAATGTGCGTCCTTCCACGTATTTTTTCTGCGTGGCGGTGGCCGGCATTCTTGCCATTGGTCTGTGGAGTGTGATGCTGGTCTACGCGATCGATGTGGATCCCAATTCCGCATTCGCCCCTTACACACTCATCCGTCGCCAGCAGGCGCTCGCGCTTGCGGGCGGAGTTGCTCTGTTGATTTCGCTTCTGCTGATCCGGAGTGCGCTGCAGATCTGGCGCGGCACGCGACGCTATCGGGAGTTTCCACCGCGGCGGCCGCAGCACCTGCGTCCGCCCGCGCTGCTGCGTGGCATCGACGCCGAGCGCAGCGGCGCGGCCTTCCTCCATTTTGCGATGGCGCTTTCCGTCGTCGCGGTATCGCTGCTGGTTGCCACCTTCGCGCTGGTCTGGCGCCAATTCTGACGACGGGAGATCCCGTCGGCAGTCAGTCCCGCTTGCCCAACTGCACCCCGCGTGCCGCGCAGAATGCTGTGACAGCTGCGCGCGTGTCCTCGCTCTGCATGGCCACGTCAAGCATCGCCTGCACCACCCCGGCACGGTTGCCGCAATCGTGCCGCACCCCGTCGAAGCGATACGCGTAGACGTCCGACTGCTGGATCAGCGCAGCAATCGCATCGGTGAGCTGGATCTCGCCGCCCACTCCGGCCGCCGTGGCCTCCAGCAGGGGAAAAATCGAAGGCTCGAACAGGTAGCGGCCGACGATCGCAAGGTCGCCCGGCGCGTCGGCGGGCGCCGGCTTCTCCACCACGCGCCGCATGCGACTGGACGCACCGTCCTGCCCTTCCACATCCGCGATGCCATATCTTGAGACGTCTTCGCGCGGAACACGTTCCACCGCGACCAGGGCTGAGGCCTGCAGTCGAGTGGCCTCGGCCACCATTTGCGCCAGCACCGGCTGCGCGCGGCCAAACAGGAGGTCGTCAGGCAGCATCACCGCGAAGGGCTCGTCGCCGATCACGGGCCGCGCGCACAGCACGGCATGACCGAGGCCAAGCGGCTCGCGCTGAGTCACGAAAACACAACGCACGTGCGCGGGCAGGATTCGTCTCAGCGCATCCACCTGGGCGTTTTTGCCGGCCTTGAGCAGCCCATGTTCGAGTTCAAACGAGCGATCGAAGTAATCCGCGATCGCGTGCTTGTAGCGATTGGTCACGAACACCAGCGTGTCGCATCCTGCGGCCACCGCCTCGTCGACCGCGAACTGGATGAGCGGCGTGTCGATGATGGGCAGCATTTCCTTCGCCAGCACCTTGGTGGCGGGAAGAAGTCGCGTGCCGAGACCGGCCACCGGAAAAACCGCTTTACGCAATCGCATGGATGATCCTGTGCTGGAAACCAAGTATCGGGGCGCCGCCGGTGCTGAAAATTCAGGCGGCAGGTTCGCTGGCAAGACGTACGACACCGCGTTGCGGATCGAGCGTGAGCTCGGGCACCCACTCACTGAGCATGCCGGCCAGGGCCGGCTCGTCGAACACGCGCACTGCCGCTTCGACCTTGCGCAGCATGCCGTTGACCCGGTTCCATTCCAGCGTTCGCGGACCCGCCAGCAGAATCTTGGAATGCGCGGTCGCGGCGTAGACCTCCTGCTCGTGAAAAATTTCTTCGAACAGCTTTTCGCCCGCCCGCAAGCCGGTGTACACGATGTCGATGTCGCGATCCGGCACCTTGTCCGCCAGCCGGATCATCTGCTCGGCGAGATAACGGATCTGCACCGGCTCGCCCATGTCCAGCGCGAAGACCTCGCCGCCCGATCCCAGCACCGCCGCCTGCAGAATCAGCTGGCAGGCCTCGGGGATCGTCATGAAATAGCGCGTGATCTCGGGATGGGTCACGGTCACCGGGCCACCCTGGCGGATCTGTTCGCGGAATAGCGGCACTACGCTGCCGGCGGAATCGAGCACATTGCCGAAGCGCACGGTGGTGAACCGGGTTTGCGAGCGCTCGGCGAGGCTCTGGCAGACGATTTCGGCCGCGCGTTTGGTGGCGCCCATGACATTGGTCGGATTGACCGCCTTGTCGGTGGAGATCAGCACAAAGCTTTCGACGCCCGCCTCGTCGCAAGCAAGCGCGAGCGTTGCGGTGGCCATGAGGTTGTTGCGCATGGCCTCGCGCAACTGACCCTCCAGCATCGGTACATGCTTGAACGCCGCGGCGTGGAACACCGCATGCGGTCTATGACGACGCAGCAGGGTGCCCACGGTCGCAACGTCGCCGCAGTCACCGAGGTGGCAATGCAGCAGCAGATCCGGAAACTCGCGCCTGAGCTCCTGCTCGATCGAGTACAGGTTGAACTCGGAAAGATCGAGCACGATCAGGGACGCAACACCCAGCCTTGCGATCTGGCGACAGAGTTCGGCCCCGATCGATCCACCACCGCCGGTCACGACCAGACGGTGACCCGCCACCACGGAACGAATCGCTTCCCAGTCGAGCGTCACCTGGCGCCGGCCGAGCAGATCCTCGATCGCGACCTCTTTCAATTCGTTGACGGCCGAGCGACCGGCGATGACATCCTCGATTCGCGGCAGGGTCCGGAACGGCAGTGCGGCCTCTTCGCAGGCCTCGACCACGGCGCGCATCTCACGCGAACTAGCGCTCGGCATTGCGATGACCAGCATCTGCGCCGCCACCTGTTCAGCGATCTGCTGCAGCTGCGTCACACGTCCCAGCACCGGCAGACCCTGCACGCGGGCACCACGCAGTGCCTCGTCGTCGTCGAGGAATCCAACGGGGAGAAACCGGGACTCGCGCTTGAGGTCACGCACCAGAGCGTCGCCTGCGCGGCCGGCGCCGATTACCAGCACCCGCAGCTGCGGATTGACGCGTTCGGCATCGGCGCGACCGTCCTTCCAGTAGCGGTACAGGAGACGAGGAGCGCCCAGCACCACGGTCAAAGCCAGGGGGTAGATGAAGAGGCTCCAGCGCGGAACATGCTCGAGGCGCGCATACAGGAACAGCACCATCGTGATGGCGAGCGTGCCGATAACAGCTGCGCGGGCGATATTCCACAGATCAGGCAGACTCGCGAATCGCCACAGGCCCCGATACAGACCGGTCCACCACAGCACGGCCCCCTGCACGGCGATCACCAGCAACGCGTTGATGCTGACGGGCAGCACGATGATGGGTTCGGGCCGCAGGTTCCAGGGCAACCAGTTGGCCAGAAACCAGGCAAGGCCAACCATGCCGAGATCGTGCAGCACCACGGCGGCACGCGGATGCACCGCGCCCAACACGCGCCGCAGTACCGACCTCATGCTGCCGCCCCCGAGATCGGGCCCAATCGGCGCTTGAGGAGTATCCAGAGCGACATTCCGAAAGCATAGACGATCGTCGCTACCAGCCAGTCGGCAGCAGGCCAGCTGCGGGCAACCGAGAGCGCGGGCAGCGCCACCAACAGGTTCCAGCACAGCCACGCGGTGGCGGTGCGTCCATGCGACCAGCCCGAATGCAGCAGCCACTGGTACAGGTGTTCGCGATGCCGCAACCAGAACCGCTCTCCCCGCACCACGCGCCGCAGCAGCGTGGGAACGGTATCGAGCAACGCGCCCGAGAGGAGTATCAGGATCTGCGGCAAAGTGAGCACGCCATCGCGCAACGCGACAACCGAGGACGCGGCGATGGCGAAGCCGATGACGCCGCTACCGACATCGCCCATGAACACGCGGGCCGGAGCAATATTGCGTGGCAGGAAGCCCGCGATACCAGCCGCGAGCGCAGCACACGAAATCGCGAGCGCGGCATGGTCGACGTGCCAAGCCAGAAATGCCAGCACGATCATCACCACCAATGCGTGCAGGGCCAACAGCCCGTCCGCGCCATCGAAGAAATTGTGCAGATTGATGGAAGCCACCGTGCTCACGGCGACCAGCACGAAGGCCGTTGCGATCCACGCCGGCTGCGTGGGCTCGGTGATGCCCCCGTGCCAGGCGACAGCCACGCAGACTCCGGCCAATCCATGCGCCAGCAGGCGGGGCCATACCGGCAGTCCGCTGTGATCATCTGCCCAGCCCACCGTCGCCACCAGCACGAGACCCGCTGCTTGCCAGGCTGCGGCGATGTGTCCCGCGCCCGCCTGTACGACGACGATGGCGGGCAGCAACCCCAACAGCAGCCAGCCCAGCACAAAGCCCACGCCGCCGCCCCGTGGCACTGGACTCGAATGCATGCGATCGGGCCCGGGCTGATCCAGCCATGCGCCGTGCCGCGCGCGCGCGATCACGAGACCGGTCCCGGCGAAACCCAGTAGTGCTGCGCCCACGCAGATCAGCCCCAGCATCAATGCACCGGCCGCCACAGCGCTCAGTCGCCCGTCACGCCGTGAATGGGCCGCGCACTTCCCCAGCTGCGGCAGCCGGGACACAGCCAGTGCAACTGGCGGGAACTGAAACCACAGCGCGTGCAGCGATAGTTGCTGCGACCGCTGATCATCGCCTGAGCCACGTCGCTCACCAGCTTGAGCTGCTGCGCTGACTGCGCCTCGCCCTGGGTTCCCAGAAGGTCTGTCAGCATCAGCAGCCCGCGAACCGATGGACGTATGCGAAGCGCTGCCATCAGCCGGTCGATCGCAACCTCGATTCCGTGCTGGCGATGTAGCAACTCGACCAGCGCCAGCACCGGCGAGATGCCGTCGTACTGGGCGGAAAGCTGCTCCAGGCAGCGCAGCTTGCGCGCCGGATCTGCCAGCGCGTCCAACGAGGCGATGATCGGGTCGAGGGCTTCGGGCACGATCTGGGCATCGAGTTCCACCGCTTTCAGGTACGCCGCCAGTGCGTCCTCGTGCCGACCCTTGCGGCGTGCGGACTCGCCGCGCAGCAACCAGGCGCGGACGCAGGCAGGGTCAATGCGCAAG
Organism: Lysobacterales bacterium; assembly: GCA_038330365.1. Classification (GTDB taxonomy): domain Bacteria; phylum Pseudomonadota; class Gammaproteobacteria; order Xanthomonadales; family Ahniellaceae; genus JBBQNY01. Next base: position 43,739 of record JBBQNY010000001.1, on the reverse strand, counting down.
GCGTCGTCCAGCAGCCGATCGCCCTGTTCGGAATTGGCGCTGGCGCGGAACTGCTCGACCATCTCGCACTTGAGCTGGGCGATGAGTTGGCGCTGGGAGTCGCCGGTGGATTGCTGCAGGCGCTCCGCCTGCTCGATCGCCTTGGGCCAGTCGCGCTCCTGCTGGTAGATCGTCAACAGCTGCCGTAGCGCGGCCGGGGTGTCGGCAGCGGCTCCCACCACATCGGAGAAAATCGCTTCCGCACGATCGAGCAATCCAGCCCGCATGTAGTCCTCACCCAATGCAACCATTGCCTGTGTCTTCTGCTCGTCGTCGAGTTCGACCCGGGCCACGAGGTTCTGGTGCAGCCGGATGGCGCGATCGACCTCACCCCTGCGCCGGAACAGGCTGCCGAGTGCCAGCTGCGTTTCCACGGTGCCCACATCGGACTCGGCCATGCCGAGAAATACTTCGAGCGCCTTGTCCTGCTGCTCGGTCAGCAGATAGTTCAGCCCGCGGAAATAGTTGCTGCGCAGCGCCTTCACCTCGGCGCCGCTCTGGTTCGCGTGTTCGCGACGCGCTATCCACCAGCCGCTGGCGGCGGCGAGCGGCAGCAGCAACCAGAAGAGCGCCAGATCGAAGGTCATCAGCCAGCAGCGATGGCAAGGGGATCCGCGTCCGCGCGAGTGCAGGCAACCGGCGGACGGGCACGCAAGTCTAACCCGGGCATTTCGACAACACGAAGTCCGCTCTGCGGACAGGTATCAGGAATGCCCCGGCTCACGTTGGAGGCCTGCGTGCCCTGGAACAGGCAGAAGAGTGGATGCAAGTGCCCGGCATCACCGGCGATGCCCCGGGATAGGCTCGGGTGGAGATGTGGGATCGTCATCGATCTCCGGTACGCGAAGCAGCACCTGTCGACAAGGCGTGTGGGTGGCGACTCATCCGCCCGTCGGACACCGTTTCCCACGCGAGGAAAATCGAAAAGATGCAGCCGCAACGGGTGTGCTTCAGCGGATGCTGGTCGCGCGCCCGTTGACGCGATCGCGCAATTCCTTGCCGGGTTTGAAGTGCGGAACGTGCTTTCCCGGCAAGGCAACCGACGCGCCCGTCTTCGGATTGCGGCCGATTCGCGCCGGACGGAAATGCAGGGAAAAACTTCCGAATCCACGGATCTCGATGCGTTCGCCATTCGCGAGCGAGGAGCTGACCTGCTCCAGCACTTCGCGCACCGCCATTTCCACATCGCCGAAGGCAAGGTGCGTCTGGCGCAGAGCCAGCGCATGGATGAGATCGGATTTGGTCATTGCAGACGGATCAGGAAACGCCCGGAAAGCGCACCGAACAATGCATGCACACGGAGGGGAACGTGTCGTTCTCCCTCCGCGTGCATTGCATTATTCGCCGCGGTTGTCGAGCTGTTCCTTGAGTAGCGCGCCCAGCTTGGTAGTGCCGCCCGATGCCGACTGGTAATCCGAAAGCGTGTCGGCGACGTCGGCTTCGTCCTTGCCGCGGATCGACAGCTGCAGACTGCGGCCCTTGCGATCCATGCCCATGAACTTGGCTTCCACGCTGTCGCCCACCTTCAGGTGCTGCGTGGCGTCGTCGACCCGCTCCTTGGAGATGTCAGACGCGCGCAGGTAACCCTCGACACCCTCGCTGATGTCGATGGTGGCGCCCTTGGCGTCGACTTCCCGCACCGTACCGGTGAGGATCGTGCCGCGCGGGTTGGCCGCCATGAACTGACCGAACGGATCCTGCTCCATCTGCTTCACGCCGAGCGAAATGCGCTCGCGCTCCGGGTCGACCGCCAGCACCACGGCCTCGAGGTCATCGCCCTTCTTGAAGTTGCGGACCAGATCCTCACCCGTGCCCTGCCACGAGATGTCCGACAGGTGTACGAGACCATCGATGCCGCCGTCGAGACCGATGAAAATACCGAAGTCGGTGATCGACTTGATCTGACCGGAAACCTTGTCGCCCTTCTTGTGGATCGCCGCAAAGGCTTCCCACGGATTCGAGCGGGTCTGCTTGATGCCGAGCGAGATGCGGCGACGCTCCTCGTCCACATCCAGCACCATGACCTCGACGTCATCGCCGACCTGGACCACCTTGGCCGGATTGACGTTCTTGTTGGTCCAGTCCATTTCGGAGACGTGCACGAGGCCTTCGACGCCCGGTTCGATTTCGACGAAACAGCCGTAATCGGTGACGTTGGAAACCTTGCCGAACACGCGCGTACCCGTCGGGTAGCGACGCGAGATATTGACCCACGGATCTTCGCCCAGCTGCTTGAGACCGAGGGACACGCGATTGCGCTCACGATCGAAGCGCAACACACGCACGTCGAGTTCGTCGCCCACGTTCACGACTTCAGACGGATGGCGCACGCGCTTCCACGCCATGTCGGTGATGTGCAGCAGACCGTCGATGCCACCGAGGTCGACGAACGCGCCGTAATCGGTGAGGTTCTTGACCACGCCCTTGATCACGGAATTCTCCGTCAGGCGCTCGAGCAGCTTCTCGCGCTCCTCACTGAACTCGCTCTCGACGACCGCGCGGCGCGAAACCACCACGTTGTTGCGCTTGCGATCGAGCTTGAGGATCTTGAACTCGAGTTCCTTGCCCTCCAGGTACACCGGATCGCGCACCGGACGCACGTCCACCAGGGAACCCGGCAGGAACGCGCGTACGTCGCGGATGTCGACGGTGAAGCCACCCTTGACCTTGCCCGAGATGCGGCCGGTAATGGTGGACTGCTTCTCGAACGCCTCTTCGAGGTCGTCCCAGACCATGGAACGCATGGCCTTCTCGCGCGAGAGCACTGTCTCGCCGAAGCCGTTCTCGATGGCGTCGAGCGCTACCTTGATCTGGTCGCCGACGGCGATCCGAAGTTCTCCATCCTCTTCCCGGAACTGCTCGATGGGAACGATGCCTTCGGACTTGAGTCCGGCGTTGATCACGACGACATCGGAGCGGATCTCGACGATGGTGCCGAGCACAATGGCGCCCGGCTTCAGCTTGGAGATCGACTCGCTCTGTTCGAACAGTTCAGCAAAACTCTCGGTCATAAATAATCCTGATTGATCGATCGGAATGCCCGGTCTTGCCGGAGCCTTCCACCCGTTGATGCCGCAACAAGCGGCGTTGAGAACCCGCTTGCGCGGGGCTTTGAAACGAATCCGGACCCACCTGGACTGCCGCGTGACACGGCGAGACCCCCCTCACGGCCAGGCGCCTGCATGCAGCGCCCGATGTCAGCTCCCCCTTTCCCGCCGCCGCTCTTCCACCAGCGCCAGCACCCGCTGCACTACTTCGGCGACGTCGATCGCGGTGCTGTCGAGCACGACCGCGTCGGCAGCCGGCGTGAGCGGCGCCACGGCGCGTCCTGCGTCGCGCGCGTCCCGCGCGCGTATTTCCTCCAAAAGGTCGGCGAGTCTAACCGTCAATCCCTTTTGCTTCAACTGTTTATAGCGCCTTCTCGCCCGCTCCTCGGCACTCGCGGTCAAGAATATCTTGACGAACGCATCGGGGAAAATGACGGTACCCATGTCGCGGCCGTCTGCCACGAGGCCGGGCATGTGGCGAAAAGCCCGCTGTTTTGCGACCAGAGCGTCGCGTACCGCCGGCACAGCCGCGATCGCGGACGCCGCCGCCGCACAGGTTTCACTGCGCAATTCGGCCCCCGCCTCGACGCCGTTGACGAATACGGCCGGGTCGTCGTGCCCGCGCGGTTCGAATCGCACTCGGGTGTCGCGGGCGTGGCGCGCCAGCGTCTCCTGATCGGAAAAATCCGCGTCGGCCCAGCTCGCTGCCAGTCCAACGGCGCGATAGAGGGCCCCGGAGTCGAGAAAGCGCCAGCTGAGCGAATGCGCGACCAGCCGGCTGATGGTGCCCTTGCCCGCGCCCGAAGGACCATCCACCGTCAGCACCGGTGCGATTCTGGTGGTCATGGTGAGGCGTTCTCCGGAGGTCTGGCGGCTGTGGGTACGGGCATCGGATTTGAAGCGTCGATCTCCACGGTAACGCAGGCGCCGATGCGCCGTAGCTGGTTTGCGAAAGCGGGATACGAAGTGGCGACATTCGCGCAGTCGCGGATTCGCACTTGACCGTCCGTCGCGAGCGCGGCGATCGCCAGCGCCATCGCACAGCGATGGTCCCCGGCGGCGTCCACATCGGCGCCGTAAAGCCGCGCGCCGCCGCGAATGAGGGCGCCATCCGGCCGCTCCTGGATTGAGGCGCCGAGCGCTGTCAGCGCACGGACCATGACCGCGATCCGGTCCGACTCCTTGACGCGCAACTCGGACGCGCCGGTAACGAGCGTGTCCCCCTGCGCCAGACAGGCGGCAACGAACAACGCGGGCATCTCGTCGATCATGTCCGGCACAAGCTCAGGCGGCAGCTCGATACCCCGCAGGCGCGATGTGCTGGCCTCGAGGCATGCGATGCGGTTCGCCGTCGATCGCGTGGCCGCTGTCGCCTGCAGCTCCGCCCCCATAAGCGTCAGTGCCCGCCACAGACCATTGCGATGGGGCTCGAAGCCAACGTCTGCCATCGAGATTCTTGATCCCGGCACGATGCAGGCGGCGACCAGCCAGAAGGCCGCGGCGGAAAAGTCGGCGGGCACATCGACATCTTGCGCCGTCAATCTCCCCCCACCCACCAGACGCGCACGGCCCGGTGCGAAATCGACCGGATAGCCGAAATCACGCAGCATCGTCTCGGTGTAGTCGCGCGTCGGGCGCGATTCGGTCACGCAGGTGCTGCCGTTGGCGTAAAGGCCCGCCAGCAGCACCGCTGACTTGATCTGCGCGCTCGGCACGGGTGTGGCGTAATCGATGCCGTGGAGCAGACGCTCACCCGCGATCCGCAATGGAGGCAAGCCGGTGTCATTCGCCCCCACCACCGCGCCCATGCGCTGCAGGGGCTCGATCACTCGCCCCATCGGCCGACGCGACAACGACTCATCGCCAATCAGGAAGCTGTCGAAGCGCTGGCCGCAAAGCAGGCCGGCCAGAAGCCGCATCGCGGTGCCCGCGTTGCCGCAGTCGAGAGGTACTGAAGGTGGGATCAATCCATCGCGTCCCACGCCTTCGATCCGCAACTGCCCGGGCGCAGTGCGTTCGATGGCGACACCCAGTGACTGGAAAATTCTCAGCGTTGCCATGGGATCGGCGGCATCGAGGAAATTGCGCACTTCACTGCTGCCATCCGCGATGGACGCCAGCATCAGCGCTCGATGGGAAATGGACTTGTCGCCGGGCACTTCAACTGCGCCGCGCAGCGCGCCGCCGCCACGCACGACCCAGTCCTCGCGCGGCCCGGCCGAACTCATGCGAGTGCGCTTGCCATGGCCGCCAGCAATCGTTCCTGTTCCGGCTCAGTGCCCACCGTGATGCGCAGGCACTCAGTCAGTCCGTAGCCTGCCATGGGGCGCACGACCACATTCGCCTTGAGCAATGCAGTTTCCACCTCGTTGGCCGAGCGCCCGGCATTCGTGAAGTCCGCGAGTACGAAGTTGCCCGCCGAATCGGGGACGAACAGGCCCAGCTGCCGAAGCTCTGCAGTGAGCCTCTGGCGCTGGATGAGATTGCCGCGGCGACTGCGCTCGAGGTGTTCGAGATCCGCCAGCGCCGCGACCGCAGCGGCCTGTGCCACCGCACTGGTGTTGAACGTTTCCCGCAGGCGATCGATGGTTGCTGTCACGCGCGGATGCGCCAGCAGGTAACCGATGCGCAATCCGGCCAGCCCATGGATCTTCGAGAACGTACGCGTGAGCGCCAGATTGGGAAACACTTCCAGCAGGGGCCGAACGCTCGCGATGTCCGGATCGTCCGCATACTCGACGTAGGCCTCGTCGACGACAACCAGTACCTGCGGCGGCACGCGCCTCATCCATTGCTCGAAAGCTTCCACGGAAAACGCGGTGCCGGTCGGGTTGTTCGGATTGGCGAGATAGACAAGGCGGGTCGCCGGCGTCAGGGCCGCCGCCATGGCTTCGAGATCATGGCCCCTCGGCGCTACGGGATGGTCCTGCGGCAGCGCCGCTGCACTCGTACCCTGCGCGCCCGCACTCGCAGCCGCGATCGCATACACCGCGAAGCCGAACTGGCTGTAGAGCACCTCACTGCCGGCTGCGGCGAACGCCTGCGCAAGCAGCATCAGCAGCTCGTGCGATCCGTTGCCGAGTGCGATGCAAGCCGGGTCGATGGCGTGATGCGCGGAGAGTGCGTGGAGGAGTTCACCGCCGCGCGGATCAGGGTACCGGCGCACAGTATCCCGACTTGCGCCGCGGATCACCGCCAACGCGGCCGCTCCGGCACCGAACGCGTTCTCGTTCGAACCAAGCTCGATCAGCGGCAGGTCGCCCCCTTGCTGTCGCAGCCGTGCGAGATCATGGCCCGGGTCGTAGGCCCTGAGCGCCGCAACGATGGCAACCGGCGCAGGCGCTTGCATCGTCGACTCAGAGCACGGCCACTGGATAGGACCCGAGCACGCGCACCTGGGTCGTGAGCGAGGACAGCTCGGAGATGGCTGCCGCCACGCCCGGGTCCTCGACGTGACCGGAGACATCGATGAAGAACGCATACTGCCAGCGCCCGCGATGCGAGGGCCGCGACTCGATCCGATTCATGCTCACGCCGTTGGCCGCGAACGGACTGAGCAGGTTGAACAGGGCACCGGGCGCATCGTCCACGGACACCAGCAGCGAGGTACGGTCGTTGCCGCAGGGCGGGAAGATCTCGCGCCCGAGCACCAGGAACCGGGTGGTGTTGTCGGGGCGATCCTCGATCGGACCCGCCACGGCCTTGAGGCCGTAGACGTGCCCGGCAGACTCGCCGGCGATGGCCGCGGCATCGTCCGCATTGCGCGCACGACGGGCCGCCTCGGCGTTGCTGGCGAGCGGCGTCAGTTCGACATCCGGCAGGTTCTGTCGTAGCCACGCCTTGCACTGTGCGAGGGACTGGGGATGCGAATAGACGCGCTCGATATCTTCCATGCGACCGCTGCGTGAGAGCAGGAACTGGTGCACGCGCAGCTCAACTTCACCGCAGATCATGAGCTTTGACGTCAGAAACATGTCGAGCGTCGACTGGATCGTGCCCTGTCCGGAATTCTCGACCGGCACCACGCCGAAATCCGCACTGCCGCTCTCGACTTCCTGGAACACCTCTTCGATGGATGCCAACGGCAGTCCGTGTGCGGAATGGCCGAAGTGCTTCAGCACGGCCTGCTCACTGAAAGTGCCCCGGGGACCAAGAAAGCCGATTTTCAACGGTTCCTGCTGCGCGAGGCACGCCGACATGATCTCGCGGAACAGTCGCACCAGTACCTCGTCCGCCAGCGGTCCCTCGTTGCGGTCCACAACCATGCGCAGCACTTTGGCTTCGCGCTCGGGCCGGTAGTAGTCGATGGCGGCAGCCAGTGGTCCCTTGGCCTTGCCGACCTGGGCGGCAAAGCGCGCACGCTCCTGGATCAGCTGCTGTATGTGGCGATCAATCCCGTCGATGCGGGCGCGAACCTCGTCGAGCGCCGTCGTGGTCTTGGTCGCAGTTGGCGCCGGCGTCCGGGCAGACGCAGCGTGTGGATTCTTCTTGGCCGTCGACTTCGCGACCGACTTGACTGGCGCCGACTTGCCTGCTCGAGCGCGACGGTCAGACATTACAGCGCACGCACCGAGAGCACGCCCTCGATGGCGCAGAGATCGCGCACGGCCTGCGGCGGAACCTCGTCATCGACATCCACCAGGTTGTAGGCGATCTCGCCGCGCGAGGCGTTGTGCATCTGCGCAATGTTGAGCGCGTTCGCGCCGAGCACCTGCGAGATCTGGCCAATCATGTTGGGCACGTTGCGGTTGGCGATGGCCAACCGCGCGCGGCCGGCACGTCCCATGCGCAGGCGCGGAAAGTTCACGCTGTGGCCGACGTTGCCGTGTTCGAGGAACTCACGCAGGTCGTCCGCCACCATCACCGCGCAGTTCTCCTCGGCCTCGCTTGTGGACGCGCCGAGGTGCGGCAAGGCGATGATGCGCGCATCATCGAGTCGATCTGCAAGCGGAAAATCGGTGACGTAACGACCGATCGAACCCGCATCGAGCGCGGCGCGGAGTGCAGCGTCATCGATAACGGCTGCACGCGAGAAATTGAGCAATACGGCGTCCTCGCGCAGGGCACCGAAGGCCTTCGCATCGATCAGCCCCCGAGTGGCGTCCGACAGCGGCACGTGTACGGAAACGAAATCGCTGCGCGCGAGAAGATCCGCCAGATCGGCCGCGCGACCGACTTCTGCCGACAGCGCCCAGGCGCCATCCACCGTCATGTGGGGATCGAAACCCAGCACTTTCATGCCCAGCGCGTACGCCGCGTTGGCCACGCGCACGCCGATCGCGCCGAGCCCGATGACGCCGAGTGTGCGACCCGCAAGCTCGATTCCGGCGAATTCCTTCTTGCGCGCCTCCATGGCCTTCTCCGGGTCCTCGACATCCCCCAGCTGGCGCACGAATTCAAGCGCACCCGGCAGGTTGCGCGCCGCCAGCAGCATGCCCGCGACCACCAGCTCCTTGACCGCGTTGGCGTTGGCTCCCGGCGCGTTGAACACGGGAATTCCACGCGCCGAAAGTGCGGCGACCGGAATGTTGTTGGTGCCAGCGCCGGCACGCGCTACCGCCTTGACCGATTCACCGATGGGCGCCGCATTGAGATCGGCCGAGCGAACCAGCAAGGCATCGGGTGCCTCGACATCGTCGCCAACACGGAAACGTGGCGCCGGCAGTCGCTCAAGACCACTGGCGGAAATGGCATTGTGCGTGCGGATATTGAAACGGGCGTGACTCATGTCGGCAGCTCCTCGATCATCCGCGTGTCCGCGCAAATTCGCGCATGAAGTCCACCAGCGCCACCACGCCTTCGAGCGGCATGGCGTTGTACAGCGAGGCGCGCATGCCGCCGACGGCGCGGTGTCCCTTGAGTGCGAGCAGACCCGCGAGTTCCGATTCCTTCAAAAAGTCCGCATCGAGCGCGGAGTCAGCCAGCACGAACGGAACATTCATGCGCGAGCGCGCAGCAGGCTCGACGGGATTGGAATAGAACCCGCCGCTGCCATCGATGGTGCGATAAAGGAGCTCTGACTTCTCCGCGTTGCGCGCCTGCATGGCCTCGAGACCACCCTGGCTCTCAAGCCAGTCGAACACCAGTCCGGACAGGTACCAGGCGAAGGTATTGGGCGTATTGAGCATCGAATCGCTCGACGCCTGCGCCCGGTACCTGAGGATGGGCGGCAACGTTTCGGGCGCGCGCTCGAGCAGATCCTCACGCACGATCAGGAGCACCAGTCCGGAAGGTCCAATGTTCTTCTGCGCGCCCGCATAGAGGATGCCGAAGCGCGACACGTCCACGGGCATGGACAGGATGTTGGATGAGGCATCCGCAACCAGTGGCACCGATCCCGAGTCGGGAATACCGTGAAATTCGACCCCGTGGATGGTTTCGTTGGGGGTGTAGTGCAGGTACGCCGCCTTGTCGTTGAATTCCGCCTGCGCCAGATCCGGAAGCGAACGGAACGATCCCTCTGCGGTATCGGCAACGACACGCACGTCGCAGACGCCGCGTGCTTCGGAGACGGCTTTCTGACCCCAGTGACCGGTGACGATGTAGTCCGCCGACCGACCGCTCGCGATATTCATCGGGATCTGGGCGAAGTGCTGGGTGGCGCCACCCTGGAGGAACAGGACCTGGTATCCCGACGGGACGGCGAGCAACCGCCGGAGCGACTGCTCGGCCGCTTCCGCACATGCCACAAATTCCGGGCTGCGGTGGCTGATCTCCATCACGGAAGCATGGGCACCGTGCCAGTCGAGCAACTCGCTCTGCGCGCGACGAAGCACCGGCTCCGGCAGCGCCGCAGGTCCTGCGCTGAAATTGAAAGCTCGGCTCACGCGCGCACTCCATAAAGGCATTGGCGCAGCATGCCGCACTGCAACATGAGGCACAAGCCGGCACTCGTTCTGGATTGACGCAGCACGTTTGCGCCCGCGGGCAACCCCAAACGAAGGCGCCTCGGGCAATTCCCAGGCACTGGTGCGCCACACCTTTCGCAGGAGCGCGCTCGCGCGCGATGGCGCCATGTATGGACCGTGCCTCGCGCTTCACCCTGCGATGACGCCATTGCGCGCAAGCGCGCTCCTACACGAGCCAGATGCATCGCGCGAAGCCGAACGCTGGGCTCAGGGACCGCTGCCGTGCAGGAACAACATCGCCAGCGCGGCCGCAATCAGCGCGCCCGCGAGCACCAGCAACCACGGACTGGCAGCCGGAGGCCCGTCGCCTTCGTCCGCTTCAGGTTCGGGCGGGGGCGGAGCCGAATTCACGCCGGCAACGTCTTCCGCCGTGATCGCGCGCAGCGTTTGCGTGATCGGGACCGGCGGACCGGCGACGGCGGCAGCCGGCTGCACATTGCCACGCGCCGGCAATCCAGGCGCCTCAAGCGCAAAACGTTCCTGGTCAAAGGCGATCTGGTCGCCCCCGTGCAGCGTCACGTCGCTGCGCTCGACGCCATTGACCTCAAACACGCAGGTCTTGTCGACACCGCGCAGATACGCGCCTACCGGCGAGATCTCGAGTGTCGCCATGCGCGACGGCAAACTGCTGTCGGAGTCCAGCACGATGTCGCATTTGCTGTCGCAGCCAATGGTCAGCGGCTTCAGGAGCGGAATCGCCCGGCCGAAATAGCGGCCGGACAGGCCCCGCAGCGCCACCCGGGAACCCGCGCCGAAATCCTCCGCCTCGGCATCCTCCGACGACTTTCCCGCCGACTTGATCGCGGTTTCATCCTGCGGCTTGAGCGCGATGCGAATGGCGTCGAGCGTCACCAGATCGCCGACGCGCAGCAGCGCGAGTTCGATGACTGGCCGCGAGTTGAGATGCGTGAGCGCGTCGCGGGACTGCACACGCAGCAGCGTTCCACGCCGGTCGATCACAACGCTCGCGTGTCGCGGTCGCACGCCATCGCCTTGCAGCACGACCTCGTTGTCGGGGTCGCTGCCAATCCGGATCTCGCCCGGTGAAAGCTTGACGTCGGCGTGCTCGCCGTTTGGAAAACTCAGTCGCACATGCACGCTCCAGCGCGGCGGCACGGCGACTGTAGCAAAGGCCGGGACCACACGGCGAACACGGTTCCCCTGATCAAGCGACCTCCCGGCTGCATACCGTATTCTTCCCCGATCCACCCTGCCGACGTGAAACATCCTCCATGGCCCGTATCCTAGTCAAGCGCAATCACTCGAAGTCGCCCGCCGCTTCGCGCAAATCGGTGGAGCGTGTGGCCCTTCTGCTGGCCGAGAAATTCCAGGTCGACTATCGCTGGGAAGGCGATTCGCTCCACTTCCAGCGCATGGGAGTGGAAGGTGCAATCCATCTCTTGCCCGGATTGGTGGAGGTCGTCGCGGAACTCGGTTTCCTGTTCGGCGCATTGCGCGGGACGGTCGAATCCGAAATCGAGAAGTATCTTGACAAGGAATTCGGCAAACACCGCTGAAACGACGCGGTGAGGGACTTCCAGGCTCAACGCCCGGTCAATCGGATCGCCGAACGACTCTCGGCGTGAAAGGGTCCGCGTCGCCCTCGAACAGCCGTTCCAGAGCGGCAGCTTCACGTTCGCCGATACGTGACAGGAATTCGGCGCCGTCGCGTCCCATTGCCCGGCAGGCCGCGAAACCTTCCTCGAGAAATCGCTGCATGCGATCGAGTCCGGCAGCACGCGCGGGTGCGCGGGCAACCTTCAGCAATCCGCCCAGAACCGGGTTGCGCGCCAGTCGATCGAGTTCGGCGCCGACACCGAGCAGCAGGCCAAGCTGTTCCTGCCGCGATTCGGGGGTCGATGACGTTCGGTAAGCTGCGATATACCGCGCCAGGTCCAGGCGTGGTTGACGCTGCAGTCCATGCGCCTTTTCCAGCTCGGCGGCCAGTGCCAGATCCAGACGATGCGTGGCGAGGTCCAGCTCAAGTGCTTGCGCGACCGCGGCGATCAGGCGCTCGGGCAACCAGCGCCGCATGGTCGGCAGGATGCGCACGACGTCGCGGTCGCGCCAGGCCACATCCTGCTCCCCATAGAGATCCTGCAGAAAGAAGCGCGTCGCGCGTGCAAACCGCGGGTCGCCGGCCAGATCGGAAAAGCTTGCCGCAAGGCGCTCGGCTTGCCAGCGCTGCACCGCGGCCATCCACGGAGAGCGGTTGCCGGGCTCGCGCACGGGATCTCGCACATCGCGCAACTGGCGCGCCATTTCCTCGATGCGGCGGGCGTGATCCATACCAGTCGGGGGCCTTTGTCTCGAAATTCGGCGCTCAACTCTACGCCAGGAGTGCACGCAGACCCGAGGCCGCCGCTGCGCATCCCCTACAATCGCGCTCCGTCCGTCCGACTGCAGTCCTGCATGCTGATCGTTCAAACCGGCGACTCGCCGCGTCGCGCCAAGCGTTCCCGCGTGGGCATCGCCATAGCCGGCGGCGGACCGGTTGGCGGCATGTACGAGGTCGGCGCGCTCAGTGCCCTCGACCGGGCGCTGGAAGGCTGCGATCTGACCCGTCTGGATGTGTACGTGGGCGTGAGTTCCGGCGCGTTTCTGGCCGCGGGTCTCGCCAACGGCATCGATATCGACGAGATCTGCCGACTGTTCATCACGGGCAAGGCGCCGCGGGTCAATTTCCGTCCGGAACAGTTCTTGCGCCCGGCGTTCGCGGAGTACATGAGTCGCATGGGCGCAGCGCCGGGCGTGCTGCTCGGCTGGGCGGCTGACCGCCTGCGTCATCCGCTGCAAGGCTGGTGGAGCAGCGGATTCGCGCGCTTCGGCGCGCTGGTGCCAGCAGGACTGTTCGACAACGAGCCCATTGATCGCTATCTGCGGGATGTGTTCGCCTACTACGGCCGCAGCAACGACTTCCGCGAACTGCCGCGCCGCCTGTTCGTGGTGGCCGTCGACCTGGATACCGGGGCGGTGGTGCGATTCGGAGCGCCCGGATTCGATCACGTGCCGATTTCCAGGGCGGTACAGGCGAGTTCCGCGTTGCCGGGTCTGTATCCGCCGGTCGAGATCGACGGCCGCCACTACGTGGATGGCGCCCTGCGCCGCACCATGCATGCATCGGTGGCCATGGCTGACGGCGCGGATCTGGTGCTCGCGCTCAATCCGCTGGTGCCCTTCGATGCGGAAAACGCATCCGGATCCGACTCCCCTGATTCCCGAAATCAGGGTGCACGACGACGATTCGCATCCCTGAGCAAAAGCGGCCTGCCAGCGGTACTGTCACAGACGTTTCGCACCCTGCTCAAGTCCCGCATGCAGGTCGGTCTGGAAAAGTATCGACAGCAGTTTCCCGCATCGGACCTGGTTCTGTTTGAGCCCGACGCCAACGACAGCGACGTCTTCTTCGCGAGTCTGTTCAGCTACGGCAATCGCCGGACGGTCGCCGAACATGCGTTCCAGTCGACGCTGGCCGACCTCCGGCGACAGCGTGCCACCCTGGCGCCGCTGCTGGCCCGTCACGGCATCCGCCTGCGCGACGAAGTACTGGACAATCCTGCGGTGCGCCTGCTGGATCGATTGCGTGCCCCACGCCCGAGAGCGACCGAGCAGTCGCGCAAACTGCGTCGTGCTCTCGACGACCTGGACGAAAGTGTCCGTCGCGCAGCACCCGACGCGGGCGCGCCAGGGAAGCCCGCTCGCAGGCCCAGGAGGCGGGTGCAGCGGTGACACTGTCCCGGAGACGCGGGGGGATCGAGTCCTAGCGCTTGCCCGGGCGGCAAGTGCGCGCGTAGATTGTCTATTCGAGAAATCCGTTCCAGCATGCCTCTCCCCCGATCCGAGACCGCATCCATGACCGAACCCCGATTCAAGAAGAAATCCGGAACCGGCACGCCGCCGAGCGACGCGCAAGGCAAGTTGCTCGAATCCGCCCAGCACATCTGGATGGCTGGCCTCGGCGCGTTTTCCCGCGCGCAGGACCAGGGCTCGAAACTGTTCGAGGCGCTGATCCGCGAAGGCCAGACGATCGAATCCAAAACCCGTCATTTCACGTCGGGCCGCGCCAATGACGTGCGCGACCGCATGGAGAACACCGTGGGCAATGTAAAAGAACGTGCTGCCGATACCTGGGACCGGCTGGAAAAGGTTTTCGAAGATCGCGTCTCACGCGCTCTTACCCGTCTTGGTGTGCCCGGACGCGACGAGATGCACGCACTGGTCGAGCGCATCGAAGAGCTCAACCGCAGTGTGCGCGCGCAGCAGGCTTACAGCGCGTCGGCTGCGCGTCCCACGTCTGCTCCGGCGAACAAGCCGGCTGCGCGCGGCGCCGCTCGGAAATCTCCTGCGGGCAAGGCGTCGGGTGCCAGCACGTCCGGGAAAAATTCTGCGGCCGGCAAGACCGCCACCCGCAAGCCAGGTGGTCGCAAAACCGCCGTCAAAAGCACGGGCAAGCGCGCCCGCAGCGCTCGAACGAAGAGCTGACGCCAGCGCAGTGATGTCGGCGACATCGACCGGGCCGGCGAATCTCGGTCGGTGAACATCGGCACGTTCTGAACCAGAGAGTCCGGGACTGGTCGATGTCTGCGGAGCGCCTTTGGCTCCGTGTGAGCCTGACGGGCGGCGGCGTCCGCGCTACCAGTGCACGCCACGCATGACGGCAGCGAATGCCACCTGCTCGTTCGAGGGCTTCTCATCCCTGCCCTTCATGCCCTTGGCTGCCGCTGAATCGGGGAAGAGGTTGTACGCGGTGTTCATCACGACCTCGTAAGCCTTGGGCGCCACGGCGTTCAACACCGACGAGAAAACCCCGAGCCGGGTCGCGATACGGCTCGGCCGCCGGATGATCGCGGTCGAGATCATGTCGGCTGCCTCTTCCGGCGACAGCGTGGGCACGCTGTCATACATCTTCGTCGGCCCGATCATTGCCGTTCGCACCAGCGGCATGTTGATGGTGGTGAACGCGATACCAAGATCCGAGAACTCGCCCTGCGCACAGTTCGAGAACGCGTCGAGCGCGGACTTCGAGGCCACATAGGCCGAGAAACGCGGCGAGTTCGCCAGTACGCCGATTGACGAGATATTGATCACGTGGCCGCGGCGACGCTCCGCCATCGTCGGCAGGAAGCCGAGGATGAGTCGCAACGCCCCGAAATAGTTGAGCTGCATGGTGCGCTCGAAATCATGGAAACGATCGTAGGAGAGTGCGACCGAACGCCGGATCGACCGCCCCGCGTTGTTGATGAGCACATCGAGTGGACCATGCTCCGCCAGCACCGATGCCACCAGCCGGTCGCACTGGTCCAGCTCGGCGATGTCCGCGGTGTAGCAATGGCATATGCCGCCTGCACCCTCGATCTCGGCACGCACGCTGTCGAGCTCTTCCTGCTTGCGCGCGACGATGATCACTTCCGCTCCCGCCGCTGCGATCTTGAGTGCGGCCGCGCGCCCGATACCCGCTGAGCCGCCGGTGATCAGCACTCTTTTGCCACGTACGCGCCCGTTCAGTGAATGATCGAGGAACAGTTCCGGATCGAGATGACGTTCCCAGTAGTCCCAGAGCTTCCACGCATACGACTCGAGCGGCGGCACCTCGATCCCGCTGCCCTTGAGCGCGCGCTCCGCCTCGCGGGTATCGAAACGCGTCGGATAACTGATGTACTTCAGCACCTCGCGCGGAATCCCGAGATCTTTCATGACCATGCCGGTGAGACGTTTCACCGGTGGCAGGTTGCCCAGCGCGCTGCGGATGAACGGGGGCACGACCGCGAACATGCGGGCATCGATACGCATGGTCATCTCGGGCGCGTGGGCAGCTCGCGCAAAAATGTTGAGGACCTCGCCAACGCGCAGCGGTGCGGGATCCACGAGGTGGAAGGCCTGCCCGTCCAGTCCCCTTTTGTGCGCGATGTGATCGATGGCGGCCGCGACGAAATCGACCGGCACGACATTGATGCGACTGCCCTCGATACCGATGGTGGGCATCCACTTGGGCAACAGTTCGCGGGTCTTCTTGATCAGGCGGAAGAAATAGTAGGGGCCGTCGATCTTGTCGATTTCGCCTGTACGCGAGTCGCCCACCACGATCGCCGGCCGGTAGATTCGGAAAGGGATCTCGTCCTGCGCGCGCACCAGCCCCTCGGAGTCGTGTTTGGTGCGGAAGTACGGATCGTCCAGTCCTTCAGCCTCGCTGAACATGTCTTCCTTGAATACGCCGGGATAAAGGCCTGCAGCCGCGATCGAACTCACATGATGGAACGTACCCGCGCCGATTGCCGACGCCAGCTCCAGGGCGCGCCGGGTGCCACCTACGTTGATGTCTTCCTGGGTTTCGGCATCCGCGGTGAGATCGTAGATCGCGGCCAGATGGAAGAAATGGCGCACTTTGCCGCGGAGTTTTGCGATGGCGGCGGGCGCAAGTCCGAGCCTGGGCTTGGCGAGATCTCCCGTCACCTTCACCAGCCTGCCCTTGGCGGCTCCGCTCTGCGCCACCAGCTGGTCGAATTTTGCTTCGGACCCGCGGCGCACCAGCACATGGATCTTGCCACTGCGCGCGAGCAGACGCTCGACCAGATGTCGGCCAATGAACCCGGTGCCGCCCGTGATGAAATAGCTCATGACTTCCCCGCAAGTCGCCAGCGGCGCCGTGCACGCCCGTCGCAGCAAGATAGCCATCCCGTGCGGGCTTGACCAGAAGCGCGCGAGCTGCGGGCAGGAAGCGCGTTGATCCGTGATCCTGCTTCGGCCCTTCTGGGCATCGTGCCGCCGACGTGGCATTGTTCGGAGGATCCCTGCAACCATCCCGCCTGGAAACAACGCACATGGCCGATCCCGGAACACGATTCGAAGCCGCCCAGCAGAAGATCAAGACGCTGACCGATCGTCCCGACGACGCGATGCTGTTGCGTCTGTACGCCCTCTACAAGCAGGGCAGCGAGGGCGACGTCAGCGGCGAGCGGCCGGCCTTCTTCGACTTCAAGGGTGGAGCGAAGTACGACGCGTGGTCCAAGCTCAAGGGCACCCCGCCGGACAAGGCGCAGCAGCAGTACGCCGACCTGGTGGACAAGCTCGCCGGCTGAGCCGAGGGCAGAAGAGGGAGCCCAAATGGCCAGCAAGACCCGCGATCGAATCCTCGATGCCAGCCTCGGCATGTTCAACGAGCGCGGCGAGCCGAATGTCACCACCAATCACATCGCGGACGAACTCGAGATCAGTCCGGGCAACCTCTACTACCATTTCCGCAACAAGGACGACATCGTCGAGCATTTGTTCGCACGCTATGAAGTCCGTATCGAAGAGGCGCTGGTCCAGCCCGAAGACCGGCTGCCGACGCTGGAAGACATCTGGCTGCAGCTGCACGTCGCCTTCGAGTGCATGTGGGACTTTCGTTTCATCTACCGGGACCTGGTGGACATCACCAGCCGCAACCGCAAATTGCGGCTGCATTTCTCGCGGATCCTCAAGCGCGCGACGGCCAATGCCGAGGTCGTGCTGCGCGGGCTTGCGAGCAGCGGCGAGATGCGCGCGTCACGCGCCGAAATCGAGGCGACAGCCGAAAACGTGCTGCTCGTGACGAGCTTCTGGATGAGTTACAACGCGGTGCGCGGAGGACATCTTGAGCGCGAAGCGACCGATCTCACCCGCGGGATCTACCAGGTCATGATGCTTCTCGCGCCTTTCCTGCGCGATGCCGAGCGGCTGCACCTGCACAACCTCGCGACCCAGTATCTGAAATGATCATCGACTCACAAGGCCCACGCATGAATGCATCGCGGCGCACGCTCTACCCTGGCATCGAGCCCTACGACAGCGGCACGATGAAGGTCGACGACAGGCATACGCTCTATTTCGAGCAATGCGGCAATCCCCAAGGCAAGCCGGTGGTCGTGCTGCACGGCGGGCCGGGCGGCGGGTGCAACGCCAAGATGCGGTGCTTCCATGATCCCGCGCACTACCGCATCGTGCTGTTCGACCAGCGTGGATCCGGCCGTTCCACGCCGACTGCCGATCTCGTCGACAACACCACATGGGACCTGGTGGCCGACATCGAACAGCTGCGGGAGCGACTCGGGATCGAGCGCTGGCAGGTATTCGGCGGTTCCTGGGGATCGACGCTGGCGTTGGCGTACGCGGAAAAGCACCCGGCCCGCGTCACCGAGATGGTGCTGCGCGGAATTTTCATGTTGCGACGCTGGGAACTGGAATGGTTCTACCAGCAAGGCGCGTCGCGGCTCTATCCGGACGCGTGGCAGCATTTCCTAGCTGCAATTCCGGAGGTCGAGCGGCATGACCTGATTTCCGCATACCACCGCCGGCTGACATCGGCTGACGCAGACGAACGGCTGGCTGCGGCGCGCGCGTGGGCGACGTGGGAGGGAGCCACCAGTTTCCTGACGCCGGATGCGGAGTTTGTGGCGTCACACGACGAGGCGCAGTTCGCACTCGCGTTCGCGCGGATCGAATGCCATTACTTTGTCCACGGCGGGTTCTTCGAGGTGGAGAATCAGCTGCTGCGCGATGCCATGCAGCTGGCGGACATACCCGGCACGATCGTGCATGGCCGCTACGACGTGGTGTGTCCGCTGGCCAATGCGTGGGAACTCAAGCAGGCCTGGCCGCGGGCGGAACTCGAGATCGTCGGCGATGCCGGACATTCGGCCTTCGAGGCGGGCAACACTGATGCGCTGGTCCGAGCCACGGATCGATATCGCTGATCGCTCGTGGCGCGCCCTTGGCGCGGGCCCTCGTCCAACGCTCTCGAGCAGGGAGATTCCGATCAAACGTTCCCAGGCTCCTCATCGCAATCAGCACGCGGCGCCGAGGAAGACTTCCTCGGCGCCGCGTTGAGTATCGCGGCGGGGATCAGGCGTTTGCGGCCTTGCGGCGACGCGGCGCGGTCTTGCGCGCGGTGGCGGGTGCATCCGCACGCCGCTGGCGGGCGCGGGCATTGTCGCGCACGCGCTTGAGCTCGGCGCGCGACTGGTCAATGATCGAACGCGCCTTCGCGAGCGTCTCGTCCGCACCGGCCCCGATGTTCTTCTCCGTCTGGCGCAGATTCGCCAGCACGCGCTTGCGCAGTGGCGCGTAGCCAGCCTGAACGCGGGTGGCCACGTCGCCGGCTGCACGACGGAAGTCATGGTCCAGCTGACGCGCCAGCTTGCCGGCATCGACGCGCACTGACTCACCCTCGTTCACCATGCGGTTGAAGGTTGAACGGCCGTGCTTGCGGGCGAAAGAGAATGCACCGAGACCGGCGAGCCAGATTTGACGTGGCATTTCGCGCGCCGACGGGTTGCGCTTGGGGGTGCTGCGGATCTGTCTACTCGCCATGAGGGTTTCCGGACTGCGTGATTGAGGCACCCAATGTAGGCGCTCGCAATGGAGCATTCACCCTACCCTGGGGAGCTCCCTTGGCGTTCGCCATTGCCGCCGAACGACGCATGCCGCATTCTGGTCCGCCCTGCGCGAGCGACTGCCATGGCCCGTACCCGCTGGATTCCATTTGCATCGACCGGCCACGATTTCGAGTTTGCCGGCGACCGTTTGAAGTCCAGCTGGGCGGCGCTGCACGAGGGCGACCGGGAACCATTTCCCGACGCGAAGTGGGCGGCCGCTGCGATCGCGTCCGCGCCGCAGCCCCGCATCAAGCTCACGCCGGCAGCACTCGCAATGGCGGCGCAGGATGCCTGGCGCGCGTTCCATCGTGGCGACTTCGGCGATGCATTCGACCGCGGCGACGCCCTCGGCGTCTGGGGCGCCTCCCTCGCCAGCCGCGCGCAGGCCATCCACGCGACGCGACTCGTGCAGGACCCGAAACAGCAGGCGGGCGATTACCTGGCAGCAGCTGAACGCGCAGCCATCGCTGCGGACGCCTGGCCTGCGGCGCCCAACACGCACTACCAGCACGCCTACTCGCTTGGTCGTTACAGCCAGGCGATTTCCATCGCGCAGGCCTTGAGCCAGGGTCTGGCGGGCAAGGTCAAGACCAGCCTCGACGCCACGCTCGAGCGGGCGCCGAAGCACGCCGAGGCCATGCTCGCCCTGTCGCTCTATCACGCCGAGATCGTGTCGAAGGTCGGCAAACTGATCGCTGGGCTCACTTACGGGGCGAAAGCGGCGACCGCGGAAGCGCTGATGACGGCCGCGCTCAAACTCGGACCAAAATCGCCAATCGCCCACATCGAACACGGCAACATGCTGCTTGCGCTGCATGGGGACAAGCGCGAGGACGAAGCCGCGGCTGCTTACGGGCGTGCCGCCGCGCTGCCGCCGCGCGACGCGATGGAGGCACTGGATGCCGCGTACGCGCAATCGCAAATTGAATAGGGACTCTCGGATCCCCAGGCTTCAGGCCATTTTTTCCAGCGTCGCCTGCGCGTCGGCCGCGGTGATCGGTGCGTCCCAGTCTTCCATGAGTGCGATCAGCATGAGTTTCTCGAATTCCGGTGCAAACCGCTCGATCACGGCTTGCGGATCCGGAATGCGCTGCGCGTCTGCGATCAGACCGAAATGGACCTGGCCGTTGTAGGACAGGATGCTGATGCCTACTCCGACCGAGCCGGTCTGCGGCACCCAGAACATGAGATCGTCAATCCGGCTGCCCGCGAGATACAGGGGCTGTTGCGGCCCCGGCACATTGGTCGCGACCGCCGACGCCTTGCGACTGAACAGTTCGAGTGCCGCCCGCTGCACCGGCGCCGGCGCCATGCCCACGGCAGCCAGCAAGCCAAAGGTCAATGCAGCCTGCCTGGATCGCTTGAGCCCGCGCATGCATTCCGCCACGCGCTCGACCCGGCGCAGGGGATTGGATTCCCCGATGGGCAGATCTAGGAACACGAGTCCGAAATGATTGCCCAGCTTGCGCGAATGCTCCAGCGGGCGCAGGTTGACCGGCACCGTGGCACGGATGGTCATGCCATCGACACCATCGCCGTTCTCGATCAGCCATGCGCGCAATGCACCGGCGGCGGCGGCAAGCAACACGTCGTTGACGGTGCATTCGAGCGCACGTGAAAGCGTCTTGGCCTCCTCCAGCGACAGGGGCTCGGCCCAGGCAACCCGCTTGGTTGGACCGAGCCTGCCCTTGAGGCGCGTGATGGGGTCGTCGCTGAGCGACAGTGCGATCGCCAGTTCGCGCAGTATTTCACCACCGCCCCGAGCCAGCGTTTCGACCTGGGCGGGGTCATCCATCAGTTCGCGCACCTTGTGGAACGCCTTGCCGCCAAGATGCGCCGCGTTCTGCAAGCCGGCGCGCGCCGGCTCCAGAAGACGCTCGGTCACCGAACCGCGGTCACGCTTGAGCCATGCGCGTTCCAGCTCCACGCGGTGCGTGGGCTTCGCCTCCACATCGGTCAGCGAAAGCAGGACCTGCACCAGCGCCATGCCATCCGCGTAGCAGTGGTGCAGTCGCGTGATGAGCGCCGATCCGCCGCCGTAACGCTCGACCAGATGGAACTGCCAGAGTGGCCTGGAATGATCCAGCGGACTCGATGCGAGCTGGCTCACCAGATGCTGCAGCTCCGCTTTGCCGGCATGGCCCGGCAACGCTGTCGCGCGCAGGTGCCAGTCGAGATCGAAGTGCTCGTCATCGCTCCAGAACGCACCGGCGGGGGTGTCGATGGCGCGCTGCTGGAAGCGGCGATAGGAAAGAAACCGTCGCGTGAGCACCTGCTTGAGATCCTCCAGCGCCAGCGGCGAAGCGAAGGTCATGACGCCTGTGATCATCATCCGGTTGGTCGGCGCTTCCATCCGCAGCCACGCAGTGTCGACGCGTGCCATGGGCTCGCTGCCCGCTCTCAGCATTCTCATCGGCATCCAAGCACTCCCCTGTCGTGACCCGATGGTAATCCCGCCGACCGTGCAAGTCGCGGTGCGACTTGAACAGGGCGCCGGAGCACCCTAGCCGCGCGGTAACAAGCGCACCTTGTCATAGGCGGCCAGCGCGGCCCGACGGCTGCTTGCCAGGTCGAGCAGCGGTCGCGCGTAAACCGTGCCGGCAATTGCGCATGCGTGCAGTTCCTCCTCGACCATCATCCAGGGCGCATGGATGTGCTTCGACGGAACGTTGGCGAGTTCGGGAACCCAGCGCCGCACGTAATCCCCGCGCGGGTCGAAACGCGTGCCCTGCAGGACAGGATTGAAGATCCGGAAGTACGGCGCGGCGTCGGCGCCCGATCCCGCGACCCACTGCCAGCCCGCGCTGTTGTTGGCAAGATCGGCGTCCACCAGCGTGTCCCAGAACCAGCGTGCACCGTGTAGCCAGTGCAGGCGAAGGTTCTTGGTCAGGAAGGAAGCGACCAGCATCCGCACACGACCGTGCATCCAGCCGGTCTGCCAGAGCTCGCGCATGCCGGCGTCGACGATCGGCACGCCGGTACGACCCTGTTGCCACGCTTTCAGCTGCTCGGGATCGGGCGGCTCCTGCCACGGAAACGCCGCAAATCGGGCATCCATCGGTGCATCGCTCGTATGCGGGAAATGCCACAGCAGGTGATGGCTGAATTCGCGCCAGCCGATTTCGCGCAGGAAGGACTCATGACGCTCCATCCCCGCGCCAGCCACCATCGCGCGCACGATCTGGCCGGGCGTGATCTCACCGAAATGCAGATGCGGCGAAAGTCTCGAAGTGCCGGGCAGGTCCGGGCGATTGCGATCCACGGCGTAACGGGCTACCTCATCCTGCAGAAATTCGTCCAGCTGCGCGTGCGCTGCGACCTCTCCCGGCGCCCAGTTGGCGCGGAGCCCACGATCCCACTCGATTGCAGGCTGCAGCCCGAGCGACTCGAGCGTCACCCCCGCACCCGCGCGCTCATCGGGCCGGGGCAACCGTTCGGGAGCTGGCCGCGCCGGCACCTCGGCAAGATCTCGACGCAATGCCTTCCAGAACGGAGTGAATACGCGATACGGCGTGCCGCTACCGCTTCGGAACAAGTCCGGATCGCGCAGCAGATCCGGAGTGTGCAGGACCAGCTCGATGCTGCAATCGGAGAGCGCGTCCCGCACGCTCCGATCGCGCAGCCTGGCTGCAGGGTCGACGAGAGCCGTCGCGTACACGCGCTCCGCACCGATCCCGCGAGCCAGATTTTCGAGAGCCTGTGCGCTCGGCCCCCGCAGGATCAGGAGCGAATTGCCGCGCCGTCGCAGCGCAGCGTCGAGCGCCGACAGCGAGCGCTGCAGCCACCATCGGCTGGCCGCTCCCGGCTGCCAGGGTGCCTCCTCGCCCGGGGCGTGCACGTAAACGCATGCCAGGCGATCCGCGCCACTGCACGCTGCTGCAAACGCGGCATTGTCGCGAAGGCGCAGGTCGCGCCGGAACCAGTGAATTCGAGTCAAGACGTCGCCCGGAGCTGTGACGTGCCCATCTCACTTCATCGGGTGCGATGAATGCGTGCATGAAGCAGCGCGTGCCTTGCCTGCACTGCGCGCGCGTTGGCCCGCTGACCCTTGCACGCCATTCGAAGCACCGGAATCAGCCTTGAAACGGCCCGCGGTCAGCCGCGCCGGCGACCTATACTGCGCCGCAGTCCGGCATGGAACAACCCGCAATGAGTTTTCGCTCAAGCCTCCTGCCCGGTCTGCTGCTGGTCGCGCTTCTCGCCGGGTGTTCGCGCGACAAGGCGGCCCCGGCCGGAACGGACGCCGGCGCCGGCGAGACCCAATCCACCGCTGCGGTGTCCGCTCCGTTCAAGCTCGAAAAGGCCGAATCCGAATCATTCGACGGCCGCCCCGGCCTCGCCCTGAAATTTTCACAGAAGCTTGCCTCCACCCAGAACTTCGATGCGCTGCTGCAGACCACCGAGGTTGACGGCGGAGCGGTCAAGGGAAGCTGGTCGCTGGATGAAAGCGGACGGGTGTTGCGCTTTCCGTTCGTGGAGCCCAATCAGAAGTATCGGGTGATCGCCAAAGCCGGGCTTGCGTCCGCGCAGGGCAAGCCGCTTGAGGGGTTCGATCACGTAATCGACGTCGGTGACGTGCAGTCGCTGGTGGGATTCGCCAGTCAGGGAAGCATTCTGCCCACTCACGAGTCGCGCGGCATTCCCGTAATCAGCATCAATGTGCCCGAAGTCGACGTGGAGTTCTTCCGCGTTCGCGACGGTCAGCTGGCGCAGTTCGTGGACGAATACGCCAGCAATGGCGAACGCGGCTACTGGCAACTGGAGGAGCTGCCGAAATGGGCGGAGTCCGTCTACACCAATCGTTTCGTGATCGACACGCCACGCAACGAACGCGGCGTCAGTCACCTGCCCGTGCGCGACATTCCGGAGCTCGCGAAAGCGGGCGTCTACTTCGCGGTGATGAAGCAGGCGGGCCGTTTCGACGGCAGTTTCGAGACCTCGATGTTCATGGTGTCGGACATCGGTCTGCACGTGCGTGCCTATGCCGATTCGATGCTGCTGCACGCGGCATCGCTGAAGACGGGCCGACCCCAGGGTGGCGTCACGCTGGAGTTGCGGCTTGCGGCAGGCAGGATCGAACGCGCGACGACCGACGTGCACGGACTGGCGCGCTTCGCTCACAAGGTCGGCGATGCGAAGTTGCTGAGCGCAACGCAAGGCAGTGATTTCTCCATGCTGTCGTTCACGCAGCCGGCCCTGGACCTGTCCGAATTTCCGATCGATGGTCGCCGTCACACCGACATCGACGTATTCGCCTGGTCGAGCCGGGACCTGTTCCGGCCGGGGGAGTCGCTGCGCGTATCCGCCCTGATGCGTGATGGGGATGGCGCCAGCGTGCGGCCGCAGTCCCTGTTCGCAACGCTGCGCCAGCCCGACGGGCGGCTGCGGTCGACCCGGCGGCTGGATCCCGAAGCCCTGGGCTATTTCGAATTTGTGGAGACCGTTGCGCTCGACGCGCCGACGGGACGCTGGAGACTCGAACTCAGCCCCGATCCGGGCAAACCGGAAAAAGGCCAGTCGTTTGCATTTCGGGTCGAAGAATTCCTGCCGGAGCGCCTGAAGCTCAACCTGGACAGCGACACGGCGCCGCTCGCCGCAAAGATGCCGCTCAAGATCGAGGTCCAGGCCGACTATCTCTATGGCGCGCCAGCGGGTGGCAACCGCTTCGTCGCAAAACTCGTTGCCGTTCCGGATCAGCACGCGATCGATGTTCACCGTGATTTCTATTTCGGTGATGCGCTCATGCAACTTCCGAAGGATCCGGTGGAGCTGTTCGACGGCAAGCTGGACACCAGTGGACACGCCGGCCTTGAAACCATTCCACTGCAAGACACTCCACTGACAGGGCCGGTCGCACTTGCGGTCACCGGCAGCGTTTTCGAATCCGGTGGTCGTGCGGTCAACCGGGTTCTGAAGCGCAGCGTGTGGCCGGCCACCGAACTGATCGGCATCCGCCCGAGGTTTGATCTGGATGACGGATCGCCGGCCAACGGCAAGGCCAGCTTCGAGGTGATTCGAAGCAACGTGGCGGGCGAGTTGCTGGAGGCAAAGGACCTCGTTGTCCGGTTGATCCGCGAGCGGCGCGACTGGCACTGGACTCACGTCGAAGGCAGTGGTTGGCGCTCGGACTACACCGCGCGTTTCGAGCAGGCAAGCGAGCAGAAGCTCTCGTTCGCTGCCGGCGGCCGCGGCCAGCTCGATCTGCCCGTCGAGTGGGGCGGATATCGCATCGAGGTCGTCGATCCAGCGACGAGGCTCGTCACGCGCCTGCCATTCAATGCCGGCTGGGGCTGGGACAACCAGAACATCGGCGCAGAGGCGCGACCCGACAAGGTCAAGCTGGCGCTGGACCGCGTGAGTTATGTGGCCGAGCAGACCGCGCGCGTCACGATTACACCGCCGCACGCCGGCTCCGCGCTGCTTCTCCTCGAGGGCGATCATCTGCTGTGGAGCCGCACACTGCAGGTCAAGGCGGGCGCGGTGGTGGATATTCCCATCAAGCCCGAGTGGCAACGTCACGATCTCTATCTCACGGCCATCGTTTTCCGTCCCGGCTCGAGCGTCGACCGGGTTACCCCAAACCGCTCTGTAGGCATCGTGCACGTGCCGCTCGCGCGATCAGACCGCCGCGTCGCGGTGGGTATCCGCGCTGCGGCCACCATGCGACCGCAGCGCAACATGCAGGTCAGTGTCGCCGCGCCCGCACTGGCCGGGCACACCGCCCAGATGCGCGTGGTGGCGGCGGATCTAGGTGTCGTCAATCTCACGCGCTATCCAGTACCCGATGCCGCGGACTGGTTCTTCGGTAGACGCGGCCTCGCGACGCAGGCTTACGACCTCTATGGCCGCGTAATCGAGTCCCTCGATGGCCGCCAGGCACGACTGCGCTTCGGCGGTGATGCCGCCCTGCCGGCGCTGCCGCAGGGGCGGCGCCCGAACACCGAGCTGCGCACGGTCGATCTGTTCAACGCGCCCGTGAAACTCGACGCGCGCGGCGCCGCAACGGTCAAGCTCGCAGTGCCTGACTTCAATGGCACGCTGCGTGTCAGCGCGCTGGTATTCGCTGCAGATCGCTTCGGCTCGGCCGCGACCGAAACCATCGTGCGCGCGCCGCTGGTGGCGGAGGCGAGCCTGCCCCGGGTACTGGCGATGGGGGACCGCAGTCGCTTCACGCTCGATCTGACCAATCTTTCCGGAGCCGACGCGCGTTATCGCGTACGTGTGCGAGCCGAAGGCCCGGTAGCTGTGGACGGCAGCGAAAAAGTCGTGGCACTGAAGGAGGGCGAACGCACCACGCTCGGCTACGCGCTGCGCGCCAACGGCAGTTTCGGGGTCGGCGTGCTGCACGTCGAGGCAACGGGGCCGGGCGTTGATCTGGATCGCGTGTACCGGATCGCGATACGCCCGCCGTGGCCGAATGTGCGCCGCAGCGCCGTGCGGGTGCTCGAGGAAGCCGCTCCCATCTCAGTTGATCCGTCACTGCTGAGCGGCTTCGTGCCGGATTCGGTCACGGCCCGGATCTCTGTCGGAACCCTGCCGCCCCTGCCCTTCACCGCCGCGCTCGAAGGTCTCATCGACTATCCGTACGGTTGTGCGGAGCAGACATCCAGCCGCGCGTACCCGCTGATCTGGCTCGATGAAAAGGCCGCGACACGATTCGGTTTGCCTGCGCGCGACATGGAAGTGCGGCGCGCCCAGTTGGCCGATGCGTTCGGGCGACTGTCGGCGATGCAGAACGGCAGCGGGCATTTTTCGTTCTGGCCCGGCGAGAGCGAAGCCGCGCCATGGCTGACGCCCTACATCGTCGAGCTCATGCTCAATGCCCGCGACGCCGGATTCGCGATTCCAGAGCCGGTGCTGGTCAAGGCGCTGGACCGGATCCTGGGCGATCTGCTCGGCGGCGGACGCCCGCACTACGAGGCCGCGGAATCCGCGGCACACCTGCGCGTCGCCGAAATGGCCTACGGGGCCTACGTTCTCGCCCGGGTGCAGCGCGCGCCACTCGGCACGCTGCGCGCGATCTTCGACAACGAGCGCGGCAAGCTCAAGTCGGGGCTGCCGCTGGTCCACCTTGGCATCGCGCTCAGTCTGCAGGGTGATCGAGAGCGCGGTGCCAAGGCCCTGGAAGAGGCGTTCAAGGCGCCCCGGCGAGCCGAAAGCGTCTGGCTCGGCGATTACGGCAGCCCTCTGCGCGACACGGCACTCATGATCGCCTTGACCCACCAGCACAAACTCGGACGCCCCGCGTTCGATGCAAGCGCGATCGAGCTTGCGCGCGATCTCGCCGGCGGCCGCGGCTCGTCCGGGAAACTGTATCTGTCCACCCAGGAACAGACGGCGCTGTTCCGTCTCGGTCTTGCACTGGCGTCCGAGCGCGCGCCGATCAACGCTGTCATCACGGGCGCGGAGGGGCCGGGCGCTGTGGTCGCATCCAGCCTCATCACGGCAACGGCCCGGGCGGGCAATGCGGGCGCCCTGCGCGTTGTGCCCGAAGGCAGCGGTCCGCTGTACGCGAGCATCGATACCGCGGGCGTGCCGGCACGTTTCGAGCCGACCTCATCGGCGGCCATGTCGATCAAGCGCGAGTGGTTCCGGACCGATGGCAAACCCTACGATGGCAAGGCGCTGCATGAAGGCGAGGCACTGCTGGTCCGACTCACGCTGGATTCGGCGCAACGCATCCGCGACGGGTTGGTGACTGACCTTCTGCCCGGCGGACTGGAAGCGGAAAACCTCAACCTGGTTGATCCTGCGCAATGGCAGGAGGTCGAGATCGAAGGCACTTCCGTCGCCGATGCGCTGGCGTCCGGCGACGTCCGCTATTCCGAATATCGGGACGACCGCTTCGTTGCGGCCGTGGAACTCTGGCCCGGTAGCACGAAGCAACTGGTCTACCTGGTGCGCGCGGTCTCGCCGGGCGTGTTCGTCAACCCACCGCCCATGTTCGAAGACATGTACCGGCCAGAGCTGAGGGCAGTGGGAAGCGTCGCCAGCGCGACGATCGAGATCGTGCCGCCCTGACGGGGCGTAGCCGACGACCGTGTCCCACCTGCCGACCTCCGTGCCCGCGCAGATAAAGACGCGCATCCGCCGTTGGCGGCGCTTTATCGCAGTGACGGCGATGCTGCTGGCGGTGGCGCTGGTCTGTGACCAGATCTTTCCGCCTCCGATCCCCGACGTGCGCCGTGAGGGGGCGACCATCGTTCTCGCGCGGGACGGCACGCCGCTGCGCGCCTTCGCGGCATCCGGGGGGATCTGGCGTTATCCCGTGTCGGTCGAAGACGTCTCGCCGCTGTATGTCGAG
Organism: Lysobacterales bacterium; assembly: GCA_038330365.1. GTDB lineage: Bacteria > Pseudomonadota > Gammaproteobacteria > Xanthomonadales > Ahniellaceae > JBBQNY01. The sequence goes on along the minus strand of JBBQNY010000001.1, from coordinate 15,049 downwards.
GCCCTCCTGGGCTATGAGGACCGCTGGTTCCGCACGCATCCGGGTATCAACCCTCTGTCGATGGTGCGTGCGTTGGCGCAGGCGATCCAACACGGCGAGGTTGTGTCGGGAGGATCGACGCTGACCATGCAGGTGGCGCGGCTGATCGATCCGGCACCGCGGAGCGTGTCCGGGAAGTTCCGCCAGATGCTCCGGGCGCTGCAGATCGAGCGGCGCCTGCGCAAGGACCGGATCCTCGAGCTCTATCTCAATCTCGCGCCGTTCGGCGGTACGGTCCAGGGAGTTGAAGCTGCGTCCTGGGCCTATCTCGGCAAGCCGGCGCGGCAGCTCAGTCATTCCGAGGCAGCGCTGCTCGCCGTGCTGCCACAGGCACCCAGTCGCTTGCGCCCGGATCGCCATGCCGCAGCTGCGCAGCAGGCGCGCGACAAGGTGCTTGGCCGACTGGAGTTGCAACAGGTCTGGTCGACGGACCAGATTGCTTCCGCGCGCCAGGAGATTGTGGCGGCGCGGCGCTTGCGTCCGCCCCGTTCCGCGGCCCTGCTGGCGCAGCGGCTGCATAGCGCGCTGCCAGGGCGGCGCGTCATACGCACGCTGATCGATGCCTCGCTGCAACGCGAGCTCGAGGAAAAAGTCGGCAACTACATCGAACCGATGCCGATACAGACCTCCGCTGCGGTGATCGTGCTCGACAATGACGATCTAGGCGTCCGCGCGTACATCGGATCGGGCTCGTTCGCCGATCCTGATCGTCTGGGCCACGTCGACATGGTCCGGGCACATCGCTCGCCCGGTTCCACCCTCAAACCCTTCGTCTATGGAATGGCACTCGAAGAAGGGCTGATCCACTCGCAGAGCCTGCTGGCGGACGTGCCGCAGTCATTCGACGGTTACCGGCCGGCCAACTTCGCTGACACATTCAACGGCCCGGTGGCCGCTGCCGACGCGCTGCGCCTTTCGCTCAACGTGCCGGCGGTCGATCTGCTGGCGCGTGTGGGCCCCGAGGCGTTTGCGTCCCGCCTGTTGAACGCAGGAGTGCACCTGCGCTTGCCGCGCGGTGCGCGGCCGAATCTTTCGCTGGTCCTCGGCGGCACCGCGACAACGCTCGAAGAGCTGGCGGGGGCCTATCGCGCGCTCAGCCACGACGGCCTTGCAGGATCGCCACGCCTGCTTGTCGACCAGCCCCGGATTGAGCGGCGCGCGCTGTCGCCGGGCGCCGCCTGGATCGTACGCTCCATCCTCGCGGCGCACGTACGACCCGGCGATGCGCTGCTCGGACTGGACCTGAGACAACGGCCGGATCTTGCATGGAAGACGGGGACCAGTTTCGGATTCCGTGATGCGTGGGCACTGGGCGTCACCGGCAAATACACGATCGGAGTCTGGATTGGGCGACCGGATGGCTCTCCGCTTCCTGGCCATTACGGCGCGATCACGGCCCTGCCGCTTCTTTTCGCCATTGCGGATGGCATGCCGGGTCAGCACCGTCAGTTTGGCGGGCGACCCGCAGCGGTGTCTCAGACCGAGATTTGCTGGCCGCTTGGCCTGCGCGCCAGCGACACGCCGGCCGGAGCGTGCCTGCGGCGGCAGGAAGCCTGGTTGCTGGACCAGGTCGCGCCACCCACGCTGGCTGCCTTCGAGGATCGCAGCGCAAGACCGCTGCTTACTTCAGCCTGTGCAGGCTCGGGCGAATCCACTGCCGGCGTACCGTTGCAGGTCAGCTGGCCGGCGCGACTCGCGCCATGGGTACCGGCGCCGCATCGTCGCCGCGGGACGGGCACCGAAGACTGTGGTTCCGGTCCATCGGACTCGCTGTCGATAGACGGATTGCCGGCCAACGCCGAACTCGTGCGCGCCCCCGGCGGCCGTGAACCACGCATCGAAGTACGTGCGCTGGGCGCGTCGGGAACCGTGGATTGGCTGCTGGATGGCAAACACGTCGCGCGGTTGCCGGCCGAGCGCACGCTCCGGTTGAGCCTGGCGGGTACGGGCGAACGTGAGCTGTTGGCGATCGACGCCCAGTCACGATTCGCGCGGCTGCCTTTCCGACTGGTGCCCAGCAGCGGACGCTGATGCGTCTGCAGACTCCGGAACAAAGATCACTCGTCATTCCCGAATAACCGGGAATGACAAGTGTGGGAGTGTGGCGTGAATATCTCGACGCAACGCGCCATGAACACGTTCCGGACAACAGTGCGCTTGCGCGGAAATCACGAATGATTTTTTGCAGCCACCCGGAGAGCGTCCCAATGCCGATAGACCGGAAATGGGTGGATCGAAGCGGCGGCTGGGGAACCGGATGCTCGGAATCGTGAAATGGAAGAGAGAGCCGGCGTACAATGCTTCCCGTTCGTTCCTTGTCGGTTTTCAAAATGACTACCGCAAAGCCGCCGCCGCCCGATTCGCCGCCGCGGCGCCGGCGTCGGCGCCGCGACGTCCCGCAGCTCGATCTCTGGACGTCGGGCCCAGCAGCATCGCAGCTGCCCGCGGAATCCGTGCCGGCGGCAGGCGCCCCTGCCAGCGGGAACGACGCGACCCGCCCGCCTGCTGACCTGTCTTCGGATCGAGGCGCATCCGCACGGCCATCCGTCCAGAGCGAGAGCGCCGCACCGGAGAAACTCCCCATACCGCCCGCGAATACTCGAGCCCGGCTCGAGGGCAATGGGATTCCCGGCGATCCATCCGTTGCAGACCGGGATGCCCCCGGGTCCGGCGACCCAATCCGCCGTCCGCGTCCCCACACGCCGCAACCTGCGAGTGGCGAAGGCGGTGTCGCCCTCACTCGCCGGCAGCAGGCGTTACTTGAACATCTCAGGACACGCAGCACGCACGGATCGCGCGCGCCCACACTGGCTGAGCTATGCGCGGAGCTCGGCCTGGCATCGCGAGGCTCTTTGCACAAGCAGGTGGTCGCCCTCACGGAGGCGGGATTCGTGGAGCCGATGCTGGGCAAGCAACGGGGCGTCCGCTTGCGACGCAACAGGGAGATGCCGGAGGCCAGGCTGCCGTGGCTGGGTCGGGTCGACTCCAGCGGACGCATGTCGGCACTGGGACGTTATGAATCGCTGCGCCTGCCCGCGTGGATGGGCGCAATACCCGAGGGCTTCCTGCTCTCCGTAGAAGGCGAGCGCTGGGCGCATCTCCGAATCCACACGGGTGATCTGCTGGTGATTGCGGCGGGCGTCGAAGCGGTGGAGTCCGATCTTGTCGCCATCGCCATCGACGACAGCGAATACCTGATCGGACGGCTCCGCCACGACGGCGACTTGTTGGTACTGGAAAGCGATTCACCGCCTGCTCCCCCGCGCCGCATCATGCCCGGAAGGGCACGCGTGCAGGGCGTGGTGCGCGGATTGATGCGCCGAATCCATCACGGATGACCGCAAGGCCAGGACCAATGCGCGCCGCAGGTCTGATGCTGGCGGCCACGGTCATGTTTGGTTTCATGACCATCTGCATCCGGCTTGCGACACAGCAGATGCATGCCTTCGAAGTGGCCTTCTTCCGGAATTTCTTCGGGCTGGTGTTCGCGCTGCCACTGCTCTTCCGCCACGGCCCGGGTCTCCTGCAGACGCGCAAACTGCCGCTGTACTTCGCGCGTTGCGTGATCGGACTGACGTCCATGCTTTGCACTTTCTGGGCCATCTCGCAGCTGCCGCTCGCTCAAGCTGTGTCGATTTCCTATGCGACGCCCCTGTTCGTCACCATCGGTGCCACCGTCGCACTCGGGGAGACGGTGCGGGCACGCCGCTGGAGTGCCGTTCTCATCGGCTTCGCCGGCATCCTGCTGATCGTGCGGCCCGGGTTCACCAGCGTTTCTCCCGGCATGCTGGCGGCACTGATGGGGGCTCTGCTGAGCGCCTGCACCGCCATCAGCATAAAGTTCCTCTCGCGCACCGAGCGACCCGACGCGATCGTGCTGATGACCACATTGCTGTGGGTGCCCCTGTCCTTGCCCACCGCGCTGTGGGTATGGACGTGGCCGGACCCGAATGGTTGGTTCTGGGTCATCGTCACCGGCGCCTTCGGTACGGCCGGGCACATGCTGTGGACCCGGGCTTTCAGGATCGGCGAGGTGTCGGCACTGACACCGATCAGTTTCATGCAGCTGCCGATTGTGGCTCTGGCGGGATTCGCACTGTTCGGCGAAGTGGTGGATCGCTGGACGATCGCCGGAGTACTGGTCGTGTTTGGCGCCAACGCCTATATCGCGCACCGTGAAGCCGTGCTGGCCAGGCGCGCCATCGCGGCCGACGCCAACACGCTGGCGTGATCCCGCGGTTGCACGCTGGCGTCAGCGGGTTGGCACGTAGGTGCGGGCGACGTAGTCGTCGATCACACCCAGAAACTCTTCCGCGATTGCATCGCCGCGCAGCGTCATCGCCTTCTCGCCGTCGATGAAAACGGGCGCCACAGGCGCCTCCCCTGTGCCCGGCAATGAGATACCGATATGGGCGTGACGACTCTCGCCGGGACCATTGACGACGCAGCCCATGACGGCCAGCGTCAGGTTCTCCGCGCCCGGATGGGCAAGCTTCCACTCCGGCATGCGCGCACGTACATGCTGCTGTACCACTTGCGCCAGGTGCTGGAAGAATTCACTGGTGGTGCGGCCGCAACCCGGACAGGCCGTGACCATGGGGACGAATGCCCTGAGCCCCATGGTCTGCAGCAGTTCCTGCGCAACGATCACTTCCTGTGTGCGCGATTCTCCCGGCGCCGGCGTCAGTGACATGCGGATAGTGTCGCCGATGCCCTCGCCCAGCAGAATCGAAAGCGCCGCCGCCGAGGCGACAATGCCCTTGCTGCCGATGCCGGCTTCCGTCAATCCCAGATGCAACGCGTAGTCGCAGCGATCCGCGAGTTGGCGATAGACGCGGATCAGGTCAGGCACGCCCGAAACCTTGCAGGAAAGGACGATCGCATTGCGCGCGAGGCCGAGTTCAACCGCGCGTTCGGCCGAGTCGATCGCGGAACGCAGCAGCGCCTCCCGCAACACGGCATCGGCCGGCCAGGGAGTCGCGCGTGCCGCATTCTCGTCCATCAGCTGCGCTGCCAGCTGGCGGTCAAGCGAGCCCCAGTTGACGCCGATACGGACCGGCTTCGAACGGGCGATGGCCTGCTCGACGATGGCGGCAAACTGCGTATCCCGCTTGCGACCGAAGCCGACATTGCCGGGATTGATGCGGTACTTGGCCAGCGCGTCGGCACAGGCCGGTTCCCGTGCCAGCAATTCATGGCCGTTGTAATGGAAGTCGCCGATCAGCGGAGCGCGCACATTGAGTGCGTCCAGCTTCTCGCGGATACGGGGCACAGCAGCGGCGGCCTCGTGCGTGTTCACGGTGATCCGGACCAGCTCCGAGCCTGCGCGCCAGAGTTCCGCCACCTGCCGGGTGGTGCCATCCACATCGGCCGTGTCGGTATTGGTCATCGATTGCACGACGACGGGCGCGCCGCCACCGACTTCGACGCCAGCGATGTTGACGCTGCGTCGCAGCCGTCGCCCCTCGAAGGCGTCTACAGCATTATTTCCGACCGCGGGCGATGCCGTAGCGGCAACAGATGCAGGTGCGCTGGAGGAAGCGGAACTCATCGGTATCCAGGTACTCGGGAATTCTCTGAAAAATTTCAGAGAGTCCTCAAGTCTATCGGCGGTGAGCCGGCGCCGACCGACTTGCGGGTCGATTTCTGCCGGTCAGGTCCCGGAATCCCGTGGCGATGTCCGAACGTGCAGGTAGGCGCCGTTGTTCTCGATGGGGTCCATGGCATCGAATCGTTCGCGTGAAGCCTCGTCGAGCGGATCGTAGGGATTGGGGGCCGTGATCAGTCGATACATCACCACGCCGCGATCGACGCGATTGGGCACCAGTACTTCGCGCGTTTCGTCACCGCCCTTGCTGGGACGCATCGAGATCGCCCGCAGCGGCTGCGACTTGCGCTGCTGCGCGTCGTAGGTACTGAGGGCCGCCGCCCGGGCCTGTCGCGAAAGCAGCTCGACCCCGGCATCGACGCTGCCATCGGGTTGGATGCGCATCCAGCGCACGAGCCCCACCATCCAGTCGGTCTCATCATCTGCCAGCCCGGCCGGAGCAAGTCCCACGACTTCACCGACCCTGAGGCGCGCTCCGACCACGTTGTCCCATTCCAGCCGGTAGCCGCCGAGACTCTGGTCGAGCACGCGTGCGGCATGGCGCTGCGGACGTTGCGGCTCGCCGTAGCGCTCGCTCCAGGTGGCAGTTGATTGCACGCCAATGCGCCTGGACTCGCCACCGAAACTGCGTTCGATGGCATCGGCATCCAGGCCGCCCGCGAGTGCATGGTGAAGCGCGGACAATCCGACCAGTGTGTCGAGCTGATGTCCCGCGGACAGTCTCTGGTGCTCGCGCTCCGGCGCCGGTCGCCAGTTCGAGACCATGCGGGTGAGCGCCTCCGGAGTCACCGACATCGACGCCGAACCCTTGGTGCGCAGCACGAAAGGTTCGTCGATCGCCCGCCCGGTGAGTTCGTGATCCAACCACGCGGTCACCGGTTCGAGATCGACGCAGAGCGCGGCGGCGTCCGCAACTGCGCGCTCTTCCGGCAGATAGCCGGGGCCCTGATCCTCGCCTGGCGCCACCACGAAACTGTTGGAGCCGGTGCAGCCGATGTCGAAGCGCGTTTGCCGCGCGAGGATGCGCGCAACCCCGAATGCATCGACGATATCGCGCTGCGACATCCGGTACGGGTTGCTCAGCGCGTGCAGCAGTGCCGTCATGTAATTGATGCTGGTGGAGGATTCCATATCCTTTCGCAAGGGATCCTCGAGCGACTTGCCGGCAATTCCCGCTTCCTCGGCGAAGGCATGCAGCCGGTGAAGATCCCGCCAGGCACCGGGCGCCGGGCTCGCGTAGATCAGGTAATCGCGACACAGAAGCTCGGCGAGATGCAGGCTGCCACGCACTGCCGCGGTGGTGGCCGCCTTGCCGCGGAGAAAGGAGATGCGCCCGTCGGCACCCGCAATCTCGCGCAGCGCCAGTCGATAGCCGACAGCCAACCCGTGTTGCAGCGCAATGAGCTGGCCGGCCATGGCGACCTTGGCGGCCGGCAGAGGAAAGCTCGCCCCGATGACCTGCCGGTCAAGCACCTCGCTCATCATCAGCACGGGTCGCCGCATCAGCTCCATCACCGCGAGCCGGTCCGTGCCTGCAACCGACTGCCGGTTGAGGCGTGAGAGCCCATCAAGCAGCTGGCTGGTGGCCGCAGGCGCGTTGGCGAGGGGCAAGGCGTCGATCCATGCACCCACCCGCTTTGTGTCGACCGGCAACACCGGGTCGCCGGCCGTCTCCGAGCGCGGCAGGCCGGACTGGAACTCGGCGAAACGCTGACTCATGAAGTGCAACCCTGCGCAAGTGTGGCGATCGAGGGGAGCGCGGACGAGAGACTTCCACGAACCCGTGCATGCGAGATCCGCCGTGGCGCGAACGCCCGTCGGATATCGGACGGCAAGCATGGCCGAGAATGCCTCCAATCCGCAATCCCGATGCGCGCGTGCGCCAGACGCTCGCATTCATGCCGCCGGTTGGGTCTATCATGGGTTGGCGAAGAAGGGGGGACTTGAATGACAGAGCGATTTCGGATCGCCATCGTCGGATCCGGGCCGGGCGGACTGAGCGCCGCGGCACGCGCCGCCGAGCTTGGGGTCAACCATATTCTGCTCGAAAGCGAGCCGCACCTCTCCAACACGATCTACCGGTACCAGAAGGGCAAGCACGTCATGGCGGAGCCAGACGCGCTGCCGCTGCGTTCTCCGCTTACCTTTGCCGCCGGCACGCGCGAGAAGATCCTCGGTGAATGGGACCAGGGCATCGCGCAACACAAGACGAACGTCGCCCACGGCTGCGAGGTCAAGTCCATACAGCGGCAGCCCGATGGGCATTTCGCGCTCGAATGCACCAACGGGCGCGAGATTGAAGCCGACACCGTGGTCATGGGCATCGGTCTGCAGGGCAACATCCGCAAACTCGGTGTGACGGGGGAAGACCTCGAGTTCGTGCAGTACCAGCTCGACGATCCGGACGAATACGAAGGCGAGACCATCGTCATCGTTGGCGCGGGCGACGCGGCCATCGAGAATGCCGTGGCGCTGGCCGAGCACAACAAGGTCATCATCATCAACCGCCGCGACGAGTTCGCGCGCGCCAAGGAGGGCAATCTCTCCGCGATCACCAAGGCGATCGAGGAAGGGCGCATCGAGTGCTACTTCGGTTCTGCGCCCGAACTGGTGGAAGCGGTCACCGACGGCAAGAAGCCGGGCCGCATGGCGCTCGCCACCCCGAACGGCAAGGCCGAAATCGCGCTGGACCGCATCATCGCGCGGCTCGGCGCCACCGCCCCCCGCTCTTTCGTCGAGGGCTGTGGCGTGGAATTCCCCAACAAGGATCCCGCCTCGGTTCCCGCGATCAGTCCGAAATACGAATCCAACGTTCCGGGTCTCTACATCGTGGGCGCGCTGGGTGGCTATCCGCTCATCAAGCAGGCGATGAACCAGGGTTACGAAGTTGTCGAGCACATTCTCGGCAACCCCATCGAACCCGCGGACGAACCGCTGTTGCGCAGCAAGTTCGGTCGCATGCCCGGATTCACAACGGTCCAGGTGGCGCTCGAACGCGTGCAGAAAAATGTTCGCCTGCTCTCGCACATCACGCCACTGCAGCTGCGCGAGTTCATGCTGGACTCGGAGATCCGCACACCCGCACCGGGTGAAGAGATCTTCGCCCGCAACGACTACACCGACAGTTTCTATTCCATCGTCGATGGCCAGGTGGACGTCGTGATCAGCGAGGAGAAACGTGTCTCGCTCGGGAGTGGTGAATTCTTCGGCGAGATGAGTCTCATCTCGGGTCGCCGTCGCTCCGCCACCGTCCTCGCCGGCGCCGGTTGCGTGCTGGTGGAGACCCCACGCCGGTCCATGAACAAGCTCATCAACTCGGTCGAGGCGATCAAGCGCGAAATCGATTCGATCTTCATTCTGCGCGCGATCCAGAGTCGCTTCGCACCGGAGTCCTCCTACGCCGAGCTTGCTTCCGTGGTCGAAGAGGCGCGCATCGAGAAGTTCAAGGCCGGCGACGTGCTGTTTCGGGAAGGCGAGGAAGGGGATTCCCTGCATCTCGTGCGCGTGGGTTCGCTGACCATCTCCCGGCAAATCGGTGGACGCGAGGTGGTGCTCTCGTACGTCGCAGCCGGCAATTACGTCGGCGAGATGACCATGATGGGCGAAGGCAAACGCACTGCCACCGCTACCGCCGCGATCGCCACGGAAACCGTTCGCGTTGACGGGACTGCATTCAAGGAACTGATGCTGAAGAACCCGATTTTGCGACTGCGGATCCAGTCCGAATATCGCCAGCGAGCGGCCGCCAACCTGGCGCTGCAGAATCTGCCTACGGGTGGCGACCTGATCTCGTTCCTCATCTCGCAGGGAGCGGGTGAGGCGACCGACATTCTGTTGATCGACGAGTCGCTCTGCGTGCGTTGCGACAATTGCGAGAAGGCTTGCGCGGAGACGCACGCGGGTACCTCAAGGCTCGACCGCGAAGCCGGACCGAGTTTCGCGGAAATCCACGTGCCGACCTCCTGCCGCCACTGCGAACATCCGCATTGCATGAAGGACTGCCCGCCGGACGCCATCCACCGGGCGCCCAATGGTGAAGTCTTCATTGCCGACAACTGCATCGGATGCGGCAATTGCAAGCGCAACTGCCCCTACGGGGTGATCCAGATGGCGTCCAAGCCGCCGACGAAACCGGGACTGCTTTCCTGGCTCATGTTCGGCGCGGGGCCGGGACCGGGCGAAGTGAAGCTCGACGCGAAAACCGCCGCGGCCAAGAAAGATGCGCCGAAAAAAGCCGTCAAGTGCGACATGTGCAAGGATCTCGCCGGTGGGCCTGCCTGTGTCCGAGCGTGTCCAACGGGCGCTGCAGTGCGTATCTCGCCCGAGGAATTCCCGGCCTATGCGCAGTCGCGTCGATGAAGTCCGATCCATCGCGCTGCACAAGGACCCTCAGGGAGATCGCTCAACCTCATGCATGACTCCTTCCTCACCTACGCCAACAAGCGCTATCTCTGGGTCGCGCTGGTTTTGCTGCTCGGCAGCATCGTGGCGTATATCTGGCACGACCCATCGCCCCATCCGAACGGCGGTACCTGGCTCGGTTACACGCTCGGAACCATCGGTGCGCTGCTGATCTACTGGCTGACGACCTTTGGATTGCGCAAGCGAGCGTACGCGAGCAACTTTGGTTCGGTCGGTGGCTGGCTCTCGGCGCATGTGTACCTGGGCACGGCGCTGCTACTGATCGCGTTGCTTCATTCGGGATTCCAGTTCGGCTGGAATGTCCACACGCTGGCATTCACGCTGATGACACTGGTCATCCTGTCCGGGTTCTTCGGCGTTTTTGCCTACCTGCGCTATCCCGCGCTGATGACGCGCAATCGCGAGAACGCATCACGCCAGACCATGCTGGAGGAAATATCCAGTCTCGACCAGCAATCTCTGCAACTCGCGGATGGAATCGATGCGCGCCTGCACGCCATCGTGGCCCGATCGATAGACAACACCCACTTCGGAGGTGGCGTGCTCGAGATGCTGCGGACCAACGATGCCTCCGAACAGGCGCTCCGTCAGGTACGCGACGCGCTCGAGAAGCGCGAAAAGGAAGGCCAGGCCGGCGAGCCCAAGACACAGGAAATGCCGACCATGTACGCGATGGTGGACTTCCTCGCCGCCAAGGCGACCGACACCCAGGCCGAGGGCATGCGCAAGCTGGTTGACGCACTTTCGCGCAAGAAATCCCTCGCTTCACGGGTCGGACGCGACATCCAGCTGCAGTCCCTGATGGAACTGTGGCTGTACGTACATGTGCCCCTGACGTTCGCGCTGCTGGCAGCGTTGACGGCGCACATCATCATTGTCTTCTTCTACTGGTAGGACGCTTAAAGCATGCGTTGGTTTGTACGCCGCATAACCCGCAAGGGCAAAGGCAACGTCGGTTACCAGGACTTCGCGTTCGACGGCGACACGCTGACCATCGGCCGCGGCGCGGACCAGGTCGTGGCCCTGACCGACCTGCGCGCGGCGCTGGCGCACGCGACTCTGACCGCGCTCGGCAACGGCAAGGCCCGAATCGAATCCAAGGTCGTGACTGGCGTGCGGGTCGACGGTCGCAGCGAACGCAACGCCATTGTGAAGCGCGGCTCCATCATGGAACTCGGCGGCGTTCGTCTGAAACTCCTGGACGTGCCCAAGGGTTTTGACGGCGCGGTCGAAGTGAGCCCGCTGGAGAGCAACGAGTCACGCGTTTCCTCCCAGGCGATGAACAAGACGCTTGCGGACACCTGGCTGTCGAAGCGCCGCCCGGCATGGATCCTGTTCGCCGGCGTGGCGCTGCTGTTTCTGCTGCTGCCGATGTTCGCGCACTTCGTGCCGCAGACGCGCCCGCTGCTCGATGCCTTTCCCCTCACCAGCCGCGTTTCGTGGCAGACAGGTGAGCTGGCGCGTGCACATCACCCCTTCGGCGCGCGCTGCGAGACCTGCCACGAAAAGCCCTTCCAGCCCGTTCGCGATGAAGCCTGCGGCGCCTGCCATGGAGCCATCGCCGCGCACGCGGATCCCAAGCGCTTCAACCTGCCCGAGCTCGGCGATACGCGGTGCGCACATTGCCATCGCGATCACAACGGCGCCACCGCACTGATCGATGCGCAACAGTCGCTCTGTTCGGATTGCCACTCCGATCTGCAGGCGCGCAGCAAGAACGCCACCAAGCTCATCGACGCCGCCGACTTCGGCACCGCGCATCCGCCCGTGAAGGTCAATCTGCCCGGCTGGGACGCGGAAGGACGGTTCGCACCAAAGCGCGTGGAGCTCAAGCCCGGCCTGCGCGAAGCTTCCGGCATCCGCTTCCCGCACGAGCTGCATCTGCGCGCCGAAGGGCTGAAGGGCCCGGAGGGACTGCGTCGTCTCGAGTGCGGGTCGTGCCACGCTGCCGAGCCCGGCGGCGCGCGCATGCTGCCGGTGGACTTCGAAACCATGTGCCAGAGCTGTCATCGCCTCGACTTCGACGTGCTTGCGCCGGATCGCCAAGTGCCGCATGGCAAGGTCCCGGAAATCCTGGCCATGCTCGATGAGTACTACGCGGGCCGGGCGCTGGCCGGCGGCTACGAAGACGCGCGCGCGCCCATGTTCGTGCAGCAGCGTCGTCGGCCCGGCCAGCCGCTGACCCCGGCGCAAACGGTCGAAGCGCGTACCTGGGCCAGCAGGCGTGCAAGCGAGATCGGCGAGAGCCTGTTCACGGGTCGTGCGTGCAACGTCTGTCACACCGTGACGCGCACGGACGGCCAGGCGCAGGACCTGTGGCACATCGATCCGGTTCGGGTCTCGGGTATCTGGTTCGCCAAATCACTGTTCCCGCATTCGGGTCACGCCACCATGGCCTGTGGCGATTGCCACGCCGCAGCGACTTCGAAATCGAGCACCGACCTGTTGATTCCCGGCATCGACAATTGTCGCCAATGCCACGGCGGCGAGGCCGCGACGAATGTGGTGGAGTCCACGTGCATCACCTGTCATCGATTCCACGATTCGCCCTACCAGCTGATGGGTGATCTGCAGCGCAATGCCCGCGAAGCCGCGGCCGCAGCCGTTCCTGTTTCCAGTCCCTGACTGCGTTGCCGCTGACGTGGCATCGGTCAACGAGTCCCTGGATTGTGGAAGGTCTGCGCGCTCGACCCTGCGGGCATGCACGTGCGTCATCGCGCAATGGTTTCGGTACCGACAACGGATCGGACTCTGAAGGGAACGAATGGGTGCCCTGAATTGGCCGCGAAGCGTCGAAGGTGTTTGTGTTTTCATTGGTATCGGTGCATTTCGAATTCGGCAGGCTTGACTGATCCGCCGTCTGCACGGGTATGATCGGGGTCATTGGGAGCCATCGCCGATGTCGACGACATCACGATGAAGGGGGAAAGATGCGCGACTGGTCAAACCGTTCCGTTCTAATTGGCGGCCTTCTCTGCGGTCTCGTGGCCTGCAGTGGTGGCGGCAATTCCGGCAGCAGTGTGGGTACTGCGCCCGCCCCCGCTCCGCCCAATACCACGCCTCCCGAATGCGACGGTTCCTGCGTCAACAGCACCTCTTTCCTCGATCCTTCCGAGGTCGGTCGCGTCATCGCGCAGGCGGTAAACGAAGCGCAGGCGCAGAACGCACGCGCGACGATTGCCGTCACTGACCGCGTGGGCAATGTGCTCGGCGTCTATCGGATGACCGGCGCCGACGCGACCGTGACCATCACCTCGCAACGCGGCGTCGTGGGAGGCCTGGACGGCATTTCCATCATTCCGGCAGAGCTCGCGGCTATTTCCAAGGCCGTGACGGGAGGCTTCCTGTCTTCTGAGGGCAACGCCTTCTCGTCGCGAACCGCCAACCAGATCGTGCAGGAGCACTTCAATCCGCGCGAGTTCAATGCTCCGTCGGGCCCGCTGTTCGGCGTGCAGTTCTCATCGCTTGCCTGTTCCGACCTCATCACGCTGCCCGCTCCGGTACTCGGCCTGCTCGGCTCTGCCGGAGCGCTCACAACGGGTCCAAAACCCGCGCCGCTCGGACTGTCGGCCGATCCGGGTGGACTGCCCCTCTACAAGGGCGGCACGGTGGTCGGTGGCATCGGCGTCATGGCCGACGGGATTTACGGACTCGATCTCGACATTTCGGGCTTCGACCGTGACCTTGACGAATTGATCGCGACGGCAGGCACGTTCGGTTTCGGTGCGCCAGTGGATCGTCGCGGCGATCGCATCACGATCGACGGCAAGACATTCCGCTTCAGCGACGTGATGTTCTCGGACCTTGCACGCGATCCGGCAGGTGCACCTGCGTTCTCGACGCTGGGTGCGGCAACTGGTTCCGTGTTCGACGTGCCGCTGTTCTTCGTGGCCGCCACGGGTCTCAAGACCGGAACCGTATTCAGCGATCCCGCATCGGGCATCCGCAAGGACACCGGTACCTTTCCCAACCGCGATGCTTTCGTACTCGTGGACAACTTCAATCAGAACCGCTTTCCGCCGCGCTCCGCGAGCGGACCAGGATCCGGTTCTCTGACCCAGGTTGAAGTCCAGGCGATCATCGACGAGGCGCTCGGCGTCGCAAGCGAATCGCGCGCGCAGATCCGGCGGCCATTGGGATCGCAGGTGCGCGTTTCAGTGACGGTGGTGGATCTCAACGGCAATATCCTCGGACTGGCACGCGGACGCGACGGCCCGGTCTTCGGCCTCGATGTCTCGGTGCAGAAGGCCCGCACGGCACTTCTCTTCACGCATCCCGGCACCGCTGCGGCGCTGGCAGCTACTCCGGATGTGGTCTATCTCAATCCGGACGGAACTCCCGGCACGATACGCGTCCGCTTCGCCGACTACCTGGCGGATGCCCGCAGTTTTTTCGGGTTGCCCAATCTGTTCGGCGACGGCATCTGGGCGTTCACTCCACGGGCGATTTCCAACATCGCGCGACCGTACTTTCCCGACGGGATCATCGGCACGCGCAACGGACCCTTCTCCAAACCCTTCCCCAACTGGAGCCCGTTCTCGGATGGCCTCCAGCTTGATCTCGTCTACAACAAGATCGTCTCGATCCTGACCGGTTACATCGGCTTCCGCGACGGCACGCTCAGCGCCGGTCAAACGCTGCTTCAGGTGGTCGGAAACTGCACCGGGTTGCCGAATGGCCGCGCCCGCAACGGCATCCAGATCTTTCCCGGCGGCGCGCCGATTTTCCGCGGTGACCAGCTCGTGGGCGGGCTCGGCGTTTCCGGCGACGGTGTGGACCAGGACGACATGGTTTCCTTCCTCGGTCTGGCGCGCGCGGGCCTTCGACTTGGAACCATCGGTCATGCACCCGCTGCGCGACGATCCGACCAGCTGGTGCCGCAAGGGGCGCGTCTCAGGTACGTTCAGTGCCCGCAGGCTCCGTTCCTCAATTCGCAGGACACCAACGTGTGCGCGGGGTTCTGACATGAGACGACACGCT